>CAZXOC010000246.1:0-11302 GCA_964642165.1 uncultured Planctomycetaceae bacterium | reverse complement strand
CCTCGGCGGGCGCCTCGGCGGGCGCGGCGGGCGCCGTCTGGGCTGCCGCCTCGCCGGCGGCCTCGGCCTCCGCGGCCTTCCTGGCCTCCGCTTCCTTCTCTCGCCGTTCCCGCTCGGCGGCGGCCTGGCGCTCGGCCTGCTCCTTCGCCGCCTCGGCGCAGCGGACCACGATCTTCTGGGCCAGCTCGCGGTCCATCTCCAACTCGTTGACCAGCGGCTCGGGCCCGACCTCCTCCACGTCCAGCACGTTGACCATCCCCATCGCGATGGTCTTGTCCACCGTGGTCGAATCGACGCCCTCGACCTCGCGGAGGCTCTTCTCCAGCAAGTCCAGCCCGGTGTTGAACTCGGCCGGGGTGAGGATGTCGATGTCCCAGCCGGTCAGCCGGGCCGCCAGCCGGACGTTCTGACCCCGTTTGCCGATCGCCAGCGAAAGCTGATCGTCCGTGACCACCACCGTCGCCCGCCCCAGCTCGAAGCACAGGGCGATCTCCGCCACCTCGGCGGGCTTCAGGGCGTTGGCGATGAGGATCTTCGACGAGTCGTTCCAGCGGACGATGTCGATCTTCTCGCCGCTGAGCTCGTCGACGATGTTCTTGATGCGGCTGCCGCGGATGCCCACGCAGGCGCCCACCGCGTCCACCTTGGCGTCGAGGCTGTTGACCGCCACCTTCGTGCGGTAGCCCGCCTCCCGGGCCAGGACCTTGATCTCGATGATCTTCTCGGCCACCTCCGGCACCTCCAGGTCGAACAGCGCCCGGATGAAGTCCGGATGGGTCCGCGAGAGGATGATCTTGACCTGGCTGGGCTGCTCCCGCACGTCGAGCACCAGCGCGCGGATGCGTTCCTCGGGCATGTGGCTCTCGCCGGGGATCTGCTCGCTCTTGGGCAGGATGGCCTCGGTGCGCCCGAGGTCCACGATGAGCGAGCCGCCCTCCCACCGGGCGGTCCGCCCGGTGACGATCTGCCCCCGGCGCTCGAGGTACTCCTCGTAGATGCTGCCTCGTTCGGCCTCGCGGATGCGCTGGATCATGACCTGCTTGGCGGTCTGCGCGGCGATGCGTCCCAAGTCGCGGATGCTCATGGGCTGGCCGTCCACCATCGCGGTGATGTCGCCCGTCTCCCGGTCGATCCCCACGGAGATGTCGTCTGTGGTGGTGTAGGCCTTGCGGATGGCCGACAGCATCGCGGCTTCCAGGTCCTCCAGGACGGTCTCGCGGTCGATGTTCTTGTCCCGGGCGAGGCCGTCGACGATCCGCAGCAGTTCCTGGTTCATAGCTTATCCACAGTGTCTGGGGCGGGCGATGGCGACTCGCACCGCCCGACGCACAACAAAAAAAGTGGGTCGCCTTACCCACTTTCCAAGCCGTCGTTTCGCCCTGTCGAAACGGCCCGTCTCCGCCAGGCCGCCCACAACCTTCGCCTCCTAGGGGGCCCGGCGCATAGTCAACCGACCGTTCAGAGCCGTTGCCGGTGGGCCTGTCCCTCCACAGACGCCATCGGTGGGCAAAGCCGCAATGGGCTTACGTCGCCGCACCGGCTTGGATCCTGGTCAGGCACGTGGTCACGTCCATCACTCCCGACCTGAATGCTTCCATCATCAACCAGCGTTCGCCGAGACGGGCCAACCGATTGGACCGTCGCACCCGTCCGGTCCGCGCCTAAGTCCTTGACTCCATTGTACTCGCGTGAAACCCCCCGCTGCCAGGAAGCCACCGGGCTCGTGCCCGAACAGCCCCCAGGCGGGAAGCTCCTGCAAAGGACGCTGTTGACGCAAATTACAGATTATAGACCCCCCGACACGGCAGTCAACAGAAAACCCCGCAGTTCTTCGGCCGATGCCTGCGCCGGCTTGCGGGCTTGTACTGCCGGGCGATTGCGGTATGGTGGCCCCTGGCGGCCGGGGCCGCAGGCCGCCGACTGGGCTCGGGACGGCCAAGAAGCCCCCGTGCTCCCGGAGACGCCCAGGCGATGGACGTGGCACACGACGCCAAGCTGGATCCGGCCCTCCTGGCGCTCTACCGCCGGAAGACGCTGGACGTGAAGCTGCTGAGGCATCGCCTTCGCCTGGCCGTGCCGGTGGACGTCTTCAGCACCTTCCAGGTGGACCGGGGCACGCAGCTCCTGTTGCGCCGCATGGCCGCCGCGGGGCGGAGTTGGCCGGCCGCCCTGGACCTCGGCTGCGGCTACGGACCCGTCTGCGCCGCCTTGGCCAAGGCGGGCATCGCCCGGCGCGTGGACGCCATCGACCGCGACGCCCTGGCCGTGGCGTTCGCCCGGCACAACGCCGAGGACAACGCGCTGGCTCACGTAACACCTTCCGGAGGAATTGCCTACGACGGCGTGGCCGGGCGGAAGTACGACGCGATCGCCTGCAATCTGCCCGCCAAGGCCGGCCCGACCGTCCACCGCCTGCTGCTGCTGGGGGCGTTCGGCCACCTCCGCGGCGACGGGGAGGTGTGGATCGTCGCCGTCGAGCCGCTGACCGACCGGATCGACCAGATCCTCTCCACCGCGGCCGTCCGCCTGCGGGAGAAGTTCCCGCAGAAGGGCCACGTGGTCTACGGCTACTCGTTCGCCCGGGCGCCGGAACTGCCGGAGCAGCCCTACGTTCGCGGGCGAGAACGCTTCCGCTGGAAGGGCCGCGAGTACGAGTTGACGGCGCTGCACGGCCTTGGCGAGTTCGACAGCCGCAGTTGGGCGACGGACGCCGTGTTGGAGGCCTTCGTGCAGACCTGCCGCCGGCGAGCGATCCGGCGTCTCGTGGCGTGCAACCCGGGCCAGGGCCACCTGGCGGTGCTCGCCCGCCGCATCGCCCCCACGATCGAGGACATCACGCTCGTCTCGCGGGACCGGATCGCCCTGGGGGCCTCGCAGGCGAACCTCCGCGCCGACGGCTATGGCGGGTCGCTCCGGGCCGCGCACACGGCGTCGTTCCGCGGCGGCCCCGCCGACGCCGAGACGGACGCCGTCCTCGCCGTGCTGCGGGAGAAGGAGGGCCTGGACGTCAACGTCGAGAAGCTCTGCCGCTTGCGCGCCGCGGAGCCAACCTGCGCCATCCTGGCCGGCTGCAAGAGCGCCTTCGGCTCGCGGCTGGTCCAGGCGCTGCGCCGGCGCGGCATCCGCGCGGCCGTGCGACGCAGGAGGAAGGGCTGCTGCGCCGTGACGTGCGAGTGAGCGCCCCGGGCGTCCGGCCGGTCAATGCTGCGGGGCTTCGTAGGCGGTGGGGTTCCGCAGCATCTTCCGCGTGCGCAGGCGGATTTCGGTCGCGATGCCTTTCAGCTCGGGATCCATCGCCAGGGCGAAGCCGGCACGCTGCCGCAGCAGCTTCACGACCATGCGGCACGAGGCGACGAGCCCGTCCTGCTTCCCGCCGATCCCCGTGAAGATCCTCATGTGCGTGCTGCACTTCTTGTACGCATCCTGGCCGGTGTACCTCAGCAGGTCCCCGCGGAAGTCCCTGGCGGCCTTCTCGGCGTACTCCGGTGTATAGATGCCGGCCTTGCGGCTCTGGAAGAGCTGATCGAGCCTCTTCGTGAGCAACAGCAGCTCATCCAGGAACTTCGCGTGCTCCGGATGCAGGCGCTTCTGCCGCCGCAGGTACGCTTCGGTCTCCCGGCCGAACTCGACGTACGCATCGATTCGCTCCCGCACGTTGCGGATGAACGCGACAGCGGCGGAGAGCTGCTCCTCGATCACCGGGCCCTTCTCGAGCTGGGTGCCCTGCTTGTAGATGGCCGTGATCACGTCCCGCGCGTAGCACGTGGCGACGCCCTTCGAATTCCTCTTCTGCCCCTCGAGGTCCAGGATATAGCGGCAGGGGCCCACGCCCAAGGTCATGCGGACGAGGTCCACCACCGTCAGCTTGTCGATGGGCGTGCGGAACGGCGCGACCTTGGCCCTGTCGATCGGATAGACGATCGCCGGGCCGTCGAAGTTGACCACCTCGCCGCGCTCGACGTACCGGCGCTTGGCCAGCGGCTGAAGGTAGCCCCGGCGATCCCGGTCGACCCAGCACGGATACGCGAAGCTGCCGAGAACGGGGTTCCATCGTTTCCGGCCGGGCTTGTTCCAGTCCCTCGGCCCGAACTCCTCGCCGAAGCTCTGCCCCTCCGAGGGGTCCTGGCCGAACCACTGCTGCATCACGTACTTGCCCTCGGGGTGCTGGAGCAGCATCTCCCAACTGTCGGTCAGCTCGTCCGCCGCGGTCCAGTCGACACGCCACAGGGCGGGATAGGGCGTCCTCCAATCCAGCTTGAGGACCTTGCCGGCATCCGCCGAGCCGACCCGGCGCTCATGCCAGATGCCCTTGTCGGCGAGGATCGCCACCCAGACGCGCGGCTTCGGCCCGTAGGAGACGTCGGTGCTCTCGATCCTCCGCGGGGCGGACCCCGACAGCGTAATCCCGATGTCGTGCTCGCGCGACTCCGAGACGGTCATCAGGATGGCGCGGCCGCCGTGCATCATGTGCAGCAGGAAGTTCTCGCTCGGCAGTTCGGCGCGGCCGATGGAGATCGCCGCCGCGTCGACCACGATGTCGTCTCCGAAGAAGTCGGGCATCACGGCGAACCGGCACGGAGCGTGCACGCGCAGCTTCGCCACGCCCGGGGCGGCAGCCGTCTTCACGAACGGCTCGCCGACGTTCAGCGTGTGGGTCACGTGGCAGGGCTTGCCGCCCGGCGACTGGAGGGCGACCTCGAGCGACACCGAGCTTCCCGTGTTGTCCCGGACGGCGAGGGACGTTCGCTTCAGGCCCTTGCCGTCACGGCCGACCGGCTGCAGCCGTGCACAGAGCTTCAGCCCCCGCGTCTGCCGCGAGTACAGGCGGAGATCGGGCGCGTCCCCGGGCAGCACGGCCACCACCTTGTCATTCAGGAACACCGCGCATCCCTGGAAGCGATGCGCGGTATCGCCCTCCTTGACTTGCCGCCAGCCGCTTTTCTGCGACAGCGTCTTTTCCGAGAGAGCCGCCACGGCCTCGGCCGGGGCGTCGTAGATGCGCGTGAACGGCTCGGCCGCCCGCACGGGTCCCGCGTGGGACAGGACCGCGCCCGCGCACGCCCAAGCAGCCACCAGACCCGCTGCCCGTCGCGGGATCATGGATACGCGGCACACGGGCGGCTCCTTTCGGCGGCGGCCGGCGCGACGGGACAGCCCACGTCGCCGAACGGCCGCTCTCAGTAGGGATTCGACGGCATCATGTCCCATGCGTCCAGCCGCCGGACCTTGGTCGATCCGCCGCTGGAGAAGAGCACCACGCCGACGCTGTCGGCGCGCGTCGGGTAGATCCGCCGCGTCACGCCCTGGCGATCGTTGGCGAAGACCTCGACCACCGACTTGTCCACGAAGACGCGCAGCTTCAGCGGCTCGTTCGCCTTGAGCTCGAAGGGACCGGCCTCGACCTTCTTCGGCCCGTCCCCCAGGCTGGACTTGCGGGTGTCGACCTTGAGCTTTTTCTCGGCCGCGTCGTACAGGACGAGCGTCTGCTCTTCGCCGTCGGGCGAGCAGCAGACCTTCACGCCGAACTGCCTGGCCCCGTCGGGGACCATCTCGATCGCCAACTCGATGCCGTTGCCTCGGACGTCCTCGAGCTTCAGCTCCGAGTCGGCCTCGACGGTGAGGTCCTCCAGCTTCCGAGCGTTGTAGCGCAGGGCCTCGAGCTCCTTGACCGGGCGCATGCGCAGCATCCCGTCGGTGCCCAGCCAGAGCTCGCGCGGCAGGCTCATGGTTCCCGACCAGCCGCTGGCGCTGCGCGTCGCGCCGCTGCGGCGGTCGAAGACCCACGCCCACATGATGCGGCGGCCCCGGTCGTCCAGAAGGCTCTCGGGGGCGAAGAACTCGTTGTCCACCCAGCTCATCTTCTCGTGGAAGTCGGGGTGGAACTTCTCGTCCTTCCACTCGCCCAGGTAGTACCGGCAGCCCCACCGGTGGCTGATGCACAGGAGCATGTGCTTGTCGCCCAGCTTGAAGAAGTCGGGGCAGGAGACGTCCTCTTTGAACGACACGCCCTCCACCGTGTTGGCCATGAAGTTGCCCACCAGCTCCCACTTGTCCAGCGCGGAGGCCTTGAAGAGCCTGGGCGGCTTGCCGCCGGAGATCGCGTAGTACGTGTCGCCCTCCAGCCAGCCGTGCGGGTCCCACGACCACTTCGGCTGGATGGGGTTGCTCGGCAGCTTCCGCCAGCGATCGAGGTTCCTCTCGGCGCTCACGGCGATGCAGTTGCCCGCCCGGACGCCGTGGTAGAGCATCGTCGCCTCGCCCTTCTTGTTGAGGAAGCAGTTGCCGCTGAAGATGCCGCGGTCCGGGTCGCCCGGCGCGACTACCAGCGCCGGCGGATGGTGCCGCCAATGCACCAGGTCCCTGCTCGACGCGTGGCCCCAGTAGTGCTTCCCGCGATCCTGGTAGATGTAGCAGAGGTGGTAGCGGCCTTTCCAGAAGACCGCCCCGTTCGGGTCGAACGGCATGCAGAAGCCTTCCAGGATGACGAAGTGGTACGTCGGCCGGTGCGGGTCCCCAAGCAGCCGCAGCCGGAAGCGCCGGGCGACGTCGATCGCCTCGCCGCCGACGCCGCGGCGGCCCCTCGAGCTCTGCCGCAGCCAGTCGAGCAGCTCGTCCCCCCGCCCGGCGATCATCGTCGCGCCCTTGCCGTTCAGCACGAGCTTGCCGTCGATCACGCGCGCCCCGCCGATCAGCGAAACGGCCGTGAACCGCCCCGTGCGGTCCGCCGCCATGCCGTCCTCGAACGTCCACCAGGCCCACGGCTCGGGCCCGGCCGGGCGGTTCGGCTTCAGGGAGGCGATCGCCTTGGCGTCGATCGCGGAGTCGTACACCCGGGCGTCGTCGATCGAGCCGGCGAAGCACGCGTTGTCCGCGGCGTCAATGTGCCGCCTGCCCATCATCACCACGCTCTCGGGCCCGAACGCCTGGGGCGCCGTCTCCATCGTGTACTCGGCGTACTTCGCGCCGTTGCGGTAGACGGTCACCCGCTTGCCCTCGTAGACAACCGCCATCTGGACGAAGGTCTTCTCGTCCGCCGTCTCCGGCGGGTAGCTGCCCTGCTGCTTCTGCGTGCGGCGGAAGCGGTCGCTGCCGGCCATCCATTTGCGGGGGGACAGCTCGCCGAAGACGATGCCGTCGAAGTGGGTCGCCATGTCGTCGATGGTCAGGGCGCTGCCGCCGCGCTGCGTGAGGTCCGCCGGGGCGGCCCACACCACGAGCGTCTTGTCCCGCACCGGGGCGGTGTTCGCCGCCAGGGATGCCGCGCCCATCGCCACCAGCAGCGGGGCGACGGCCAGCAGCACGTTCGTGGTCTGCATACGCGTTCCTTTCCACAAGAGTGCCCGAGCCTTCACGGGCCCAGTCTACCCGGATCTCTCGCTGCCGCAAGCCCGCCGCCCCTCCGGCAGGCCGGGGCCGATCACCAGTTGCTCCCGCCGCGGGGAATCCGGTACAGTGGCCCCCCATGTCGAGGACCTCTCCTCTCAAGAGCTACCGGCTGTCGCTCATCCTGATCGCGGCCATCCTCGCGGGCTCACTGGCGGGATGGCTCCTCGGCGAGCGGGCCGCGGCGCTCAAGCCGCTCGGCGACCTGCTCCTCAACGCCCTGTTCGTGACGGTCGTCCCGCTGGTGTTCTTCTCCATCTCGTCCTCCGTCGCGGCGATGAGGAGCACGAGAAGGCTCCTCAAGGTCCTCGGCTGGATGATCGCGATCTTCGTGCTCACGGGGATCGTCTCGTCCGTGCTGATGATCGCCGGCGTGCGGTGGTTCCCGCCGGCGGAGGGCGTGGAGCTCGCCACGTCGGCCCCCGTGGAGGTCGGGCGGATCGACACGGCCGCTCGGATCGTCCGCGCCCTCAGCGTGCCGGACTTCGTCGAGATGCTCAGCAAGAGGAACCTGCTCGCGCTGATCATCTTCGCGGTTCTCGTCGGGCTGGCGGCCTCCGCCGCGGGAGAGAAGGCCGGGCCCTTCACCGCCTTTCTCGTCTCGGCCAACGCCGTGCTCATGAAGGTCATCTCGTACATCATGTACTACGCGCCCGTGGGCCTGGCGGGGTACTTCGCGTACCTGGTGGGCGTGTTCGGCCCGCGGCTGCTCGGCTCGTACCTGCGGGCGATGCTGCTGTACTACCCGCTCTGCATCCTGTACTTCGCCGTCGCCTTCACGATCTACGCCTACCTGGCCGGCCGTCGCAGGGCGGTCAAGCGGTTCTGGCTGAACGCCGTGCCGCCCTCGCTGACGGCGCTGGCCACCGGCAGCAGCTTCGCCACGATCCCCCTGAACCTCCGGGCGGCGGAGAGGATCGGCATCCCCAGGGATGTCCGCGAGGTCGTCCTTCCCATCGGGGCGACGATCCACATGGACGGCTCGTGCCTGGCCGCCGTGCTGAAGATCGCCTTCCTCTTCGGGCTGTTCCGCATGGACTTCACGGGCGCCGAGACGATCGCGACGGCCATCGGCATCGCGATCCTGAGCGGGACGGTCATGAGCGGCATCCCGGGCGGAGGCTTCGCCGGGGAGGTCCTGATCGTGACGCTGTACGGCTTCCCGCCCGAGGCCCTGCCGATCATCGCCACGATCGGCACGCTGGTGGACCCGCCGGCGACCATGGTCAACGCGGTCGGCGACAACGTCGCCGGCATGATGATCGCCAGGATCCTCGGCGGCAGGAGGTGGATGGACCCGTCGTAGCTCCCGCTCCCCCCTTGCCCTGAAGCGCGAGCGCCCACGGGGCCTCCGCCCGACGTCGTCCTTCCGGGGGCCTTGCCCCGCCGGGGGCTTCTGCTACAATCGCCGCCAGGAGTCCATGCCCCCCGAGACGCGCCCGCGCCCGAGGCGACAAGGAGACGAACCATGACGACACCATGCCGCTGCCTGGCAGCCATCGCCGCGTTCGGACTGGTGCTTTCCCCGGCCGCGCCGGGACTCGGCGCCCCGGCCGAGAAAACGCCCGCGCGGAAGATCGTCTTCCTCGCCGGGGCGCCGGACGGGCACGGCAAGGGCACGCACGAGTATGCCAAGGACCTCCAGCTGCTCAAGGCGTGCCTGGACGCCAGCCCCAACGTCCGGGGCGTGCGGACGGAGATTCACCTCAACGGCTGGCCCAAGGACGCCAACACGCTCGAGGACGCCGCGGCAATCGTCGTCCACAGCACCGGCGCCAACCGCGGCAAGCACCCGCTGCTTCAGGGCAAGCGGCTGGAGCGGCTCGGCAGGTTGATGAAGCGCGGCTGCGGGCTGGTCTGCCTGCATTACACGCTGTTCATGCCCAACGACCGCGGCGGGCCGGAGCTGCTCGAGTGGATCGGCGGGTACGACGACTACGAGCGCAAGTACTCGAGCCATCGCGTGACGACGAAGGACCCCCCGCCGGCGGAGCCGGCCTCGCCGGAGCATCCCGTCAGCCGCGGCTGGAAGGCCTTCACGATCCCCAACGAGTTCTACATCCGCCAGCGATTCCGCCCCAACGACCCGCGCCTCACGCCGATCCTCACCACCATGCTGCCCGTGAACAAGCCCGCCCGGCAGGTGATCGCCTGGGCCGTCCAACGGGCCGATGGCGGGCGGGGCGTCGGCTTCACGGGCGGGCACTTCCACAAGAACTGGCGCAACGACGACCTGCGGAAGATGATGCTCAACGCCATCCTGTGGACGGCGAAGGTGCCCGTGCCCGCCGGCGGCGTGCAGTCGACCGTGCCGGCCGAGGGCGACTGGCTCGTGGCCGAGAAGGGCCTGCGCGGCTGGCGGACCAAGGGCAACTGGTTCTTCGAGCCCGACGGCGTGCTGGCCATCAAGCCGCGGCCCGGCGAGCGCGGCTGGGGGCGCTTCGACGCGTACCTGTGGGCGGAGAAGGCCTACGGCGACTTCGTCTTCGACCTGGAGTTCAAGCTCCCCAAGGGCGGCAACAGCGGCGTGTTCGTCCGCGTCAAGGACCGCGGCAACCCCGTCCGGACGGGCATCGAGGTGCAGATCAACGACACGCACGGCAAGCAGCGCGTCGGCGCCCACGACTGCGGCGGGATCATCGGCACGATCGGGCCGAGCAAGAACATGGCCAAGCCCGCCGGCGAGTGGAACCGCATGATCGTCACCTGCCGCGGAACGCACATGCTCGTGGAGCTCAACGGCGAGAAGATCGTCGACCTGCAACTGGACAAATCGCGGGCGAAGGACCGCCCGCTGAGCGGCTACGTCGGCCTCCAGGACCACGGCCTGGCGCTGTGGTTCCGCAACGTCCGCGTCCGCGAGCTGCCCGCCGCCAAGGAGGCCGCACAGCCCTAGCGAGGGCCCGCGCCTCGCGCGCGGGTCCCCCGAGGGCGCCCGCGAAGACACCCGGCGAAGCCGATCTGTCCCGCTTCGCCTCCGTTCGCCTCTGTTCGTGTGGAGGTCAACATGATCGTCAGATTGCCGCTACTAGCCCTGACCATCGCGGCGGCGTCGGCTGGCAGCGCCCGGGCGGCGGGGCGTTCGTACGCCGTGGTCGCGTCCAAGGCCACCGTCGAGGCCGCCGGGTGGAAGGACGTCGTCGAGGTGCTGCTGAAGAAACACCACGCCAGGCTGGTGGTCTACGGCGAGTCGGTGAACGAGTCGCTCCCGGCCCTGCGGAAGCAGTTTCCGCGGTACGCCTGCTTCGTGGCGAGGCCCCAGGAGGCGGGCCGGGCGTTCGTCGCGCAGGTGCACCGCCTGACCCGCCGGCTCGACGACGATCCGTACACGGACGCCATCTGGGGCATCCTGACGGGCTACGACGCGGCCAATGCGCGGCGCATCGCGGAGGTGAGCCAGCCGCTGGTGGTCCGTCGTGTCGCCGCGGGGACGGACGTGGAGCTGGCCCTCTGCGAAGAGGGGCTCTGGTACTGCGAGCTGGTGAAGAACCGGATGGTCCGGAAGGACGCGGGCGGCGAGCCCCGGCGGCTCAAGGCCCCCGACGACACGACCAAGGCGCTGGTCGATTCGCTCAACGAGTACAAGGCGCAGCTCTTCGTCACGTCCGGCCACGCGACCGAGCGGGACTGGCAGATCGGCTACCGCTACCGCAACGGGCAGTTCCGCTGCAAGGCCGGCAGGCTCTACGGGCTGGACACGAAGGGGCGGACGCACCCGATCCGCTCGGACAACCCGAAGGTGTACCTGGCCGTCGGCAACTGCCTGATGGGGCACGTCCGCGACGGCGATGCGATGGCGCTGGCGTGGATGAACAGCGCGGGCGTCTGCCAGATGGTCGGCTACACCGTCTCGACGTGGTACGGCTACGGCGGCTGGGGCATGCTCGACTACTTCCTCGAACAGCCCGGGCGGTTCACG
>CAZXOC010000245.1:10360-11463 GCA_964642165.1 uncultured Planctomycetaceae bacterium | reverse complement strand
TGCGAGCTGTTCTTCGACGACGCCCCGGCCAAGCTCATCGGCGAGCGCCAGCGCGGGCTGATCACCTACGTGATGAGCCTGATGAACGGCGCCCGCGTGGGGATCGCCGCGCAGTCGCTGGGCATCGGCGAGGCCGCCTACCGCGTCGCCCGCGACTACGCGCACAGCCGGCGGCAGTTCGGCACGGCGATCGAGAACTTCCCCGCGGTCCGCGAGCTGCTGGTGGGCATGTCGGTGGACCTCCAGGCCGCCCGGGCGCTGACGTACCACGCCAGCTTCTCGGTGGACGTCGAGCACGGGGCGCTGCGGCGGCTGGAGCTGGGGAACGTGGCCGACGCCGACGAGAAGAAGCGCCTCCGCCAGACCTCGCGGAGCCTCAAGCGCGTCAACGCCCTGCTGACGCCGATGAGCAAGTACTACGCCTCGGAGATGTCCATGCGCGTGGCGAATGACGCGATGGCCGTCCTCGGCGGCAGCGGGTACATGCGGGACTACCCCGTCGAGCGCCACCTCCGCGACGCCCGCATCACGACCATCTACGAGGGCACGAGCCAGCTCCAGGTCGTCGCGGCCGTGCGCGGCGTGTCCTCCGGCACGGCGCAGGCGATCGTCGAGAAGCTCCTCGACCGCGAGGGGCCCTGGCCCGACGACGTCCGGCCGCTCGTCGAGCGGATCCGCGCGGGCCTGGACGACCTCGCCGAGGCCGTCGCGTTCGTCAAGGACCAGGGCGGCACGGAGTACATGGACCTCCACGGGCGGCGGCTCGTGGACATGGCCATCGTGCTGGTCGTCGGCGTGCTGTTCTGCGACCAGGCGACGGCGAAGGACGCCAAGCTCGCCGTCGCGAGGCGCTGGCTGGCCGCCAAGCTGCCCGAGCTGCGGATGAACCGGGAGCGGATCCTCTCGGGCGACCGCTCGGCGGTCCGCGACTTCGAGACGCTCGCCGGCCCCGTCCCGGTGACCGAGTAGGCGCCCGGGCCGGACGCGCCGCGCGACGTCGCCGCCGATCGAACGAAGGGACAGACCATGGGAAGATCATCCCCCCGGGCCGGTGCCGCCTGCGCGGCGCTGGCCTGCGCCGCCTGCCTCTGTGCCGCCGGCCA
>CAZXOC010000245.1:0-10260 GCA_964642165.1 uncultured Planctomycetaceae bacterium | reverse complement strand
GGAGGTGTCCCGGAAGGGCTGGATCGTCGTCTCCGCCCACCCGCTGGAGGTCGACCGCGGTCGGGCCATCAAGGACAAGCAGGCCCGCGGGCAGCTCGACCTGTACCTGGCCCGCCCGGACGGCTCGGCCCTCCGCAACCTCACGAGCTCCGAGGCGTACCACGAGTACGGCGGGCGCTTCTCGCCGGACGGGCGGAAGATGCTCTACCGCCGGCTGGCGAAGGGCAGGAAGATCAACCACGACCAGTGGGGCATGCTCGGGCGGCTGGTCATCGCCGACGCGGACGGCTCGAACGGCGTCGTGCAGGGCGCCGACGGGGAGCTTCCCTGGGCGTCCTGGGGCCCGGACGGCAGGCAGGTCGCCTGTCTCTACAAGCGGCAGGGCGTCATCCGCATCCACGACCTGGGCACGAAGAAGGTTCTGAGGGAGATGCCGCGCCGGGGGATCTTCCAGCAGCTCTTCTGGTCGCCGGACGGCAAGCGCCTGGTGGGCACGGCCAACGTGCGGGGGCGCCAGTGGAACATCCTCGGCATGGACATCGCCACGGGCCGCACCACGCTGCTGTCGAGGGTGCAGAACTGCACGCCGGACTTCTTCCAGAAGGACTCCTCGCGGGTGATCTACTCCAACCGCACGCCGGGCATGACGCCGCGGCTGGGGGTCCGGACCAACCGGTACGGCTTCACCGTCCTGATGCAGGCGACGACCGACGGCAAGAGCCGCACGCTGATCTACGGGCGGCTGTGGAGGCACGTCTACTTCGGCTGCACCTCGCCCGACGACCGGTACGTGATCTTCTCGGACGATCCGCAGGACGGGCTGATCGTCGGCGAGATGCACCTGGTTCGCCTGGCCGACACGCCGATCGTCGCGCCCGAGCCGGCGTTCCCGGAGCTCAAGCAGCGCTACCCCGGCGCCGCCGCCGGCCCGGTGCTGGACCTGAAGCTGCCCAACGGCACGGCGCTGCGCGGCTTCGAGCCGCACTGGACGTACGCGGAGGTCGGCGCGAGGGAGTGACCCGCCGGGCCGACGAGGCGAGAGGATGGACCCAACCAGCGGCGAGACACCTGAGGCCCCGGGCAGGGCCGCGCCGAGCGGCAGCGCCGGCCGGGGCGGGCGCACATCCCCCGCCGGGCCGGGCGCGGTTCGCGGCCTGGTCGTCATTGCGGGGCTCGTCGCCGCCGTCCGGCTCCTCGCCGGCCGCGCCGAGACCGGCGAGGACGACATGGTCACGCGCCTCGGGCGGATCGAGGTGACGGCGCGGCTGCGGGGGCGGCCCGATCCGTTCCCCGACCTCGGCGCGTACCGGTACACGTACGTCCTGGCCTACGAGGTGATCGCGGTGCACCGGGGCGATCCGGCCGGACGCCACCCGCTCGCGCCGGGCGACGTCATCTTCGTCGGCCACTACAAGCCCTGGATGCCCCGCGCCCGGATCCGGGACGAGGACTGGGGCGACGAGCCGCTGGGCGGGACGCTCACGCGGTTCGCCGTCGGCGAGGCCCACCGGATGGCGCTGGACTACGAGCTGGGGAACCTCGCGCCCAGCGGCGCCCTGGACTACGCCTACCCGACGGAAGGCAACCGCTTCTTCGCGATCTGGACGAACCGGACGGACCTCTGAGCCGGACAACGCATGGTCTTCTCGTCTCACGTCTTCGTCTTCTACTTCCTGCCGATCCTCCTGCTGGTCTACTACAACCTGCCCTACCGGTGGCGCAACGCCTTCCTGGCCCTGATGAGCTACGTGTTCTATGGCTGGTGGAAGCCGTGGTTCGCCACGCTCATGCTGGCCACCACCGTGGTGAACTTCGTCTGCGGGAGGATCATCGCGGCCCCGGGGGCGGGTCGCGGTCGTCGCGTGGCGGCCGTGGCGGCCGGGTGCGCGGCCAGCCTGGGACTGCTGGCCTTCTTCAAGTACGCCCTGTTCGCCGTGGGGAGCCTCAACCGCCTGCTGGCCGTCTTCGGCGCCGAGGCGCTGCCCGTGCTCCGCGTGACGCTGCCGATCGGCATCTCCTTCTTCACGTTCCAGGCGATCAGCTACACGGTCGACGTCTATCGCGGCCGGGCCGCCCCGGCGCGGTCCTTCGTCGACTTCGCCTGCTTCGTCTCGATGTTCCCCCAGCTCATCGCCGGGCCGATCCTCCGCTACCACACGGTGGCCGAGCAGCTCCTCGACCGTCGCCACACGCCGGCGCGGTTCTCCGCCGGCGCGGCGATCTTCATCCTGGGCTTCGCCAAGAAGGTCCTGCTGGCCAACCCGATGGGGGAGGTGGCCGACGCGGTCTTCGCCGCCGCGGCGCCCGGCGCGGCCGACGCGTGGTTCGGCGTGCTGGCCTATGCGTTCCAGATCTACTTCGACTTCTGCGGGTACTCGGACATGGCCGTCGGGCTGGGTCGGATGCTGGGCTTCGAGTTCCCCCGGAACTTCAACGCGCCGTACCTGGCCGAGAGCATCACGGACCTGTGGCGGCGGTGGCACGTCTCGCTGTCGACGTTCCTGCGGGACTACCTGTACATCCCGCTGGGCGGCAACCGCCGGGGCGCGGGGCGGACGTACGTCAACCTCGGCGTCGTCATGCTGCTGGGCGGCCTGTGGCACGGGGCGAAGTGGACCTTCGTCGCCTGGGGCGCCTACCACGGGCTGCTGCTGGCCCTCGAGCGGTGGCGCGGGAAACGCAGCGTCTACGCCGCCCTGCCCCGCCCCGCACGCGTCGCCCTGACGTTCCTGCTGATGCTGCTGTCGTGGGTCCTCTTCCGCGCCGAGGACCTCGCCGACGCCGGGCGCTACTTCGCCGCGCTGGCCGGGCTCGCCGAGACGACGGGCGCGTCGGTGCTGCTCGCGGCCGAGCTGTACACGATACGCAACCTGGTCCTCCTGGCCGTGTGCGCCGCGGTCACGATCCAGCCCGTCCAGGCGTTCGACTTCTCCCGCGGGCGGATGACGCTGCCCCGGGCGGCGATCCTGCTGGCCCTGTTCGCGGTGGCCCTGGCCGTCATGTCGGCCCAGGCGTTCAACCCGTTCCTGTACTTCCAGTTTTAGGAGACCGCATGCAGCCCGCGCGAAGAGCGCAGCTCGTCCTGGCGATCGGGTTCGTCGGCATCCTCGCCGGCGTGCCGGTGGGGCAGGTGGGCCTGGAGCTGTCCCGCGGGCGGCGCGTGCAGTTCGCCGACCTGTTCCGGTACGCGCCGTCCGAGCGCAACTTGCGCCGGTTCGAGCGGACGCTCGAGGCCGAGTGGTGGGGCTCGCGGACCGTGCGGCCGTGGACGCGGGCGGCGCTGGTCCGCCTGTTCGACGACCTGGGCGCGAGGGGGCTCGCGGGGCGGGACGGCTGGGTCTTCTACCGCCCCGGCGTGCGGTACCTCGTCGAGGCGGGCGCCGCGGCGCCCGAGGGCCGACGGGCGGGTGCGGGCGCGTCGCGCGGGCGCCGCGAGGCCGCCGTGGCGGCGATCGTGCGCTTCGGCGATCAGCTCCGCGGGCGGGGGCTTCGCCTCCTGGTCGTGCCCGTGCCGGGCAAGGCGAGCGTCTACCCGGACCGGCTGACGCGCCGGGCGGCCGGGCGGCACGCGGCGCTGCGATCGCCCACGGAGGACGTGCTGGCGGCGCTGGGGCGATACGGCGTCGAGACGGTCGACCTCTTCGCCCTCTTCCGGGCGCGGCGGGAGCAGGCCGACGGGGGCGGCGAGCTGTACCTGGCGACCGACACGCACTGGACGCCGGCGGGGGCGGCCGTCGCCGCGGAGGCCGTCGCGGCGAAGCTCCGGCAGCTCGGCTGGGCGCCGGAGCCGAAGCGGACGTACCGGACCCGGCGCGTCCGCGTCGCCCGGCGCGGGGACATCCTCGAGATGCTCCGCGCAGGCGGCCTCGCCAAGCCGCCGCCCGAGCAGGTCGTCGCGTGCGAGCAGGTCCTGGACGAGGCCGCCGGCTTGATGGTCCCCGACGGCAGCGGACCCGCCGGCGCGTATGCCAACCACCACCTGAAGGACACGCCGCTGGAGTCGACCGTCCTCGTGCTGGGCGACAGCTTCTGCCGGATCTACCAGACGCGGGAGCCGCGATCGCTCGGCCGCGTCGTCGCCGGCGCGGGCGCCGGGCCCGTCTCGCGCGCCGGCAGGCGGAGCGGCACGAAGAGGCTCCTGCCCGGGTCGGCGGGCTTCTGCTCGCTGGTCGCGCGGGCCCTGGGGGCTCCGGTGGACTACATCGTCAGCGACGGCGGGGCGGCCACCGACGTCCGGCGGCGGCTCTGCACCAACCCCGCGATCCTGGACAACAAGAAGGTGGTCGTCTGGCAGTTCGCCGAGCGCGAGCTGCATCTCGGCGCCGACGGCTGGCAGGACGTGCCGCTGCCCCCGTCCGCCGCGTCGGCCGGGGCAGGTGCGCGCTAGCGCGATCGCCGCCGTGGCGGCCGGGCTCGCGGCTTGCATCCGCTCGCGCGGGGGAGTATCTACACGCCTTTACACGCCGGCCGAGAGGACCGGCACGGGAGACCCGATTATGTCGAGAGCCTTGCGGATCACGCGACGCGGCTTCCTGCGGAAGACGGCCCTGGCCGCGGGGGCAGCCCCGCTGGCGATCAGCTCGAGGGCGTTCGGCGCGAACGACCGGATCACGATGGGCTGCATCGGGATGGGCGGCCAGGGCACGGGCGACATGGGCGGCTTTCTGGGCTTCCGGCAGGTGCGCGTGGTGGCCGTCTGCGACGTGGTCCGCAGCAAGCGGGACAACGCCAAGGCCATCGTCGACCGGAAGTACGGGGACGGCGCCTGCAAGGCCTGCAACGACTTCCGGGAGATCACGACGCGTGGGGACATCGACGCGGTGCTGATCGCCACGCCGGACCACTGGCACGCGATCATCGGCGTGGAGGCGATGAAGCACGGCAAGGACGTCTACTGCGAGAAGCCCGAGACGCTGACGGTCCGCGAGGGGCGGGTGATGGTGGCCACGGCGCGGCGGTACGGGCGGGTCTTCTCCGGCGGCAGCCAGCGCGTCTGGGGCGACTACAACTGGTTCCACCGCATGGTGCGAGGCGGGGCGATCGGGGAGGTGCGGGAGGCGTGGGTGAACGTCGGCGGGCCGTCGCGCGACTGCTACCTGCCCGGCGAGCCCATCCCGCCCGGGCTGGACTGGGAGATGTGGCTGGGCCCGGCGCCGTGGGCGCCGTTCAACCGCGGGCGCCTCAACTTCCGCGCGTGGCGCGACTACTCCGGCGGCGGCATGACGGACTGGGGCTGCCACGGCTTCGGCGGGGCGCTGTTCTGCTGCAACCTGCACGAGACCGGCCCCGTCGAGATCATCCCCCCCGACGGGAAGGACCATCCGCAGTTGACCTACGTCTTCGCCAACGGCGTGCGGATCTACCACGGCGGGGGCTGGGGAGGCATCCTCTCCTTCCGCGGGACGAGGCGGGAGATCCCCGGGCGGGGCGCCGGGCGGTCCCGGCGCGAAACGCCGCCCAACATCCACATCCCCAACTACAAGGGCAGCGGCGGGATCTTCGGCGACTTCCTGCACTGCGTCCGCACGCGCCAGCGCCCGTTCCGCGACATCGAGATCGCCCACCGCACGGCCACCCACGCCCACCTGGGCAACATCGCCTACTGGCTGAAGCGCCGGCTGACGTGGGACCCGGTCAAGGAACAGATCGTCGGCGACCCGGCGGCCGCCCGGTGGCTCGACCGCCCCAAACGCGAGCCGTGGAGCCTCCTGTAAGGAAGGAACGAACCCATGACGTGCTGGCGTGGAGTCTTCCTCGTGGCCCTGGCGGGTGCCCTGGCTGCCGTCGCCGCGGCGGGCGAGCCCGACGAGATGGCCCGGCTGGACGAGGCCCTGAAGGCCGTCACGGCCACGGACTACGGCCGGGACGCCCGTTCGCTGGAGGCGGTGGAGGCGTCGGTCGTCGCGGCGGGCCTGGACCCCGCGCAGCGCGGCGCGGTGGAGCAGCGGCTGCTCCGCGGGCTTGGCGCTGCGGCGCCGCGCGCGACGCGGGTCTTCCTCTGCAAGCAACTGCGGACGGTCGCCACGGCGCGGTCCATCCCGGCGCTGTCGGGGATGCTGAACGACCCGGAGCTGTCGCACATGGCGCGGTACGTGCTGGGTCGCATGGAGGGCCCGGCCGGCCTGGCGGCGCTGCATCGGGCGCTGCCCGCGGCGTCGGGCGCGCTCCAGGCGGGGATCGTCGCCACGCTGGCGGACCGGCGCTACGCCAAGGCCCTGCCGGACGTCGTGAAGCTGCTCGGCTCGTCCGACGCGGTCGTCGCGCAGACGGCCGCGGAGGCCGCCGGACGCATCGGCGGCGCCGAGGCGGCCAAGGCCCTGGAGGCGGCGCGATCCGGGGCCTCGGCGGCCCTGCGCCGGCGCATCGACGACGGGCTGCTGAAGTGCGCCGAGCGGCTCCTCCGCGACGGGCAGAAGGCCGACGCGGCACGCATCTACCAGCTCTTCTACTCCGCCCGCGAGCCGAGGCACGTGCGGATCGGCGCCCTGGGCGGGCTCGTCGCCGCGCGGGGCGCGGAGGCCGCCCCGCTGCTCGTCCAGGCCATCCGGAGCGGCGACGCCGAACTGCGGGCCAGCGCGATCGCCCTCCTGCCCATGGCGAAGGGGCGGGCGGCGACGGAGGCCTTCGTCGCGCTGCTGCCGTCCCTGGAGCCGGAGGGGCAGGAGCTCGTCCTGCGCGCGCTCGGCGCCCGCGGGGACGCCGCCGCGGCGGACGCCGTCGTCCGCGCGACGAAGAGCCCGCACGCCGCCGTACGCCTCGCCGCCCTGGAAGCCCTCGGCGGCGTGGGCGGCGCCCCGGCGGCCGGGCTGCTGGCCCGCGCGGCGGCCACCGCCCAAGGCGCCGAGCAGCAGGTCGCCCGGGCGAGCCTGCGGCGGCTCGGCGGGCGGGACGTCGACGCGACGCTCCTGCGGTCCGTCGGCTCCGGCGACGCGAAGGTCCGCATTGAGATGCTCCGCGCCCTGGCGGGGCGGCGGGCCCGGCAGGCCTTTGCCAAGCTGCTGGACGTGGCCCGGGACGACGACGAGTCCGTCCGCCGCGAGGCGATCCGCACGCTCGGCGCGCTCGCCGGCGAGCGGGACCTGCCCGCGCTGCTGGACCTCGCCGCCAGGCCGAAGGAGCCCGGCGATCGCGCGGCCATCGAGCAGGCCGTCTCCTGGGTGCTGATCCAGATTCGCCGCCCCGACGATCGGGCCGCACCCCTGCTGGCGGCCCTGCGCGGGGCGCCCGTCGAGGCCCGGCCCGCGCTCGTGCGGCTGCTGGCCGTCGCCGGCACGCCCAGGGCGCTCTTCGCGGTCCGCGCCGCGCTGAAGGACGACAGCGCCGCCGTGCGGGAGGCGGCCGTGCGCACGCTGGCCAACTGGCCCAACGCCTCGCCCGCCGAGGAGCTCCTCTCCCTGGCGCGCGCCGCGACCGACGAGACACACAAGGTGCTGCTCCTGCGGGGGTACGTCCGCATGGCGGGCATGTCGAAGGACCCGACCGGCATGTACGCCCGCGCCATGAGGTTCGCCGAGCGCCCGGACGACAAGAAGCTGGTCCTCGCGGGCCTGGGGACGACCAGCTCCGCCGGCGCGCTGACGCTCGTGGAGGCGTATCTCACCGACGAGCGGCTGGCGGCCGAGGCGGGCCTGGCGGCCGTCCAGATCGCCGGGCGCCTCCGCCAGAAGGACGCGGCGCGGGCCCGGGCGGCCCTGAAGAAGGTGCTCGCGACGGTCCGCAATGCGCGCGTCCGCCGGCAGGCGCAGGACGTGCTGAACGACATGGACAAGTACGAGGGCTACGTCCTGTCGTGGACGGGGTCCGGCCCGTACCGGCAGAAGGGCAAGGGCGGGATGGACCTGTTCGACGTCGCCTTCCCGCCGGAGCAGCCGGGCGCCAAGGGCGTGAAGTGGACGCGCCTGACGCGCGGCGTGGGCTCGTGGGAGGTCAACCTGGAGGCCGCGATCGCCGGCGGCGACCACTGCGCGGGCTACGTCCGCACGCGGGTCTGGTCGCCGGCGCAGCAGGACGCCCGCCTCGAGCTGGGCAGCGACGACTCCGTCAAGGTCTGGCTCAACGGCAAGCTCGTCCACGCCAACAAGGTCAACCGCGGCGTCGAGCCGAGGCAGGACCTGGCGAACGTGAGCCTCCGCGAGGGCTGGAACGACCTGATGCTGAAGGTCACCGACAACGAGGGCGGGTGGGCCTTCTGCTGCCGCGTCCGCACGCGCGACGGCAGCGCCCTGGACGGGCTGAAGGTCCAGGCCCCGTAGCGCGCCGACCGGCCCGGGCGGTCGGGCTCCCGCCGCGGCGCCGCGGCGCGTGAAGCTGACCAACGACGCCCTGAACCGTCACATCCGCCTGGACGCCCGTCGCGGCAGGATCTACTTCTACGTCACGCCGTTCTCCGAGGGCGAGGGCGCGCGGCCTATCCCGGCAGGCTGAGCAGCTTGATCCCGCCGCCGACGGCCTTCTTCGCCGTCAACGCCGTCCGGGCCGCCTTGATCTTCGCCTGCATCTCCGGCGACAGCGAGCCGGACTTCTCCTCCAGCGTCTTGAGCAGCTTCTCCGCGTCGGCCAGCTTCGCCTCTTTGATCAGGGCGAGGATCCGGGCGAGGAGGGACTCTGCCTCCTGGTTCGCGGCGGCGGCTTTCTTGGCGGCCTTCGCGGCGTCCAGCGACGTCCGGGCGGCCTTGATCTGCCCCTGCATGGCTTCGGGCAGGGAGCCGCTCTTGGCCTCGAGGGCCTTCAGCTCGGCGTCGGCCTCGTCGAGCTTGCCCTCCTTGATCAGCGCCAGGACCTTCTGAAGGGACGTCTGGGCGTCCTGGAGGGCGGCGGCCTTGGCGGCGTCGGCGGCCTTGGCGGCCTTCGCGGCGTCGAGGGACGTCCGGGCGGCCTTGATCTGGCCCTGCATGTCCGCGGGCAGCGTGGCGCTGGTGGCCTCGAGGGCCTTCAGCTTCGCGTCGGCCTCGTCCAGCTTGCCGTCCTTGATCAGGGCCAGGACCTCCGCCAGGGCGGCCTGGGCCTCCTTGGCGGCGGCGGCGGCGGCCTTCGCCGCGGCCGCGTTGGCGTCCTCCTTGGGCGGCTTCGCGACGTTGGGCTCCGGCGGCGGCCCTTCGTCCTTCCCACACCCGATCAGCACGGCGCCCCCGACGAGCAGGGCCAGGATTGCGGCTGCACGAGACATGTGTTTCTCCTTCGCTTGAGATGTCCGGTTCCCGCGTCGCCCGCGACGCGTCGGGCTCCGCCGAGGCGCACCGGTGCAGGCGTCCTGGGCCTTGCGGCGCTCGCCCCATGCTGTATCTTATGCGCGTCCGTGGCGCATCACCACCGGCACGTCGCGCGAGGTCGCGGCCGGCGGGCCTCTTCCGGAAATCGGGAGGACTCCGTCGGGCGGAGTGCGTTTAACCTCGCGTGCCACGGTCACCAGTGAACAACAGCGAGGAAGCCATGCCAGAAAAGACGAAGACGATCGAGAGACGCCGGTTCCTGAAGTCCGCCGCAACCGTGGGAGCCGGGCTGACCATCCTGCCCAGCGGCGTCCTGTCGGGCGCCAACGCCCCGAGCAACAAGCTGAACGTCGCCCTGATCGGCGCGGGGGGCCGGGCCCGGGCGCACATGGGCGCGATCTCGAAAGAGAACGTCGTGGCCCTGTGCGACATCAACGAGAGGACCCTCGCCGGCGCCGCCAAGAGGTTCCCGAAGGCCAAGACGTACGTCGACTGGCGCAAGTGCTTGGATCAAAAGGGCATGGATGCGGTGATCTGCTGCACCACCGACCACACGCACGCCTTCGTCGCCAACTGGGCGCTGAATCGCGACCTGCACGTCTTCTGCGAAAAGCCGCTGGGCAACAGCGTCGAGGAGACCCGCGTCGTCCGCGCCACCTACCTGAAGAAGAAGGACAAGCTCGCCACCCAGGTCGGCACGCAGCGCCACTCCAACGAGAACTTCAACCGCGTCCGCGAGCTGGTCCTCGACGGCGCGATCGGCGATCTCCAGACCGCCTGGGCCTGGGGCAACCGCCAGATCCGCCGGCCGGGCTACCTGCCCAAGCAGGGCGAGCCGCCCGCGCACCTCCACTACGACCTCTGGATCGGGCCGTCCCCCTTCCACCCGTACAACCCGGGCTACTTCGGCGGCTGCCTGAGGTGGAACATGTACTGGGACTTCGGCAGCGGTCAGATCGGCGACATGGGCAGCCACACCATGGACCTGGCCTGGAACGCGCTCGATGCGGGCCTGCCCACCACCGCCGAGGGCGAGGGACAGGAGTTCAAC
>CAZXOC010000244.1:0-11538 GCA_964642165.1 uncultured Planctomycetaceae bacterium | reverse complement strand
AACTGCGCACTTGATCGTACGCCAAGCAGTCTGGACGTGATCCACAGGCTTGCGGAGCGGCCGCCTGGTCCAGCGCAGCACAATGCGGCCGGGAGGCCCGATTGGCCGGACCTCTCAGCCGCACTGTCGTCGGGAGCGAGTCCGCCGGATTCGCCTACGCCGCTCGGCGTTTCCGGATGTACGCGCCCAGCGCCGCGACGGCGCCAAACACGCCCATCGCAGTCATCGGCTCGGGAATCGGGCCGGCTAACCACGGCTCGTAGTCCACGTCCCCTATGATGAGGCCGGGCTCAGGGCCCGTGGTCGCGCCCCACCAGTTATAGGTTGCATCCAGTGTCCCAGTGCCGAGGTTCTTCGCCAAGTAGTCGGTGTTCCCGACTATGTTGTTGTAGTTGACGGCGAAGGCGGTCGCATCGACATTCGGGCCAATGTAGATCCCCCTGTATGCGTCGCTTATGTCATTGCCGTTGATACTGATGTCGCTGAAGGTACCGAACGGTCCGGAAGGGAACTGCCAGTTGACTGCGGCGATCGTCGCACTGGTGTTGCTGTACAGCGTATTGCCGATAATGCTGTTCCCGATGCTGGCGCGGCCGTAGCCCGAATCGATCCGGATTCCATTGCCGTTGCTGTAGACCGTGTTTCCCTGGACTAGGTTGTCCGTGCCGGCCCAGAGCTGGATACCGAGGACGTTATCGTAGACGCTGTTGCCCCGGATCACGTTGCCGCTGTAAGCGCTGACATTATCGACGGCTGCGATCCCGCGCCCCCATACGGCTCCGTATGCGATGTTGTTCTCTATGAGGCAATTGCTGCTACTCTCCAGCCAGATTGCCTGACCGGGAGCAGTAACGCTGAACCCGCTGATGGTCACGTTGTCGGCTCGGACGCTGAAACCGGTGTCGAATCCGCCGGAGCCGAACCCAGCGCCTCCATCGACAAGTTTGATACCCGGGCCCGATCCAAGAATGGTCAGAGACTTCTCCACATAAACAACGCCCTGCGTGTGCGTCGGGTTGGTGTCATACGTCCCGGCAAGCACGTAGATCGTGTCCCCACCACCTGCGGCGTTAACCGCGGCCTGGATGGTGGTATACGTCTGGCCGGGGCCAACCGTCAGCGTGTTCCCCATGCTGATCGACCCGAGGGCCAGCACGATGCCGACCGCTCCTAAGACTGTTGCGTATCTCAAGATTCTGTCTCCTTCCCTTCTGCCCCGTGTCGCACGGGGCGATTCCTCCGCTGCCTCAACGCCTGTGCGAAGCCGACCTGGCTCCCATAGGCTCGCGAGAAGCAGCGTTCCTCGCGATTACCCTCACTTGCTATGTTGCTACGATCTGACCACCTGCAATGTCGCTCGTTACCACCTCCCTTCCGGCTCCGCGCTCTTATGCCCCGGCCTGCCCACTGCCCCGCGCCGGCCGATCCGGCGCATGCAAAAAGGCAGTGGGTCGGGGCCCGAACGGGGCTCGACCGCCTGAATCCCAAGGCGGATCAGCGTCTCTTGCCGGAGGGTCTCGCTGACTCGCCTTGCGCGCGTTCTTTCGCTTCTCGACCGCTCGAAATACCTAAGGTAAGGTGGGAATTAGGCCCGGGCACTCAAGGCAATCGTGCCGTTCCTTTGGGTCCGCGCGGAGCCTGCGGCTCCACTAATCGCTCCGTTTGAGGGGATCCCGGTGGCCCCGAACCGGCTTGCCACCTGTTCTCCTAAGCCAAATAGGTTACCACGGATCTCCTAGAATGACAAGCGGAAAAGAAGGAAAAGCGAGCCCGTCGGCGGACCGGGCGGGCGCGGGGCGGTTCGGCGCAGCGGCAGGGGCTCTTGGCCCGTGACCCCGGGCGGGCGGGAAGCCCGCCGGATTCGGGCGCATGTCCAGGCGAGGAAAAAAGCTGCCGTCGCGGCCGTTTGCCCCTTGGCGCCGCGGGATTCGGTGGTATAATCTCCGGTGTGTGGCGTTCTCTCGTCCGACTGGCCTCCGGTGTCAGTCCGCCATGATTGTGTGTTCGAGGGTCGTAAGCCAAAGAGAGGAAGTGAACCATGGGAGCAACGAGAGGGAAGCTCTGTCTGGGTGCCGTCGCCGTCTGCCTTGTCCTGGCCGGCAGTGCATACGCGAACACCGGCACGCTGGACCTTCAGTACGTCAACTACGAACCGGGGTACTGGGTCAAGATCCACCTCGATGGCGAGATCCACGCGACGGTCGGCACCGGCGTGTACAACCTGAGGCTCAGGCCCATCGGCGATAACGGCTACGTCCCCACGGGCGAGGGGTTGGGGTTCTACCCCGGGCCCCAGGGCGGCATAATCAACACGTTCTGCGCCGACGTGCACCAGTACGTTCCCTCGAAGACGGAGTGGACCACGTACGAGGTCAACTACCCCGCAGATGCCCCCATCGGGGACAGCCAGCCGCTCATGGAATCCAGCAAGGCCAATGACCTCAAGAAGCTCTTTGCCGACCACGCGGGGATCCTGGAGACGACCGACGATCTGGAGGCCGCCGCCTTCGAGCTCTGCGTCTGGGAGATCATCTACGAGAGGGAGCAGCCCTCCTACAGCGTCGCTTGGGATGCGGGATCGTTCTACGCGGTCGATCCCAGCACGGTCAGGGACCAGGCTAACGCGTGGCTTCAGAGGATCAACAACGGAACGGCCACGGAGATGGACGAGAGGCTGCGCATCCTGTCGAATGAGTGCAGGCAGGACTACGCCATCACGCTGGAGACGGGCGACCAGCCGCCCATTCCCGAGCCGTTGACGATGGTGGCGCTGTCGCTGGGCGTCGGCGGGCTGGCGGGCTACGTCCGCCGGCGGCGCGGCATGGCATGAGCATCGCCGTGGCGGGCGGACCTGGCGGTTCGTCCGCGAGCGGTCAATCGAGACAGTCGAACTGGATCGAGGGGCGCCCCGAAGCGCCCCTCGTTGCTGGATAGCCGCCCCGAGGACGGCCGGGGGCGCGGGCCGGCCGCGGGGCGACGAAGCATCTCCAAGAGACGATGTGTTCCTGTGCGTCCTCAGCACCGCGGAGAGGGTGAATTGCGCAGGCGGGTCTGCCTGCTCGTGTGCGCCGCCGCCGCGTGCGCGGCCCGCGCCGACGTCGTGACGCTCGAGGGCGTTCCCAGCTACCTCTGGTACCACGGGTGCGGGCCGACGGCGGGGGGGATGGTCATCGGCACCTGGGACGGGCGGGGGTACGTTAACCTGGTTCCCGGCTCCAACGACTGGGACACCAACCCCCAGGCCGTGAAGGACATGATCGCCTCGCCGGGGCATATCGAAGACTACCAGGGGACTCCGGACTGCTCGGAGACGCCCGACCTGTGCCACGACGACGACTGCGTTGCGGATTTCATGTGCGCCTCTCGCAGCTCCTACGGTCTTGGGGATGGGCAGAGCTACCCCGGCTTCCAGGGCTACGGCATGACGCAGTACGCGCGGTACTGCGGCTACGTCGAGGCCACCAGCGGCCGCGTCGATTACGCCGACGACCTGTGGGGGCTGCTGGTCAGCGAGATCGACGCCGGCCGGCCCGTGGAGCTGTACGTCGATACGGACAAGAACGGTTCCGCCGACCACTTCGTGACCGCCTTGGGCTACGACACCGGCGGGGGCGGTTCGCCCGCGAGGTACGCCTGCTACAACACGTACGACCACGCGGCGCACTGGCACGAGTTCGCCGCGGCCGCCGTCGGGCAGGCGTGGGGGCTGCGATCCGGCTTCTGGTTCGACCCCGGCCCGATGCCGGGGGACGCCGACCGGGACGGGGACGTCGACGCCTTCGACGTCCAGCAGATCCTCGCCTCCAACGCCTACGAGAGCGGGGAGGGTTGGGGGTGGGACTGCGGCGACTTCAACGGCGACACGGCCGTGGACTGGGCGGACATCCAGTTGGTCCTCGACCACTTGCCTTCCGGCTCGCCGCTCGAGGGAATCCTGCTGCCCGAGCCGGGGACGATGGCGCTGCTGGCCGTCGGCGCGTGGATGGTGCTGGTGGGAAGGAAGCGGCGACCCCGCCGGCGGGCGCCGGCGCGGGCGGGCCTCACTCGCGCGACAGGGCCATGAACTCCATCAGGCTGACGGCCTCGCCCGGGCCGACGTTCCGGACGTCCCCGAAGCCGGCCAGGTAGATGCCGCCCTCCGCCGGCGTGCAGTGCCGCAGCGTTCCCCAGACGAAGAGGCACTCCTCCGTCACCGCCCGGTCCAGGCGGATGATCGCGCGCCGGCCGGCCGCCAGCGTCAAGGGCTTGGCCAGGTTGACGCCCAGGCCCGTCTCGGACCAGTCCTGGAGCCTGCCGACCCCCAGCGGATCGTGCCGCGTCTGCTCGACGTCCTCCTCCGACCAGATCGTCGCCAGGAACGGCTTGGTCGGGTCGGCCTGCTGGCGCGGCCGGTCCCGGCGGTTCGGCGAGGACTTCAGCCGCTCCGGCTGCCGGACGATCAACGCGTCGACTCGCCGGATGGCGTACCGCTGGAACATCCCGTGCTCCAGGACGTCGGTCGCCGCCTGGAACCAGAAACCCCCCAGCTCGAAGGCCAGCCCCACCCGCCAGCCGGGCGGCACGAAGACCTTCTTGCCCTTGATGGTCTCGGGCGTGGCCAGGACGAGGCGGCCCTCCCCGGCGATGCCCAGGAAGTGACTGATCAGGCGCTTGGGCCCCCCCGGCGTCACCGGCGTGAGGACGAGGCCCACCCGCGTGCGGCGTGCGGCCGCTTCGATGAACGTGATCTCCGAGAACGATCTGGCCTGTGCCTTCGCCATTGGTTGTCCGTGTCTCGCGTCGGCTCCTTCGTCGCTCGCGGGCTCAAGGCGATCCGACTGGCGCGTCGGAGACGATCCGGCCGTCGACGAACTCGATGCAGCGCCTCGCGCTGTCGGCCACGCTGTGGTCGTGCGTCACCATCAGTATCGTCACACCCAGTTGCTGGTTGAGTTCGATGAGCAACTCCACGATGCCGCGCCCGGTCGCCTGGTCCAGGCGGGCGGTGGGCTCGTCCGCCAGGAGCAGCGCCGGGCGGTTGATCAGCGCCCGGGCGAGGTTGACTCGCTGCCGCTGGCCGCCGGACAGTTCGCCGGGGCGGTGCGTGATCCGGTCGGCGAGCCCCACGCGGTCCAGGAGCTTCTCCGCCGCCCGGCGCGTGGAGCGCGCCGGCAGCCGCGCGATCCGCCCGGGCAGCATGACGTTCTCCAGCGCCGTCAGGTGCGGCAGCAGCAGGTCGTCCTGGAAGACGAAACCCAGGTTGCCGTTGCGGAAGCGGTTGAGGTCCCGCTGCCGCAGGCGGTGGACGTCCACGCCGGCGATGCGGACCGTTCCCTCGCTGGGTCGGTCCAGCGTCGCGACGATGTTCAGCAGCGTGGTCTTGCCGGCCCCGGAGGGACCGACCAGCGCGACCAGCTCGCCCTGCTCGATCTCGATGTCGATGGCGCGCAGGACGACCAGGGGCGCCGCCCCGCCGAACCGCTTCGTCAGGTTCTTGACCTCCAGCAGCATGTCAGCGTCCGAATATCACCTCGACGGGGCTGAGCCTGGCGGCCCGGCGCCCGCTCCACCAGGCCGACGCGGCCATCGTGCACGCCCCGAGGCTCGCGGCGATGACGAAGGCCGCCAGCTTCGGCTTCGTGGCGTAGGAACCGATGCCGTAGACCTCCGCGGCGACCTCGTAGGGGTTGGACTGCTCGTAGGCCATCACCCACAGGATGGCGGCGAAGCCGACGATCGTCCCGACGATCCAGATGAACCCCGCCTCCAGCAGGAGGATGGCCCGCAGCGACCCCCGCGAGCTGCCCACCGCCCGCAGGATGGCCAGCTCCTTCTGGCGGTTCAGCACGAACATGCTGAACACGTTGGCCATCCCCACCGAGGCCACCAGCGCCACCAGCAGGTTGATGAAGAACGTGACGCGCTCGACCATGGCGATCTCCGCCAGCAAGGCCGCGTTGTCGTCCCGCCAGTTGCGGACCTTCATGGTCAGCCTCGACCGCAGGGCCTTCGAGACGGCCACCGCCTCGTGCAGGTTGCCGCACCGCAGGGCCAGCCCGGAGACCTCGTTGCCCACCTGGAACATCCGCTGGGCCGTCTGGAGCGGCACGTAGGCGTGGTGCAGGTCCTTCTCGTAGTAGCCGGAGCGGAAGATCGCCTTGACCCGAACCAGCCGCTGCGTCTTGGTCGTCGCGATGAAGACGTGCTGGCCCGCGTGCACGCCCAGCTTCTCCGCCATCCGGAAGCCGATCGCCACGTCGGAGGGCCCCAGCTTCGGCGCCTCCTTGCCGGGGAAGTGCTTGGCGAAGCTGATCACCCGCCCGTAGGCTGCCGGGTCGATCCCCTCCACGGTGATCCCGAGGTTGACCTGCCCCCGGCTGACGGCCGCGTTGCCCCGCACGAAGCTCGCCACCGCCGCGACGCCGGGACAGTCGGCGACCTGCCCGACCAGCGCGTGGTAGCCGTTGATGTTGCGCTGCCTCGGGTCCGTCCGGTCCTCCAGGACGACGATCGTGCCCTCGCCGCGTTCGGCGCGGAGGGCCTGGGCGAGCCACGCGCGCTGTTTCTCCCGCGGCCAGACCGTCACGTGCGGGGAGTTCTGCTCGACCGTCCGGTCGATCATGTCGTCGTAGAAGCTCGCCATGGTGCTGGGGATGTAGACCATCACCAGCACGGCCAGCGCCAGGCCGAACACCATCGCTGCCGTCTGCCACGGGTGCCGCGCCAGGTTCCGGCGGGCGAGATGGATTTCGTACGGCAGCGCCAAGGCGGTCTCCTACGGCAGGCGGACCACGTCGCCGGCCCGCAGGCCGGACTTGATCTGGACCCAGCGCCCGTCCGTCACGCCCGTCACGACCGGCCGACGGGCAAAGGAGCCGCCCTCCCGCACCCACACGGAGGCCGCCCTGCCGCGCCCCTCGACCGCCTCGACGGGCACGCGAACGGCGCCGGTGACCTCCTCGCCGATCAGGGCGATGTCGGCGGCCATCCCGTCCATCAGGGCGATCGACGGCTCTCCGGCGAGCGTCAGCAGGACGGTGACGGTTCCCTGCTCGGGATCGACGCGGGGCAGGATGCGGTCCACGGTGGCCGCCAGGGGCTCGTCCGGGTGCGCGTCGGTCAGCACGCGGGCCTGCCCGCCGATCTTCACGGCGGGGAGCTGGCTCTCCTGGACCTGCGCCCGGATCTCCAGGTCGCGGACGTTGTCCACGCGAAGCAGGAGCTGCCCCGGCGCGACGACCTCGCCGACGTTGACCGCCTTGAGCGTCACCACGCCGGCGTTGGTGGCCCGCAAGGTGTACTTCCGCCGCAGCGCCTCGAGGCGCTGGACCTCGGCCTCCGCGAGGCTGACCTCGGCCCCGGCCGCGGCGATCTGGTCCTTGCGCGTGCCGGCCTTCAGCAGCGCCAACCCGGCCTCCGCCGCCCCGAGCTCCGCCTGCGCCCGGTTCAGCCGGTTGACCGCCAGGTCCAGCTCCGACTGCGTCGCCACGCCGCGCTTCGCGGCCTCGACGATGCTCTCGTGCTGCTTCTTCGCGTAGGCCAGTTGGGCCTCCGCGCGGCTGACCTCCTTCTCGGCCCTCTCGGTCTCCTCCGCCCTGGGCCCGGCCTTCAGGTCCGCCAGCCGGTGGGCCGCCAGCTTCGCGCTCGCGCGGGCCTTGGCCTCCTCGGCCGCGACCACGCCGTCGTCCAGCGCGAGCAGCTCCTGCCCCTTCGTGACGCGCTGTCCCTCCCGGACGTGGATGGCCCGGACGGCGGCGAGGACCTCGGCGGCCACGGCCTCGCGGAAGCGGCTGCGGACCGTCCCCGAGACCGTCACGCCGGAGAGGATGTCCCCCGCGTCCACGTTGTGGGTGCGCACCTGCCCCAGGTGGTGGCCTCGCCACCACAGGACGGCACCGGCCGCGGGGCCGAGAACCGCCGCCGACAGGACGATCCAGAGTATGGCCTTTCGCATAGTGCTCCCCGGCTATTATAGGCGCACAACGAACCCGTCCTCGCTAGGGCTATCGACCCCCCGGAGGATCGACTTCAGCAGCGATCAGAGGGGCTTACGGCCGTCGGGAGGCCCCGCGGCGGGCGACGGAACCGGTTCCTGCACGGGACGGCCGCCCGATGGCCGATGTGTTCAATGGCTCGGAACGGGGTCCGGAATGGCCTGAGAAAGGGCCGCGAAATGCCCGGTTTTTCCCCTTGGCGGATCGCGCTGGCATGGTATAATACGAGGTCGGTCAGGGCAGGTCGGAGGGGGCGTATCGCTCCGCTCTGCCCCTGGGAGGCTGTAATGGAGCCGTGAGGCCGGTGTGTCCCTCGATGAGGGACGGTCTCGGCGAAAGGAGACGACATGAGCAGGCCCATCTCAGGCTGGGCAGCCCGTGCCGCAGGGATCGTTATCGTGCTCGCGTGGGTCTGCCAGGTCCAGGCTAACTCGCTCGACTGGACGTATCCGGCGGCCGAAACGTCGACGGGGTTCTGGGAATTCGCGGAAGCCTCGCCCGGCAAGCACGCCGCCCAAGCGACGTTCACGATCAGCGACAGCCAGCTCAAGATCACGCTGACGAACACCTACACGGGGGCCTTCTGGGAACCGACCGACGCTCTGAGCGGCATCTTGTTCCGTCTGCCGAGCGACGTGGTGATGGGGCCAGAGAAAACCGCCCTGATCGGCTCCGGAAGCAGTGCGTACGTGGTGGTGAAGAAGACGGGCGTTGTGACGTCGGTCCCGGTCCCCGGCGGAGACGTCAGCTCCGAATGGGCCTACCGAGGAGACCTCGACCTGTTCGGGCTGCCCTTCAACCATGGGATCTCGGCCACGGGTATGGACGACCTCATGGGAGAGGACCATATCTTCACATACACACATGATACCGGCGCGCCGAGTGTTGAGGGCAACCTGTGGGATCAGGACGGTCCCGACGGCATCCAGGGGGCCATCACGGGAACCATCCCTTCCTCCGGCGACGACGTCAACGGCGGGCTGAAGGATCAGCCCCTGATCTGCCACACGGTGGAGTTCACGCTCGATCTCGCCTCGACGGTGCGCGACCTCGACGACATCAGCGACGTCTGGTTCCACTACGGGACGGAGGGCATCGAGAGCCCTGTCGGCCCCCTGCCGCCCATTCCCGAGCCGCTGACGATGTTGGGCGTGCTGGTGGGCATCGGCGGACTGACGCGCTACGTCCGCAAGCGCCGGATGAGCTGACCCGAACTTACGGATCGACCACCTCAAGCGGGCGGGCCGCGAAGGCCCGCCCGCTTGCTTGCGCGCATGCTTCCGACGTCAGGCTTGGCTCACGCAGGCCGAGCTGAAGTAGGTCTGGATCTGGCCGATCGACAGCGTCAGCAGCCCGTCGCCGGAGTTGCCGTCCCACGACCGTCCGTCGAAGCCCCAGGGGTTGTAGACCGTCACGAACATGCCCTCCGCGGTCGTCTCGACGGACTGCACCACGTAGGCGTGGGACGCGACGATCGGGCCCGTGGCGGAGGAGTAGCTGCCGAGGCTCACGGCGTGGCCGTCGGCCAGGCAGCCGGCGAGGTAGTCCTGCAGCTCCTGCTCGCCCAGTCCGCCCGTGGACTGTGCGGTGGCCTTGACGTTCGTCATCTCCTCGTACACGCCGGTCATCCAGCCCCATCCCAGGGAGTCGTAGGAGTTGGCGCCGGTGCGGAAGTGGGCGTAGGCCTTCTCGATCATCGCCACCCACGTCTCGCCCGTGCCGCTGAGCTTCGCGTAGTAGGGGCTGCTGCCGGAGGCTGGCAGGTCCGCGTCCACACGCAGGTAGACCGCCTCGCCGCCGCGGTAGAACCGCACGGCGTACGTCCCGTCGCCCAGGGCCGTGATCGACTGCTCGATGATCGCCGAATCCGTCAGGGCCAGGCTGGACAGGGTCGCCAGGAAGTAGCAGTCGCTGACCTGCCCCTGGGCGACGTCGTCGTACTGCGCGCCGTCCACGAACAGCGGCGACGACGCGAAGCTTCGGTAGGCCACCGCGGCCGTCGGGTCGAGGAAGTTCTGCCCGGCGATCTCCAGCGAGACGTACGACGAGGAGCCCGGGTCGGTCGCGTAGGGCTGGTAGAACTCCGCGACGGTGTGGACGGCTCCCGCGGCGCCCTCGGCCGAGGACGCGTCGGCGGCCGTGTCGGCGCCGTCGCACCAGATGCTGTCGAGCCCGTCCTGCCCGTAGACCACGTCCGAGCCGCCGCCGATGGTCACCACCAGGTCGTCGCCCGCGCCGGCGTAGACGACGTCCGCGCCCATGCCGGCGTTGAAGATCGTGTCGTTGCCGTCCCCGGCGTCGATCTGGGCGTCGGCGGTGGTCGCGTTCGTCAGGCGGACCGTGTCGTTGCCGGCGAAGGCGTACACCAGCAGGCTGGTGAAGCTGCCCAGGAAGGTCTCCGCGCCGGCGGCCGTCGTCATCGTGATCGCGTCGGCGGTCTGCGAGATGACGATCGAGTCGTTCAGGTTGGTCCCGATCACGAGCAACTGCAGGCCTTCGGCCGTGTCGACGACCTCCGCCGTGACGACCGAGCCGGGCTCGGGCGCCGGCGGCATCGGGGGCGGCGGCGTGGGATCCGGCGTGGGGTCGGGCGTCGGGTCGGGTAGCGGCGCGGGGGTGGCCAGGTCCAGGGCGTACTTGCCGATCGTCCCGTCGGCGCCGGCGGCCTTGAGGTAGTAGGTCTGGCCGCCGATGACGTCGAAGCTCACCTGGGACCAGGTCGTGCCGCCGTAGTTGTCGTTGCTGGCCAGGAGCGACCCGTCCGCGCCGTAGGCGAAGAGCATGCAGTCCAGGAAGTTGCGTTTGCCTGCGGCGGACATGCCGACCCGGGCCGTCCCCGTGCCGGCCGCGACGAACGACAGCACGTCGACGTCGTCGATGTAGTTGATCTTCCCCGACGCGCCCGAGGAGCCGTCGGTGCCGATGGCCAGGGCGCTGGCCGTGTCGAACGTGTTGCCGTAGTCGTCCTTGACGGGGGAGGGCTTGGTGGGCTTGCCGGGCGGCTTGTCCGGCTTGCCTCCGAGGCCCGGGGCGGCGTCGACGAACGTGGCCGGCGCCGGCAGGGCGTCGACGGGCGCCGCCCCCAGCGGCGCGGCGAGCGGCCAGGCCAACGCCTCAAGCGTGCTGCTCAGCAGAAACCGATGTTCCAGGGACTCCAACGCGGGGGGGGCGGTTCCACGGGCACACATACTGGTCCCTCCAGGCTCAGGGGGTTCGCGAGAGGGCCGCCAACGAGGCGGCGGGGCAACCACTGGGTCCAAAACGGCGGTGTCGGCTCGTGGGAGGCGCTCGGCAGCCTCCGGCCGGAAGGCGAACGGGCTTGCGGGAAGGCGGGGCGTCGGGGGCGCCCGGTGGGGCACAAACTGGCGAGGCGCGGACTCTCGGGTCCGTGTCATCCCTCAAGACAACCGTACGATCTACACGATCGGGGGACAACAAGATGCGCGGCTTGCGCCGAGATGCGGTGCTGGTACTGCGGACCATCCGAAGCGCCGAACAAATCGCGCCTGCAAGACCTGAACGCCCTCCTGTGAGAATGCGGCACTGATTATCGGACGTTGCGGCC
>CAZXOC010000243.1:0-11547 GCA_964642165.1 uncultured Planctomycetaceae bacterium | reverse complement strand
CGAACAGCGGCCGCCGGGCGTTGGAACGGTTCAGGACGTGCGTGACGATTCCGCCGGACGCGGGCCTCGGTGACCTGGGCATGGCATCCCCCTGTCGAGGTGGGGGCAAAACGCAAGCGAAAAGCCCCGCCCCGTCCGAAAAAGGTTCCTGACCCCTTTGGTCCCTTTGGTCCGTCCTACAGGTACCCCAGGTCTTGCAGCCGACGGAGGACTTCGGGGTCCGCCGGCGGGATCCTGCCGCGGCCAAGACGGTCGCCGGTCTCCTCGTCGCGGGCCGCCCGGAGCTTCTCCTTGAGGCGCTCGACCTGCCGCGGCTGGGCGGCGGCGAGGTCCTGGTGCTCCGCGAAGTCGTCGGGATACCGGTACAGGTGCTCGGTGCGGCGCGTCCGGTCGCAGAGGAGCTTGTAGCCGCCGTCGAAGACGGCATCCTGCTCGGCGTGGGGCAGGACGAGCTCGGCGATCTGGCAGCGGTCGGGCAGGTCCTCCCCCGCCGCCGCCGGGAGCAGCGACGTGCCTCGCAGCCGTCCCCGCGGGTCGAGCCCCAGGACATCCAGCACCGTCGGGGCGATGTCGGCATGGCTGGCCAGGCCCCTCGGCCGCCGCCCGCCGTGCTCCCCGCCGGGCAGGCGGATCACCAGGAACGGGTGGACCACGGGGTTCCGCAGGGAGGAGATGTGCCCGAGCTCGTGATGCTCGTACAGGCTGTCGCCATGGTCGCTGGTGACCACGAGCAGCGCGCGGTCGGCATCGAGCTGCGTTCGGAGCACCCGTAGGGTTTCGCCGAGCAGGCGGTCGGCCCAGCGGACCCGCTGGTCGTATCTCGTCCGCAGGAACGCGACCTCACGATCGGTGAGGTCGAGCCGCCCGCTGTTGACGGCCTGGACGAGCCGGCGCTTGGGCGTCATGGGTCCCCAGAGCTTGGCGCCGTCGTCGGCCCGCGCGCGCCGTCCGGCGCGGTACCGGTGCGCGAGGCGGCCGATGCCGGGGACGGACTCCAGGCGCCGCCAGACGGCCCGGGCGCAGCGCCACGGAAGCGACGGCGGCGTGCAGAGTTGCCGGGCCGCGCTGCGGCGGGGCACCGCGATCGAGTCGCGCCGAACGCCGTAACGAAGGTACGGCATGTGAGCGCCCCAGTGGTGGAGGAAGAGGAAGAACGGCCGGTCGCCCTGCTCGCGAGCCCACCGGACCGCCGACCACGTGACGCGCCGGACGCCCTTGGCGTCCTTCCGCATCTCGTTGGGCGCGACGTGCTCGAAGCCGGCGGTCAGCCCCTCGCCGGGCAGGAACAGCGGCACCATTGAGAAGCACCCGGTCCGGTAGCCCTCCGCGGCGAGGCGCGCTGCCAGCGGCACGGTCGGCCCGGACGCCTCCGAGCCCGGCTGCAAGATGCCGTGGTCGCACGGGTACGCCCCGGTGAACATCGTGGCATGGTTGGGGACGGTCCAGGCCGAGTGCGCCAGGCACCGCTCGAACGCGACCGACTCGCCCATCAGCCGCCGCAGCGACGGGGTGAGCTCCCCGGCCGGAGCGCCCGGCCAGCAGCACGTCCGGTCCGCGCGCACCGCATCCAGGGAGAGCAGCACGATGTTGGCTCTTCCGTGGAGACTCAACTGCCCCCCCTATGGGTCCCTTTCGACCTGTGGGTGTTCTTGATGGTTTTCATGGTTGCTGCTGATGTGCCGACGAGGCCCCGGCTTCGAAGGAACTCGGAAGCCACGTCGGCGGGGCTGCGTTTCTTCTCGTCGACCTCGTAGTTCAGCCGCTGCATCGTCGCGTCGTCGAGCAGGCCGGCCAGCGGCGCGAGGGCCTGGCGTATCTCGGGATGCTCGCGGAGCATGGGGATCCGGACGACCGGGGCGGCATCGTACGGCGGGAAGAAGCGGCGGTCGTCCTTGAGCGGCAGCAGATTGTACGCGGCGATTCGCCCGTCGGTGGCGAACGCGCAGATGACGTCCACCTGCCCGTTCGCCAGGGCCTCGTACATCAGCGACGGGCTGAGGTCCATCGCCTCGCCGAAGCGGATGCCGTAGGCCTTCTGGAGGCCCGGGTAGCCGTCCTTGCGCTCCTGGAACTCGCTGGTGAACCCGGCGGTCATGCCCTCGGCGGCGGCGGCCAGGTCCGACACGGTTCGCCAGCCCTTCTTCCGGGCGTCGGACTGGCGGACGGTGATGGCGTAGGTGTTGTTGAAGCCGAACGGCTCGAGCCACTGGACCAGGAACCGCCGGCGGTACTCCTCGCAGACGGTGCGGAAGACGGTGTACGGCCCGGCGCGGCGCGTGTGCTTCAGGATCGCCTGGTAGCCGGTCCCGGTGTACTCGGCGTAGAGGTCGATCTGTGCGCGTGCAAGGGCCTCGTGGCAGATCATGGTCCCGCCCAGGTCGAACATCCGCTCGACGGTGAGATACGTCCGCGCCTCGATCATCTGGGCCATCATCTCGCCAAGGACGAGCTGCTCGGCGAACTCCTTGCTGCCGATGCGGATCAGGCCGGGCGTGCCGGTCCGGCCGGCGTCGGCCGCGTCGCGCTGCCTTGTCGCGGGCGCGATGTCCACCAGAGACGTGACGAGCCCGAAGGCGACCAGGAGGGCGGGCACCAGCAGGGCCGGACGCTTCAGCTTCCCAACCAGCCACCGCTGCGCCTGCCGCATCGGCTTGACGGACCACTCCGCCGCCCAGATCGAGAAGTCCACCAGCAGCGCGAGGATGGCCGCCGGCACGGCTCCCAGGACGATCAACTGGAAGTCCCTCAGGGACAGGCCGCGGTTGATGAACACGCCCAGTCCGCCGGCCCCGATGAAGGCCGAAAGCGTGGCGATGCCCACGCCGATGACCGCCGCCGTGCGGACTCCCGCGACGATCACGGGCAGCGCCAGCGGGATGCGGACCATGCGGAGCTGCTGGGCGCGGGTCATCCCGACGCCCCGGGCCGCCTCCATCACCTGCTCCGAGACGCCCTCCAGCCCGGTGATCGTGTTGCGGACGATGGGCAGCAGCGCGTACAGCGTCAGGGCGATGATCGCCGGGACGCTCCGCAGCATGCCCGTCACGATGAACAGGATCGCCAGCATCGCCAGGCTGGGTATCGTCTGAAGGATGCCGACGGCCCCGAGCACCGGCCCGCGAATGGCGCGGACCCGCCGGCAGAAGATGCCCAGCGGGACCCCGACGAGCACGGCGATGCCCGTCGCCAGGCCCGTCAGGAACAGGTGCTCGCCGGTCCGCGTCCACAGCTCCGGGAGACGCTCCAGGATGAACAGGTCCCACGGCTTCACGTCAGCAGCTCCCGGAACTCGGCCATCTGGCGGCCGGGCTTGGCGAACAGGTCGCGGACGAACTCGCTGGCCGGCCGGCGAACCACGTCGCTCTTCTCGCCGACCTGCTCCAGGCGCCCCTCGTGAAGGACCGCGATCCTGTCGGCGAGGGTCAGGGCCTCCAGGACGTCGTGGGTGACGAAGACGATCGTCTTGGCGAGGCGTTTGCGCAGCACGAGAAGCTCCTGCTGGAGGGCGTCGCGCGTGACGGCGTCCAGGGCCCCGAACGGCTCGTCCATCAGCAGATACGCCGGGTCCGCCGCCAGCGCGCGGGCCACGCCGACGCGCTGCTGCTGGCCGCCGGACAGCTCGTCGGGGTAGCGGTCGGCGTGCTCAGCCGCGTCAAGGCCCACCAGCTCGATCAGCTCCACCGCGCGACGGCGGCGCTCGCTTCGCGGCCAGCCCAGCAGCCGCGGGACGACCTCCACGTTCCCGGCGACCGTCATGTGAGGGAACAGCCCGATCCCCTGGAACACGTAGCCCACGGAGCGGCGAAGCTCAATCGGGTCCTGGTCGAAGACGCTCGTGCCGTCGATCTCGATCCGCCCGGACGTTGGCTCGATCAGCCGGTTGATCATCTTCAGCGTGGTCGTCTTGCCGCACCCGGAGGAGCCCAGAAGGACCAGCGTTTCCCCGTTGGCGACCTCCAGCGACAGGTCGCGCACGGCGAACGTCTCGCCGGCGTCGTAGGACTTGCTGACCTGCTCAAGAGCAATCAACGGTGCTCTCCCGATTCACGATGGGGCCGCTTCGCCCCCGGTCACTTGCCGGGGTCCCACCGCCCCACCAGCCTCTCGAAGCAGGGGGCGGGGAAACGCTCCTTGAATAGCTTATAGTACCACAGCTCTTTGGGCGAGCTGAGCGTGTATCCCTCGCCGGTCCGCCGGGAGGCCTCGTCGACCGCCGATGCGCCCGCGCTGCCGGCGACCTCGTCCATCAGCCGGTCGGTGCCCGTTCCGGCCGAGAACCGCAGCTTCTCGCGACGGCAAATCGGCTCGGGCAGCAAGTCCCGGAACGCCTCGCGCAGGATGTACTTCTCAACGAGCTTGCCGCCCCCGGCGTCATGGATCTTCCACCGCACGGGAACCTGGAGGGCCAGCGCGATCACGTCCGTGTCGATGAACGGCGTGCGGTAGCTGATACCGTTCGCCATCATGGCACGATCGAGTCGCTGGACGGCCGTGTTGTAGGCGATCTCGATGAGCCGCTGCATCATCCTCAGTCGCGCCGCGTCGGTCGGCAGGTCCTTAAGCAGGTGATAGCCGCCGAACAGCTCATCCCCGCCCTCGCCGCTCAGGATGCAGTTGGTGAACTCCCGGGCCTTGGCCGACGCGAACAGGTTCGAGATCGCCCCGCTGACGCAGTCCTCGTCGAACGATTCGAGCGTCCAGACGGCCCGAGGCACGGATTGGCGGATCTGCTCGGCATCGTAGAGAAGCACGTGGTGCTCCATGCCCAGGTGCTCGGCCATGATCCGGGCATTCTCGAGATCCGGCGCCCCTTCCATGCCCACGGTGACCAGGGGCACGTCGGCCCCGAGCTCGCGCGCGATCGCGGAGATGACGGAGCTGTCCAGCCCGCCGCTGAGCAGGCAGGCGCCCACGGCCCCGTCGGCAAGCCGTCGCTCGACCGCCCGCATCAGGCAGGTGCGAAGCATCGTGGCGCCTTCGGCGACGGATTCCGGCATGGAGACGCTCGGGTACCGGGGAAGGTAGCTCGCCAGCCCCGTCCTGCTGGAGTACGTCGTCGCCGGCGGCAGCTCCGCCACGGCTTGCGACACGCCGACCAGCGCCTTCATCTCGGAGGCGAAGCAGAAGCCGCCCTCGGCCGTCGTGCCCCAGTACATCGGCCGGACCCCGACCGCGTCGCGCGCCAGGAGGACGGTGTCCCCGTCGTGCACCGCGCAGGCGAAGACGCCCTCTAAATGCGCGGCGAAGGTGCGGCCGTACTTGCGGTACAGCTCCAGCGCCACGTCCGCGTCCGACTCACCCGGCGCCCGGTCGTTGTAGACCTCCCCGTCAAACAGGATCGCAATGCCATCGGCTTGGGCGAAGCCGTCCCCGCGAGCCGCGGAAAGCCCCGACGCCCGGACCCCCGCGTCGATCCGCGCGCTTTGGCGAAGCCGTAGGCGGTCCGGCCCCCGATGTTCGATGGCTTGGAGCATCTTCTCTGCCAAGCCCGGTTTCGGCACGGCCCCGAGTACGCCTGCTATTCCGGCCACCGTCTCTTCCTTCCCATGGCCCCTCGGCGATTAAGGCTGGCTTGCCGCTGCGCTCTTGCCCACTTCGAAGACGCCCACGAGCCCGTGGCCGCAACCCTGGCCCTGCTGGAGATTGCAGGCGAGGTACCGCAGCGCGTAGCCCAGTTGCGGCTCGATGATATTCTCGCGCGGCAGGCCGTACCGAAGCCAGCCGATGCCTTCCACAACCAGCCTCATCCGCTCAAACATGTCTGCCAGCGCCGGCGGACAGGAGACCGGCGGGGGCGGGGGCTCTGTCGTGTACGCTCGTTTCTCCTCGTCGAAGTTCTCCATGAGCCCATCCACGTAGTGCACGATCGCGTTCCAGCACATCTGGAGGTGCTCGTAGTAGTCGTTGATGAAGTCGAAGCCCGGCTTGCCGACGTAGTTCACCAGCAGCGTATGAAGCTCCGTCCGCAGGTTGGTCTCGTGCAGGTTGTTGATCGCGTTGCGAATCGGCTGGGCGTGGGGATTGTACTCGCCCGTGTCCATGTGCCGGCCGCAGAAGACCGATCGGTCGAAGTACTGAAGCGGTCGGATCTCCACGCCCGCCCGCTTGCTCGCCTCCGCCACGATGGCCTCCGCCTCGCCGCGACTCATCAGCCGCAGCGTGAGGTGCTGGAGCTGATCGCGCTGCTCCTCCCGCTCCTCCGGGCCGTAGATGTAGGACACCACGTAGTCCATGTTCTTCAGCTCGTCCAGGTCGGTCCTCCAGAGGCTCTGCCATTCGTAGGAGTACCGTCCCAGCCAGTCACAGACGATGATGCAGTAGTCCTCCGTCCTCTCGGCAATCTCCGCCAGCAGCCGGACGGCCGTCTCGTCGTCGTTGTGATGGGAGAACGTGCCGAAAGAGGAGAAGTACAAGTCGTAGGGCTTCTCGTCATGCCCGACGGGAAGCCCCTGCGTGAAGTCGGCCTGGCGGAAGGCCATCTTGGGATTGTCGCCGTAGATGCCCCGGGCCTGGTCGAGAAGGTCCTCGTTCAGATCCACCCCTGTGTAGACGCCGAGGATCTCCTCCGAGAGGAGGTCCACCTCCAGTTGCTGGAGATCGGCGTCCCGCTGCCGGACGCCGGCGAGCAGCTCGTAGCCGTCGGCGCTGCCGCAGCCGAGGTCCAGGATCCGGATCCGCCGCATCAGCGACTGGCTGCGGTCGATGAGCTTCTGGAGGTACGGGCGAAGGAAGATCCGGGTAATCTCATCCTCCCAGTAGCGGCGCACGTTGTCGTACTTGCCGACAAGCCCGGACCGCTTGGCATACAGTCCGCTCTTGACGGCTTCGCTGTAGGCGGGCATCTGTTCTTGTCCGGCGGCGGTGGGCATGTTCCTCGATGCTCCTTTCAGCAGGTCAGGCATTGCGGCAGGATGCCGTCGAGCGAGGCGGTGAGGTCCCGCCGGATGCCCTCCGGCAGGTGGTTCCGAGGCCGGTTCAGGATCTCGTGGTATCTCTCATGGGCGGCGTGCAGGGCCCCGGCCTCGTCCTCGAGCGGGTACCGGACGTACACCGGTTCGCGCGACGGCAGGGGCAGGTGATAGACGTAGGTCCTGTGATCCGTTCCCATCACCTCCCGGACGGTGCGGATCACGCCGTCGCGCCGCCGCTCTTCGACGTTCGTCTCGCGCAGCAGCTCCTTGGCGATGCCGATGTGGGCGTCGTCCAGGACCGCTTGCTCGGGGCAGAAGACGTTGGTCCGCTCCAGCAGGCCGAACGCGTAGTGAATGTACTGCGCCCCGCTGCGCGGCACGGTCAGCAGCGTCAGCAACTTCTCCGTGTTGGCCTGGATGCCCGGCACGTCCGTGTCGCCCACGCCGGCGGTCGAGTAGCACGGCAGGCCGTAGAACCGGGCCATCTGCGCGCAGTCGATCGTGTAGTGCACGGCCTCCGGGGCGCCGTACATGTCGTTGAGGTTGTCCAGGCGCGTGCGGACGGGGACCGCCCCGTAGAGGACCGGCGCGCCCGGCGAGACGAGCTGGTTCAGCGTCACGCCGGCCAGCAGCTCCGCGTTGATCTGGGCCACCATGCCGAACTCGTCGAACGGCCCCGTCGCCCCGCCCATCGGGCAGCTCGAAATCACCAACGGGGCGCGCTTCCGGGAGATCGCGATCAGCTTGGCGGCCGTGTCGTCCACGATCTGGAACGGGCTCTTGATCACGCAGGTGATGAACGACAGCACGGGGTTCTCTCGGAAGGCCTCCGCCCCGCCCGCGATGATCTCGCCCATCCGGATGACGTCGTCCAGGGCCTCCAGGCTCGTCAGCCCGGCCTGGACGTGCTTGGTGATGTTGTCCAGGGAGGCGAAGAGCTTGTTGACGTCCTTGTTCGCGGCCGTGATGCCCTCGTCCTGGATGTTCACGCAGCGGATGAAGAAATCGAGGTTCTCGAGGTGGTCGCACAGGTGGGCCGCCTTGCACAGGCGATCCACCGAGCCCTTGCGGCGCGTGAAGGTCGGCGTGGCCCCGTCGAAGGCCACGTCCAGCCAGATGTTGGTCTCCGCCCCGCTGCCGAACCGCACGCGGGGCTCGGCGGCGTCCAGGATCAGGCGGTTCTCGGGACGGCGCGCGCCCAGGACGATCCGCGAGGGAGCCGAGCTCAACGCCCGATCCAGCACCGCTTCGGTCACGCGCACCCGGACCCAGTCGGGGCCCGGCTCGATGACGGCCCCGGCCTGCTGGAAGATCTCCACGGCCTCGGCGTTGTAGCACAGCAGTCCGGGATCGTAGAGCAGGTCGCGCGAGACGCCGTCCATCAGCCGGATTTGCTCGTCCGACAAGCGGCGCTCCGGCCGGACAATGACGCCCTCACGCTGTGCGGTTTCGCTCATCTGTCTTCATTCCCAGAGGCCGACGTCAGCGGCGACCCGTTCGGCGGAGACGTACCGGCCCGGCGACCTGCGAAGCAGCCGGGCGCGCCCCGAGAGGATCTCGGGAAAGTCCCGGAGAATCCGCCGGCGAACGGCGTCGTCCAAGCGGCTCTCGGGCCTGGTGTTGCGGATGCGGCGGACGAACCGCTTGGCCCGCGACAAGGCGTCGGCCAGGCCCGGATTGTCCTCCCGCTTCTGCCGGTTGGCCAGATCGGGCATGAGGAACTCGCCGCGCATGTGCCGGATCGTGTGGTCCTCGACGAGGTAGTCGCCCCCCGGGCCCTTCTCGATCATCAACTCCGTTGCCAGCGTTTCGTCATTGACCTCGATACCCCGAAGCACGCGCTGGCACATCCCGAGGATCTCGTTGTCCACGACGAGCTTGTCGTACGAGATGGTCAGGTCCGCCTCCATGAGGCCGGCGGCGTCGTGGATGTAATTGGCCCCGGACATGGCGACCAGCAGGCTGGACATGGCGCTCTCGTAGGCGGCCTGGGCGTTCATCTCCTTGGCGTCCGTGGTTCCGCCGGTCGAATACAACGGCAGCCCGAAGTGCTGGATGACCTGCGCTACGGCCGCGTTGATCATCGCACGTTCGATCGGCCCGCCCAGGTGGTTCATCGTTCTGAGGTCAGGGATCGACCCGACGCTGCCGCAAATGCCCGGCGCCCCTTTGCGAACGGCCTGGATCATCGCGATGCCGCCCAACGTCTCAGCCACGTGCGTCAGCACGTTGCCCGCCAGCGTGATCGGGGCGGTGGTCCCGCAGATGGGCTCGGTCGGCACGACCACGGGCAAGCCTTCGCCGGCCAGGTAGCAGGTCATCTCGCCGTAGCGGTCGTCGATCTTGAACGGGCTGATGATCAACGTGATGAACGAGACGAACGGCTTCCTCCGGAGCGACTCCGTCCCGGCGGCGACGGTCCGGGCCATCTCCACGACCTTCTTGCAGCCGGGCAGCGAGTACACCCCGCCCATCACGTGCTTGGTCGTGTGATCCAGGGAATGGTAGAAGCGGTTCACATCGATGTCGTCCGTGCCCCGCACGTCGTGGGGGAAGACGTTGATCGTGTGCAGGTGCACGTTGTCCAAGGCGTCCACCACGCGCGCATTCAGGACGACGTCGGCGATCTGAGCCTTCCGTCGATGCCCCTTGTCGGGATCGATCACGTACAGCGCCGTCCCTCCGGTGCCGTAGTGGACGCGCGATCCCTCCAGGACGACGTCGTGCTGCCCGTCCCGCGAGAACAGCGTGATCGACGAGGGGTTCGACGCGATCGCATCCTCCACCAGGCCCCGAGGGAAGCGGACCGTCCGGCTTTCGCCATCGACGGTGGCGCCAACAACCCGCAGCGCCTCAAACGCCGTGTCGGAATGGACGGCCATCCCCGACCTGGCCAGCACCTCCAGGGCCGCGTCGGCGATCCGCTTCACGTCCGCCTCGCACAATGGCTGGTAGAGCGAAGCGGACAGCCCCGGTTCCGTATGCGTCGCAGCGGTCATGGCTGTTCCTTCTCCTTCCTGGTCGCCCGGCGGCGAACGGATGTCTCTCCGAATCGGCGGGCTTCGACCCGTTGCTCAGCCGGCGGGGCAGACGGTTCGGACTCCGTTTGCTCAGCGCCAGCCGACCTGCCGGTCCCTTGCGCGGGCCTTCTTGGCGTTTTTGTATCGCTGGCGCCGGCGCCGGACACTCTCCGTTTCGTGATACCGGTGCCTCATTAAGTCCCGTTTCTGGCCTGCCTTCTGCAGCATTCTCTTGAGCCGCTTCAGGGCCCTGCCGATCGGCTCGTTGTGTCGTGGGCTGACTTTGATACCCATCTTGCTGTCCTGTCGATCTCTCCTCACACGGAGCACGGCGTCACCTCGGCGTTTCGAACGGCAGCCCCGCACGTCTGGCCGCCTGGCGTGCGCCCGGCGCGAGCGGCCCGGCGATCGGCGGGCGCGCCGGCCACACGCGCATTACCACGCCGCCTGGATCGCCTGCCCGGGGGACCTCCGCAACCTACCTAGCGATGCTTGTGGCTCTCAGGCTGGGCTGCTGCGGATTCCCCGGGCGTTGGCGTGTCGGCGCCTGGCGCCGCGCCACCCCCGTCGTCCGATGGGCGGACGGCCTCGGCCTCCTGCGGCTGACCGAGGAAGGCCTTCGTCTCCGCCATGCTTGCATCGATGCGGCCGGTTGCTAGGATCGGCGGCGCATCGAGATGCTTGGCCTCCAGCATGCCGACCACCCGCTGGAGCGAAGAGAGGATCTGCGTCTGCTCCCAGTCCGCCAGCTTGCTGAACTCGAACGTGAAGTTCTCTTGAATCGGCGGCGGCGCGAGGGACAGGATTTCCTGTGCCCTTGGCGTTAACTCTAACAGAACACGTCGCTTATCACGGTCGGACCGCTGGCGGCAAAGCATCTGCCGCTTCTCGAGGCGGTCGAGGATCCCGGTGACGGTCGCTTGACTGAGGTGGATCGCCCTCGTCAGTTCCCCGACGGACATGCCTTCCGTTCGCGACAGTTCCCTCAGCACGGTCAACTGGGGGCCGGTGAGGCCGTAGTTGCTGACGAGGAAATGGGAATGTATGTCGATGCTCCGGATGATGCGCCGCAACGCCGTGACCACCATCCCCGTGACCTGCTCACCAATAACGTGCCTCCGCTCTTCTGTACCGTGTTCCATGGCAGACTAGCCTATCATGTGCGAAACATGTTCGCAAGCACAAGAAGCTGCCGTTTCCCTCATTTCTGCAAAGATAAGGCATTCAAGCGGCATTGTGGCATTCATCGCTGCTGATTGCCCACGGGAGTTGCTTCGTATACGCTGTAAATCCAGTACAGAAGAGCTCTGTATCTTTCGTATACGAAGGAGTTGCGTGACGGCGGGAAAGCGGCGGAAGCCCGGCCGGGGCGCGAAATCGTGGGAAATCTTTGGAGCGAAAGGCGTTACGAACGTATCGGCGGGCGAGTCGGGCGACCGCGAGGCTGATTGTCCAAAAAGGGGTTGATTGTCCAAAATCTGGACAATACTAAGTACTTATCACCCAATATGTTAAGCCGATTTCGGGCCGTCGGGCAAGCCCCAGGAGTGGACAGTTCTGACACAATCAAGACGCCTCCCTCAGAAGGCCGGGCTTATGCGGCGGCGAAGGCGGGC
>CAZXOC010000242.1:0-11639 GCA_964642165.1 uncultured Planctomycetaceae bacterium | reverse complement strand
AGCCGATCCCGCTGGTCTCCGGGCGAGCGGTGCGCCTGGTGGACAACGAGTACATTCTCCAGAAGGGCCGGCTCCTCCGGTTCGACGAGAAGCAGCGCAAAGACGTGGACATCACCGACCAGCACCCCGAAGAGTACAAGCGGCTGACCGCCCTGGAGAAGGAGTTCCAGGAATCCGTCAAGAAAGACCAGGCAGCCTACACCGTCAAACGCCGCTGAACCGCCGCACCCGGGCGGCGCGAGCGAGGACTTTTTCGTGCGGAGAAGCATGAGATGAGGCAAGCCGTAAACCGGACGCGAACCCGTGTCCTGATCCTGTCGGCCGCGACCGGCCTGGCGTTTCTGGCGGCCGTCGGCGAGGCCGGGGCGACCGGCTGGAAGCCGAACGTCAGGTCCGGGTCCGACATCGTGATGAAGGACCACCGCTGGCCCTTCTGGGACCAGGGCACGTACTACTGCTTCTGGTACATGAGCTTCGTCCCTCAGCATCCGCGGCTGGGCAGCTTCTACGGCGGGATCGCCGTCAACGGGCCAAAGAAGGCGCCCGGCATGTTCATGTCGTACTGGGGCGAGGTCCGGCCGGTGCACGAGGGGGAGTACTTCTACCCCCATGGCTACGGCGCGGAAGGCGCCTCAGGCGGCGCGCACGGGGACGCCCTCTTCCTGAGGCCCGGCGCATGGTACCGGTTCGTCATGCGGATCTTCCCTCCCACCAAGGATGGCGACGAGCGCAGCTTCGTCGGCTGGTGGGTGAAGGACATCGAGAAGGACCGCTGGCACACGCACAGCGTGGTCAGCCTGCCCGCCCGCGCGACGGGGTTCGCGGGCAATTCCGGCTTTGTCGAGGCCCTCGCGCCGCACCACGTCCACCGCGCCTTCGAGCGCCGATTGGGGTACTGCCGCGCGGGCGGCAAGTGGCACAAGGCGGACACCGTCACCAGCGGCGGGCCGAAGTTCTTCAAGCTCATCGAGAACGGAACGGTCCTTCGATACGACCGGTCAGAGCCGGATTCCCCCTCCAAGAGCGGGACGTTCACCACCAGGCAGCCCGACGCGCCGCGGCTCGATCCCCCCGCGACGGAGGCCGTGACCGCCCGGGCCCACGGCAATCAGGTGGCGGTAAGGTGGCGCGTCCCCGAAAGCGCCGCCCCGCAGCTTGGCTACCGGCTGGAGGCGTTCGACAATCCGGAGGCGAAGGGCGAACCGATCGCGACGGCGAAGGACAACGCCCCCCACGTCCTCGCCCGGCGCCTGGACACGCCGCGAGGGCCGAAGAGCGTCCGGCTGACCGTCCGAGACATTTTCGACCAGACCACGTCCGTCACGATACCCGTCCAGCCCGCCGTCTGTCGGCCCGCCGCGGGGGCCGCCGGGCTTCGGCCCGGCCTGGCCTACGCCTACTACGAGGCGCCTCAGGGTGCCGTCTGGGAGCGATTGCCCGACTTCGACGCCCTGACGCCCGCCCGGCGGGGATACGTCGCCGCGTTGGACGACACGGTGCAGCAGGACAGATACAGACTCTTCGCCCTGAGATATCGAGGCTACCTGCGCGTGCCGGCGGACGGCGTGTACGTCTTCTCGGTGGGCACGTGCGACGGCAGCCGGTTGCGCATCGGCGGGCAGGTGATCGCCGAAAACGATGGGCTCCACGGCGCGTCGACGAAGCAGTACCCGGCCGCGCTGGCCAAGGGGTTGCACCCGTTCGAACTGCAATACTTCAAGGGCCCCTGCCGCCGCCACGGCGGCCATGCGAACCTGGCCAACAAGATCGCCATAGGCTGGGAAGGGCCCGGCTTCGGCCTCCGCAGGCTGGCGGAGGGCGACTTCCTCTGCGAACGAACTGACGGGCCGTCGGTGACCCTCTCCCTGAAGGGCGCCCCGGCCGGCGGAGTTCTGGCGGACAACCTGGCGGAGATCCGTGTCCGCCCCGATCTGCAGGGGCGCCGTCTCTCCAAGGTGCAGCTCTACGCCGGGCGCATGCTCCTGGCGACCGCCGGCCGCAAGGACGTGACCGACGGCGGCGAGGTCGTCTTCAAGCACTTGTTTCCCGCGGGAAAGAACCGCATCCGGGCGCGGCTTTGGTGCGACGACCGCTTCTCCGTCGACACCGATCGCGTTCTCGACTTCGAGACCCGCGAGCTGATCGAGGGGCCGTGGAAGTTCATCGTGCTCGGGCACAAGTACCCCATCGCCGCGCGCTGCAAGGACGGCCGGGCCTCCTTCATGGGCGAGGGCTTCTACGGCGCCTACCAGAGGGTCTCCGGGGACTTCACGGTCACCGCCCGCATCGCCGACATCGCCCTGACGACCCAAGCCAGCGGCGTGCATCCGGCGAACTGGCTGGGCCTGTACACCAGCAACGTGGGGCGACCCAGGAAGGGCGCAGGGCTCGAATCGACCTTCAACCAGTGGGGCTTCAGCATCTTCCGGACGGCCGGGCAGGGCATGCGGGGCTCGTCGGACCACCCGGACCTCGCCGGTAGCCGGATGTGCGCCGCCTCGTTCCCCCCCGACCACCGGTGGCTGCGGATCGTGCGGCGCGGCAAGCGGTTCGAGTCGTTCACCTCCGCCGACGGCAAGAGGTGGGTCAAGGCAATGGAGGAGATCTCCCGCCACTTCACGGACCAGCAGTACGTGGGCGTCTGCTTCCGCGCCGTTCCCGGCAAGGGCAGGGCGCTGTTCCATGGCGCGATGGACAACATGACGCTGGTCCGAGGCGAGGCCCCTGAGGAGACCCGCGAACGCCCCCGCCGCGGAGACCTGTCTTTGATGAACCGCGTGACGGCCGTGGTCCAGGCGCCAAAGGACACGGCGACTCTGTATGCAAGGACCACCGACAAGGGCCTGCTGAAGTCCAAAGACCGCGGCGAGACCTGGCAGGCCGTCAACCGAGCGCTGAACTCTCCCGATTCGCCGGCCGTGCGCTCCGTGGCCGTCCATCCGACCAGCAGTTCGATCGTTCTGCGCGCGGGGGGGCGCGTCGTCGATGGCGCGCTCAAGGCCGGCCTCTGGCGGAGCACGGACGGCGGCGGAACGTGGAAGCTGGTCACGCGCGAGATCGACTTCGACGGCCGGGGGCCGACCGCCCTGTTCGGAGAGGTCGTCTCGTTCTGCCCGCAGGACCCGAACTTGGTCGCGGCCGCGGGAGAGACGAAGGGGGTGTTCCTCAGCAGGGACGCGGGCGAGACCTGGAAGCCCGCCGGCCTGGCGGGCGAGCGCGTCGCCTGCCTGGCCTTCGTTCCTAAGACGAAAGGCCAGGACGTCCTGGTGGTGGGCACGTTCGCCGACAACGAGTTCGAGGCCCTCGGCCTGCCCGCGCCCGCCTCGCCCCTCCAGGCGCCAGGACGGGTGTATTGGGTCCGGATGGGCGGCAAGAGTCCGCGGTTCGAGAAGTGCTGCGAGGTCCCGGACCTCGGCGTGACCAACATCGGCTTCGGCGCGCATGAGAACTTCGCCACCTTCGCCACGACGCGGGGCGTCTACTACACGTGGCAGCGAGGCAACATGTTCTGGCAGCGTCGCTACGACCTCCCTGCAGACAGGCCCTTCACCGCACTGGGCTACCGGCAATTCCTCAAGGAATATGCGGGGAGGAAGGGCGACTGGCGGACATTCTCGACAACGTATGCGGCCCCGTTCTCGTCGCAGCAGCAGGGCCCGGTCTATTATTGTCCGGACCGAACCACCCGGAAGTGGCTTCGCTTGTCCGGCGAGGCGCGGATCGAAAGGGCAGGCGAAGGACTGCATCTGAATCGGGGCGTGTCGTGCATCTTACCGGACAGGGAGGACGCCAACACACTCTACCTCTGTAACATGCACGGACTGTTCAAGACAAAGGACCGAGGTGGGACCTACAGGCGGGTCTTCGCGGCGCGATGACTGAGAGGAGACACCATGGATCGCAGGCGCTTCCTACGGCTCATGACGGGGTGTACGGCTGTCTCTGCGTTGACGCGGAGTGCAGCCGGCGCCGCGTCCCCGCGCCGCCCCAATATCGTCTTCATTCTGGCGGACGATCTGGGATACGGCGATCTCGGGTGATACGGCCAGGAGAAGATCAAGACGCCTCGCCTGGACCGGATGGCCCTTGAAGGGGTCCGGTTCACCAGCCACTACCCGGGCTTCACCGTCTGTTCGCCGTCGCGTGCGAGCTGCCTGACGGGCAGAAGCCCGCTCCGCTACCGCTGCATGTCCTGGGGTCACGACCTGCCGCTGCGCGAGGTGACCATCGCCGAGGCCGGCCGGGCGGCGAAGGACAAAGCGTTGGGTGTGATTGCGGCGCAAGAGGATGGACGAGGCATTGGGCGAATCCGGATGCGGAGGATTCCCAATGCTTCCGGAGAGAGCCTCCGGGGGTTCATCGAAGATTCGGTCGAGCCGGGCACCGTGATTCATACCGATGGTTGGGAGGGATACGGGGGCTTGGCGAAGAAGGGATACGAACATGAGGTGACCATTCTGAAGCGGCGGGCCGAGACGGCGTCGGAGCTCCTGCCTCGCGTTCATTGGGTGGCGTCGCTCCTGAACCGATGGCTGCTGGGTTCTCACCAGGGGGCGGTCAGCCCGGAGCATCTGGACTACTACCTGGACGAGTTCACCTTCCCCTTCAACCGCCGGGGGTCGCGCTACCGAGGCAAGCTGTTCCATCGGCTCCTCCAGCAGGCCGTAGCGGTGGAACCTGCCCCGTATCGGGCGATCATCAAGCACGTTCGCGGCCGCAGGCCGTCGCGACACAATCTGTAGCGGCTACCTGACTCAAGTGGATACCCCCTTTTCCGCCGAATCGCCGTGCCCATGCTTGCAGTCGCAACATCCCTCAGAAGAAGCACTTGAGCCCTGCTGCGAAGTGGGCGCCGGGGCCGGGCTCAAGAAAAGTAGCACTTGTTTACACAAGGACATCCCAGGTTTACATATAGCCATTGTGTTCCCAATAAATAGGTGTATCATAGTCGGTTGAACACTTCAACTAGTTGTTTACACTTTGTGCCCGTTCGGCGATGTTCCGGCCGGAGGCATGCGGCCGGGGAGGGCATGCGAGCTTGTCCGAGCGGCCTCACGACCAGAACGGTGTTTCGTCAGGAGCGCTACGCTCTCGCGTTGCCTCTTCGAGTGGCTTGAGGCAATGAGAGGCTCCCGCCCACGTTCTCATCGCCACCGCCATGCGCGGGCGTCCGCTGCACAGCCGTCGCGGTCGCCCCCACCGGCCGACGGGGAGGCGAGGCGCAATCCCCGAATCGGACTTGCCAGGCCTTTCACCCAAGAAAAGAAGAGGAGACGTCAAACAACCCAAGACGGCCAGACAAGAAGCAGGGCAACAAGAGTGAAGGAGAGAACGATGAGAAACGGCGGGAGCAGTCTGTTCTGGCTGGCCACTGTGTTGCTCACGGCCGCGCTGGCTCTACCCGCCGCGAGCAACGCAGACACGGTGTACTGGGACGTCAACGGTGTGGACGTCGGAAGTGGCAATGCGGGGGGCAGTTGGGATGACCCGAACTGGAATACGGACTCCACCGGGTAGGACGCCGGCACGATCGGCACGTGGACGGACGGCAATGCCGTGTTTTCTGCGGGCACTGACAGCACGGGTGCCTGGAGCGTCAGCGTCGGCACGGCCGCGACCGGCCTGCGCGACCTCACCGTCGAGGAAGGCGACGTTACGCTGAGCACCTTCGGGTCTGGCAGCCTCGCGCTGATCGGCGAGGCCACATGGGGCTCGGCCACCGGGGCCAGCGCCACGATCAACTGCAACGTGGACAACGGCGGCTATCTGCTGAACATGGCCACCACCGGCAACATGACGGTCCCCGGCGTGATCAGCGGCTCCGGCGGCCTGACCAAGACCCTCGCCGGCACTCTGCTGCTGAGCGGGGCGAACACCTACAGCGGCGGGACGACGATCGCCACCAACACGGGCACGGTCGTCATCGGCGTCGACAGCGTGGGCACGCCCGATGCGATCGTCAGCGGCGCCTTCGGCACCGGCCCGATCACCATCGGCAAACCCAACGGCAGCAACGGCAGGATCTACTCCGACTCCACGACGCCGCGCACGATCCTCAACCCGCTGACCATCACGGGCAAGAGCTATTACGGCAACGATACCAACAACGGCAAGCTCACGTTCAAGGGCGACGTGGACCTCGGAGGCCAGCCCCGCATAATGGCTTTCTACAGCGAAGTCCAGTGGGACGGGATCGTGTCCTCCAGCGGCACGCCTCATCCAACCAACGGCGGAGGCGGGATGGACGTATACGGCTCCGCAACCCTGACGCTCACCGGCGCCAACACCTACGTCGGCCGCACTAACCTCCGCTCCGGCAGGCTGCGGATCGGTGTGGACAGCGTCGGCACGGTCGGCGCGATCGTCAGCAGCGCGCTGGGAGTCAGCGGAGAGCATGGCGAACTGATATTCAATGGCGGCGCCCTTTCCTCCGACTCCTCGACACCGCGAACGGTCCTCGACCCCGTCCTGTTCAGCGGAAACGGGACCATCGGCGATCTCACGGACAACGGAAAGCTGACCTTCAGCGCCGACGCGTCCCTTACCGGCAACCGAACCCTCACCGTCCTCAGCGAGGCGCAGTTCGACGGGGTCATCAGCGCGACGGCGGTGTACGGCTTCACCAAGGCCGGCCCCGGCACGCTGGTCCTCAACGGCGTCAATACGTACACCGGCATGACCACCGTCGCCGCCGGCACGCTGGGCGGCGCCGGCGCGATTGCCGGCGGCATCACCGTCGAGCCGGGCGCCACGGTCGCCCCGGGCGCCGGCATCGGCACGCTCACCGGAACGGACCTTACCTGGAACAGCGATGACGCGCAGGCGGGAATGCTGTTCGAGTTGAGCGACAGCGACGACACGTCCGGCTTGCTGGATCTCTCGGGCGCGCTGACCAAGGGCGCCGGCAGCTCGTTCCTCTTCGACTTCGTAGGCGGCGCGCTCGGCAATACCTACACGCTCGCGAACTTCGCCGAGACCACCTTCTCGGTATCCGATTTCGGCATTGCGTCGGGAATCGATGGCATATTCAGCCTCACCGAGAGCAGCCTCCTGTTCAGCATCATCTCCGCCATGAGCTGGGACGGCGGCGCGGGCAACTGGGCCGACGCGAAGTGGAACGCCGGCCAGCCGCCCGAGCCCAGTGCCGGGATGACGATCGACGCCGACACCAACGACAGCGTGGTTACCGTGGCCTCGGACTTCGTGTCCGGCGGCGACGGACCGGCCGCCTTCCTAGCCGTCGGCGAGACCAACACCGCCGCGTTGGTCGTCAACAACGGCGTTGCCCTGGAGGTGGCAAACACGGTCTCCGTGGGCGGCTCCGGCGCCCTGACCGTGGCGGGCGCCCTCACCGCCGACTGGCTGACCGTCGCCGGGACGGCGGATGTCCCCGGCGAGGGCTCACTGACGGTCGCCAGAGCCACTACCGTGGAGGCAACCGGCGTGCTGACCGTCGGCGCCGTCACGGTGAACCTGGGAGCCGTCAACGTAACCGGCGGTTCGATCAACTCGGCTGCCGGCATTGGCGCCGATTCGATACGCGTCGACAACGGAAGCGTCAGCTCCCATGGCGCCTCGGTCGTCGGAGACGTCAACGTCACCAACGGCGGCTCGCTCAACACGGGCGCGGGCGCTCTGGGCGCCGCAAGCGTCAGCCTCGAAGATGGAACCGTCAACACGGCGGCTCTCAACGCCGAGACCGTCGTGGTTTCCGGAGGCAGCCTGAGCACGCGCGGCGGCACGGCCACGTCGCTCACAGTCACTGGCGGCATCGTGAACACGCAGGACGGCGCGCTGGCGATCAGCGCCGGCGGCAGCGCGATACTCAACGACGTGACGTTCGCCGCCGACGCGGCGGAAAGCTCCGCCATCTCCGGCGCCAATCTCGCCGACGACGCCACCGCCCGAACCGTCACGCTCTCCGGCGGGACCGTGACCATGAGCAGCAGCGGCCCCCGCGAAGTCCCGGCCGGCTTCGGCGTCTACTACGACTTCGAGGACGCCGGGAATCTCGGCAACGACATCTCCGACAACAACATCGACATGAACCCCACCGGTGACGCCGTCGCACAGGCAGCGGGCTTTGCTGACTCCATGGCGCTGGACCTCACCGGGCAGAGCGGAGATGACGGGCTGAAGGTCGCCAACGGCTTCTTCGCCGACACGATCACGGCCAGGAGCTATTCCTTCTGGCTCGATCCCGACGGCCTGAACGATGGCTCCACGCTCTATAAGCAAGGCGGCGGGACCAACGGCGTCGAACTTCGCATCGACGCCGACGGGTTCGTCGACTTCCACTGCCGAGACGGCGGCAGCAAGAAAGGCCAGACGCTCACCACAACGACGAACGTCGGCGCGGCGACCGGCTTGACGCACATCGTCGCCATCTACGACAGCGACGCCATGAGCCTCTACGTCAACGGCGAGTTGGAGGACTCTCTCGCGGATGCCGGGTTCGCCGGCGACGAGATCACCAAGCACTCCAATAAGGCGGGCATTGGCACCAACAACGGCACGGTTGACTCGGGAACCCGTGGTTTCGACGGCCTCATCGACGACTTCGTGATCTGGGACAAGGGGCTCAACCCCGATGAGGTGACCCAGGCCTACAAGGCCGGGCTGCCCGCCGGTATCAATCTGCCCGCGACCAACATCGTCGTCACCTGGTCTTCGATGCTGAACGTCGACGCGCCCAGCCTCGTGCTGGGCGACCTGACCGTTCACGGAGGCGAGGCCCTCGACGTGACGGGCGCCGCCGGCATCAGCTTCGACGACGTCACCGGCGAGGGGGGAGTCATCGGTGACGTCTCGGTTCGGGGCAAAGTCAATCCGGGCCAGGGCATTGGCAGGTTCGATGTCACCGGCAACGCGACGTTCGAAGAGGGCTCGGCCTTCACCCCCGAGGTGCAGGTCGCCGACGCCTCAGACGTGCTGTACGTGGACGGGACGGTGAACCTGGCGGCCGGCAACGACGCCATCGGACCGTCCTGGCTGCCGGGCAGCGACGCGAGCTCGATGTTCGGCGGCAGCTACGTGGTGCTGGACGCCTTCGAGAAGACAGTCGGCGAGTTCGACATCCGCGGCGGCGGGAACATCGGCGCGGCGTACATTTCGGCCGTGGCGTACGACGTGGTGCTCCCCAGCGGCGGACTGGGCATCACGGTGACGCTGCACGACCAGCTCGCCGGGGACGTGGACCTCGATGGCGAGGTCGCCCGGGGCGACGTGCTGGCCCTGCGAGGCGGATTCGGCTCGGCGGACGTGGACTGGTTCGATGGCGACGTGAACTTTGACGGCGGCGTGGACTACCTCGACTACATCGCCCTGAAGCGCAGCATGGGCAACTCCGTCCCCGCCGGCGGCGGCATGATCCCCGAGCCGGCCACGCTGGCCCTGCTGGCGCTGGGCGTCTGCCCGATCCTGCTGCGGCGGAAGCGCCGCGGGTAGCCGAACGGCAGAGCAACCGCAGAGGTCGCAGAGGCCGCAGAGGCAGGATTGTCTTTGGGACAGCGGCCTATGGGCGACGGCGCGGGTGCTGATACGGCAGTGACACATGCGCGGCTTGCGGAAGATCGCGGGCGTTCGGTGCATGAATCCCGCGGTGTGTAATCCGCCTGGCCAGAACCGAACAGACACGGACAACGCGACACCGACAGCGGCCCGACCGGGAACGACACGACGTGCCTCCGGCGAGTAATCGAGGGGGCGACATGGCGCACGAGCCGGGCCGGCTCGATACGTTCTGTCGCGGATACCTTGCGGGTCGCCGAAACGACGAATGCCCTTCCCCTTGACAGGCGCAAAACGACAGAGAACAGCCAGCCGGACCACAGCCAGAAAGGCGCCGCGACCCAGGCGGTGCTGATGAGCGTCTTCCGGACATTGAAGCTGCGCGGCCACGACGCGCTGAAGGTGATCCCCCAAGCGCTGCGGATCCACGTGGCCACCGGCACGCTCCCGCCTCTACCCGGCCCGGCTGTTGCAGACGGGTGATGTGTTACGCCGCTCACAGGGAATCGCGGCAGGATCCAGCGCACGTTCGACAGCGATAGGGGCGTCGATCTCATTGCTGAAAGCCGTGATCGAGAATTGCTCCCGGCCACTCGGTCGGTCAGGTTCTCCCACAAGACGTGGAGCGATTGACTGGGAGCGGGTCAACCCGGGAGTGAGGGGGCTATCTCTCTTCCGCCTTTGGCCAGATTCGCCCCACTTCATTCACCGTCATCGACACGAGCTTCACGTCGCCGCCGGTGGCCGTCAGACCGAGGCTGGAATCCCCCGGTGTGAAGGGCAGATTCGCCGAATACGAGAATACGCCGCCGGCCGAGAAGATCTCAAGCTGAGACCAGTCAACGAGCATGCGTATCCTCAGGATGCCGTTTGCGTCCGGCTTGAGCGCCTTGGGTTTGTCTGGCACAGGCTTATTGCGGTTTGATCGCATACCGTGGAACATCTGCTTCCCAATGTCGTACTTGAGCGGTATGTTGGCGATCTGGAAGTTGATTTCGGTGGCCTTGGTGTCCTTCACGTCGAAAACGGCTGTCAGGTCGAACGTTTTCGATTCCGCCGCGGCCAATAGGTTCTCGCCCTCCGTAAGCGTTTCGTTCTTCCAGGTCTTGGTGCCTTTGTAGAGGGTCTCGATACCCGCGATCGGCGTGCGAGTGATGCGCATTTTCCCTTCGTAAGTTACAAGTCCCAGTTTCACAGCGAAGGTGGCGTGGCGTTCCCAGCCCTTCTCGCCTACGCCCCCGTTCCAGTGGTCGTGCCAGGCGATCTGGATCAGCGCCTTGGTGGGCAGGTTCGCGCGGAAGAAGGTCTGAGCGGCGTAGAAGTCCGGTCCGACATCCATCAGGAGTGGATCCTGCTCCTTTGCGAAGGTCTTGCCGTCAAACTGCCCCACAATGTAGGACCCCTTCGCATCCTGCAGAACCCATTTGCTCTTCTTCGGATCGCCGTTCAGCGGGAGTTCGTAGATGTCAGGGCATTCGTGGCCAAATCGGATATTGCTCAGTTTCTCCCAGTTGATCAGATCCCTTGAGCCGTAGAACGTAGTCCCCCGTTCGTAAATCGCCAGAATCCATGTCTTCGTAGGCTCGTACAGAAATACGTGCGGGTCGCGCGGGTTGGCGCCTCGAGTCTTGTTGGCGACCGGATTGGCTTTGTAGTCGTGCCAGGTCTTTCCGCCGTCATTGCTCCACGCCAGGCATGTGCCCGACGCCGTGCCGGTGTAGACCGCGATCATCGCCTCTTTCTTCGATCCCGTGACCTTCTCGGCCACATCGCCCGAGACCACCACTCCGCTGCCGGAGTATACCTGGTCTCCGCTGACGTTCTTCCTTTCCTCCGGGAGGAACGTCTTCTGCGGGATTAGCGCGACGCCTTCATCGGTCCAATGCAGCAGGTCCTTACTTGAAGCGTATCCGCCGTGACGAATCCTCTTGCCCCACTGATAGACCATGTGGTACTTGCCGTCATGGTACATCAGCGCGTTAATGTCGTTCATCCACTCAGATTTGGGGCTGAAATGGAACTGCCCGCGGAAGTCCTCGGTGTACGTTACGTCCTTCGGATGCGGGTCGTACTGGGCCTGAACAGTGGTCGCCTGGAGGGCGATAGCGATAGCGAATGCGACGGCTAGA
>CAZXOC010000241.1:5945-11767 GCA_964642165.1 uncultured Planctomycetaceae bacterium | reverse complement strand
GGCGAAGGTGTGCGTGATGAGCCTGCGGTACGGGAGGGCCGCCTCGTGCAGGGCGAGCATCTCCTCCCAGTCGGCCCGCGCGTAGTACCACGAGCCCATCATCGTGATCTCCTTGCGGATGAGCGTGTCGTTCAGGACGAACTCGGCGCGGGCCAGCTCGGCCAGCAGGAAGAACGTCCCCTGATGCCGAAGAAGGGAGATGGCGGTGCGGACGGCCTCGTCCTTCGCGACGCAGAGGATCACGACGTCGGCGCCGCGCCCGTCGGTCCAGTCCAGGACGGCCTGCTTCAGGTCCGTCTCGGGGACGTGGACGGCCTGCTCCGCGCCGAGGTCCCTCGCCATCCGGACGCGGTAGTCGCTCAGGTCCGCCCCCAGCACGCGCGCCCCGCGATGGACCTGCACGAGCGTGCAGCTCAGGCCGATCGGCCCGAGCCCCAGCACGACGACCTGCTTGCCGGCCGTATCGCCCAGGCGGCGCGCGCAGCGCGTCGGCACGCCGAGGCCGTCGCCGGTGAGGATCGCCGCGGCCGGCCAGTCCACGCCGTCGGGGATGGCCCGGGCGCCCTGGATGCCCAGCACGTAGTACTCGCTGTGCCCGTTCCAGCCGTAGTAGCGTTTGTTGCGGCAGGCGGTCTCGCGGCCGATGCGGCACATCTCGCACTCGCCGCAGCCCTGGACGACGCACGCGCCGACCCGCGTTCCGGGCGGGTAGGGGCAGCCGTCCGGGGCCTCGACGACCACGCCGGCGACCTCGTGGCCGTCGTTGTAGCGATCCGGCCGGTCGCGCGGCCGGCCGAAGAACGCGTGCAGCTCGCTGCCGCAGATCGCCGACGCCTTGACCTGCACGAGAACCGTGTTCTCGTCGGGCTCGGGCCTGGGCACGTCCTCGATCGAGACCTTCCCGTTGCCGCGGAACAGAACGGTCTTCATGGCGGGCCTCTCCTGCGCCTGTCGTCTCGCGGCCGGATTCCAACGCACGGCAACCCGCCAGTCAAGCCATCCGCGCCCCGCCGCTTCCTTCTCGCGCGCCGGTCGTTTAACCCGGGGTGGGCAGGATCTCCGGGAGAACGAGAATGCCGCACGGCACCATGGGCGTACTGATCGTCGCGGCCGTTGCCGCGGCCGCACCGGCCGGCAAAGGCGCCGACGCCGCCCGCGCCCCCGCGTTGCGGGTCATCGACGGTCGGGCCAGCCTCGTCGCGCCCGACGGCAGGCGCCTCACGGCCGTCTACAGCGAGACGTATCCGACGGACCTGCACAAGCACAACCGCCAGATGGCCCGGGCGGGCGTGGAGGTCTTCGTGCTGATCGTCCGCGGCGACTACCGGGACGACTTCTTCACGTCGTGGTTCTGGCGCGGGCCCGGCGAGTTCGGCGACGAGTCCGACCGCGCCGACGACCTCACGCTGGACCGCCAGGCCGCCGAGATCCTGAAGGTCAAGCCCGACGCCTACTTCCTCGTGCGGTGGGGCTCGATGGTGCCGAAGGGCTGGACGGACAAGCACGGCGACCACGCCCAGGCGAGCGAGACGAAGCGCCGCCGCGAGGCCTCGTACGCCTCGCCGCTGGCGGCGAAGGAGCGCGCCGAGCAGGCACGGCGGATCGTCCGCTACGTCGAGGGCCGCCCGTGGGGCCGGCGCGTCCTGGGCTACATGGCCTTCGGGCAGGACGAGGGCACGACGAACCTCGCCATCCAGGACTGCCTGTTCGACCAGTCGCCCGTGACGGCGGAGGCCTTCCGGCGGCACCTGCGGCGGCGTTCCCTCCGGCCGGGGGCGGCCGCCGGCACGAAGGTCCCCACGGACACGGAATGGCGCGCCGCGCGGAGGAAGTGGCTGCACTGGCCGAACCCCCGCGAGACGGCGCGGTACCGCGACTACTTCCTGGCGCTGCGCGAGGCGCTGGCGATGCAGCGGCGGACGGAGCTGGCGGCCGTCAAGGAGGCGGCGACGCGCCCGACCTTCGCCGGCACGGACGCGCTGAAGCAACCGATGCAGGGCTGGCTGATCCGCGACGCCTTCGAGGCGGCCGGGCTCGGCATGGGCTACCGCAACCTCTTGCTGGCGAGCGGCTCGACCGACGTCGGCGCGATGCTCGACCTGCCGGAGCTGGACTTCCTCGTCACGCCGGCGGACTACACCGCCCGGTCGGTCGGCTTCGGCTTCGAGCCCGAGGGCATCGGCGATTCGCTCGTCCTGCGCGGCAAGACGATCTTCGTCGAGGACGACGCGCGGAGCTGGGCCACCGACGAGCGGACCACGCAGGGCGCCTGGCGGACCGTCGCCGAGTGCCGCGCGGGGCTGCTGCGCAACCTGGCCGTCGCCGCCAGCCGAGGCTTCTTCCCCTACTGGATGAACGTCGGCAGGGGCTTCTTCGACGACCCCAACGTCCTCGAGGTCGTCGCCGAGCAGGTGCCCGTGCGGCGGAAGCTCCTCACGCAGCCGCACGCGCACAGCGAGCACGCCGTCGCGATGATCCTCGACGACACGAGCCCGCTGTGGGAGGACTTCACCAGCGGCTTCCAGCACCTCGCGGTGCTTCGCCAGCGGACGGACCACCTGGCGCTGACGGGCCTGCCGTACCGCGTGTACCTGCTGAGCGACGTGGCGCGCGGCGACTTCCCTCGCTTCCGCTGCTACCTGCTGCCGAACCTCTTCCGCCTGACGCCGGAGCGGAGCAGGCTGATCCGCCGCAAGCTTATGCGCGACGGCAGCGTGGTGATCTTCGGGCCCGGCACGGGCGTCGTGGAGGCCGAACGTCTCGCCCCCGGCGCCCTGAACGACCTGCTCGGCATCCCGTTCGAGAAGGTGCGGAGGGAGTCCGCCCGGCGCGTGCTGGTCCACGGCGGCGCCCATCCGGCGATGCGCGAGGTGCGCGGGTCGGCGGTCTACGGCGACAGCTATGTGTACGGCCCGATCCTCCAGCCGCCGCGGGACCTGGCGCCCTGCGGCGCCGTCGAGCTGGGCAAGGCGTCGCTCTGGTGGCAGTGCAACCGCGCGGGGCTGGTGCTGAAGGAGTTCGGCCGCGGCGCGGCGGGCCATGGCAAGCCGGGGCCCCGCGGGGCGGGCGACTGCGCCGTGGTGTTCTCGATGGCCGTGCCGATCCCCGCGCCGGTGCTGCGGTCGCTGGCCCTCTACGGCGGCTGCTGCCCGTGGTCGGACTGCGGCGACGTGGTCGCCGCGAGCGGCACGATGCTGGCCGTGCACTCGATGCGCCCGGGCCCGCGCGTGCTGCACCTGCCCGGACCCATGACCGTCACGGACGCCGTCGGCGGCCAGGTCGTCTGCCGCGGCAAGTCGAGCTTCCCCGTCACCCTCCGGGCGCCCGACACGCGGGTGTTCCTTCTCAAGGAGCAGGGCCAACAGCGATGAATGCTGACCCAAGAGCAACTGGAAGCCCCGGGCTCGCCGGACGACCGCGCCGCAGGCACCGCCCTACCGCGCCGCGTCGACCGCCTTGCGGAACCGCGCGAGGGCCTCGCGGAGGTCCCGGACCTTCCGGGCCAGGTCCTCGTCCGCGAGCAGCTTCTTCATCTGCTCCGACGCGTTCGCCGCCTCGCGCAGCCGCCGCTCGTCCTCGCGGCGGATCCGCCAGTCCCGCTCGTCGATCCAGCGCAGGCGGTCCCCCTCGTAGAAGGACGGGTCCATCTCGTCCAGGATCTCGGCGATCCGGTCGGCCTTGCTGCGGAGGATGTCCGCGCCGCCCGCGTGCAGCTTCAGCTCGCAGATGGCCGCGTCGATCCGCCCCTGCCGGATGGCCCGATCGAGCAGGTTCGAGTACTGGGCGCCGAGCCTCTTGTAGAAGGCGGACCGGCACTCGCTCCTCAGCTCCGGCTTGTGGCCGAAGCCTTTCCCGAGCGGCCAGTCGTCCGTCCGGAAAGGGGGCAGGGGATCCTCCCAGTCGCCGAGGTTCGCGGCCGGGTAGTCCCCCCAACCGTAGCGAAGGGCGACCGGTTCGGGGACGAGATCGCTCCAGACCTCGAGGGCCTTTTCCTTGGTGAGGCACCGCACCTTCGCGGGGTACCAGCGGCGGTCCCTGCCGGCGATCATGAAGCCGCTCAGCGGGCAGGTGTCGTTGCCGCTCCACGGGCGGAAGGAGACGGGCACGGTCCGGGTCTCCTCGCGCCACGTGCCGTCCCGGTTGCGCCTGCGGGAGACCTGGTCCCGCTCGATGTAGACGCGCGCCCGGCCGCCGGCGTACTCGATTCTCTTGACCGACATGTGCCGGCTGGGGATCAGCCTGTAGACGTCCCGCAAAGCCCAGTGGGCGGCCCGTTCGGCGACGGGGCGTTTGTAGTTGGGGTGCAGGCCCAGGCCGACGTCGTGAGCACAGATGAACCCCGTGCCGGGCGTCCTGAGATGCGTGCGGTAGTGCATGTCGCGGACGATCGCGTGGCGGTCGGTCATGTCGACCTCGCCGAGGTTGCCCTTGGTGTGTCCGCCGCCCTGAAGCGTGATGATCCCGAACGGCAGCTTCTCGTCGCCGAAGGCGGACCGCAACGACCGCAGCACGGCGGGGAAGACGTGCTCGTACTGGCTGAACGACCAGGTCAGCACCTGCTGCTCGCCCTGGAGGTAGAGGAAGCCGCGAATCGCCAGCCGCCCGATCGGGGCAATGCGGGCGTTGTAGAGGTACGAGGCGAGGAACGGACTGGCCGGGCGCGCCGGCGGCTTGTGATCGGGCTTCCTGGGGGGGCGCTTCCGCCGGGCCTTGGCCTCGGCGGCGGCCTGGGTCCACTGGGCCAGCTTCTCGGCGTACTGCCGTTCGTACTCGGCCAGGACGCCCTTGCGCTTCGCCGGGTCCTCCCAGTCGGCGACGGCGCGGTCGTGCTCGGCCATCATCTCCTTGACGGCCCAGAAGTCGATCCCGTGCAGCTCCTTCGACGAGCACCAGTAGTTGCCCTGCGCGCCGCCCGAGGCGGCGTTGACGACCCCGACGGGCACGCCGAGCCGGCGGTGCAGGAACTTGCCGAACAGGTACGGGATCGTCGAGATCCCCCGCACGTTGCCCTCCACGCAGGGGCGCCACGTGACCCGCTCCCGGAGGTCCGTCCGCGGGCGGTAGTGCGACGCCCTGCCCGTGTGGGCGTACCGCACGCCCGGGGCCAGCAGCCCCTCGCTGTCGATCCACTTGGTGCGATTGCCGCTGTAGAACATGTTGCTCTGGCCCGCGCACAGCCAGACCTCCCCCACCAGAACGTCCTGGATCGCGACGCGATCCTCGCCGCTGATCGCGAGCAGGAACTTCGGCCGGAAGCTGGCCGCGAGGGGCTCGAGCGTCGTCTGCCACGCCCCGCCCGCGTCCGCCGTCCCCGTCGCCTTCACCGTGGCGAACGGCGGCGCGTTCTCCTCCACGTAGGCGAACCGGACGCGGTAGGCGTTCTCGTCGTCCTTCGGGGGCTCGGGCTCCGCGCGCCGCAGGGCCGCCTCCCCGGCCAGGCGGACCGCCTCGTCGCGGCGGTCGGTCAGCACGACGGTCACCCGCGCGCCCGGCTTGGCCCAGCCCCAGATCCGCACGGGCTTGGCCCGCTGGAGGACCATGCCGTCGCCGAAGATGTTGGCCAGCCGCAGGTCGGGCGGGGCGCCGTTCGGCCCCGCGCCGGTGTCCGCAGCCGCCGCCGGGGAACACGTCGTCAGGCCCAGCGCCGCCGCCGTCAGCATGCTCAGTGTCCGCATCGCGTGAGTCCTTTCTCGAAGCCGTCTCCTGGTGGCGGGCCGTCGGCCGGCCCGCGGACGAGAGGATAGCGGGCGCCGGTGCGCGCGGGCAAGGCGGGGGGCGGGAACGTTTAGCGGCGGGGCTTGCCCCGCGATCCGTCCCGGCGG
>CAZXOC010000241.1:0-5845 GCA_964642165.1 uncultured Planctomycetaceae bacterium | reverse complement strand
CGGCGGGGGGCGGGAACGTTTAGCGGCGGGGCTTGCCCCGCGATCCGTCCCGGCGAGCCGGGACGGTACGACCTACGGTACGGTCTATGGTACGATCTACGGGCGCTCGAGCAGCAGGTCGCTGTAGGAGACGTCCACGAGGTCGCCGGGCTCGATGCCGAGGAGGTCGATGTACCGGCGGCACTGGGCGAGCAGCTCTCGCTCGCTTCGCTCGCCGGCGACGGTCTGGGCCTCGATCTCCACGAAGCTCCCCAGGCCCTCGACCGCGTCGACGTGGAACTTCACGTTGCCGATGAAGTAGATCTCCCGGCGCTTGTCGACGACGACCCGCACGCCGAGGACCCGCGCGAGGATCTCCTTGATCGCCGAGCCGGGCCGGGTCGCCAGCAGGAGGACGTCCGCGCGCTTCGGGCCGGGCTCGTCCCGGCGGGCGTACCAGATGAGATGGTTCTCGATGTTCCCCTCTCGCAGCTTGAGCCGCCCGCGCGGCACGCGGAAGTAGGTGTCCACCTGGTGGTCGGTGCCGCGGAAGTCGACCCCGCGCCGCCTCAGGACGCGGCGCATCCTCTCCGGATCGGCGCAGGCGGCCTTGACCTCCACGTTGACGTGTTCCATGTATAGGCGCTCCCGGCGGCCGGACGCCCGGGCCGCCGATCGTCGGAGATAGGCGCCCGCCGGCGGCGCGTCAATCCGTTTCCGGTGTCCCGGCGGGTTTGCCGATGATGTAGAATGGCGCCACCCGGGTGGCGGCGGCTTGGCCCCGTCCCGGCAATACGGGCTTCCCGCGGGCGTTAAGCGAATTGAGCGATGGAATCGCAGCGGCTTGGTGCCGTCATCGCGTCCGCCCAGGCGGGCGACCCGGAGGCGTACCGCGAGCTGTTGGGCCGGTACGGGCCGCGGCTGTACGGCTACTTCCTCCGCGCCACCGGCCGGCACCACGACGCGGAGGACCTGCTGGGAGAGTTGATGCTGCGGCTGGTGACGAAGCTCGGGAAGTACGACGACCGCGGGCGGTTCGAGCCGTGGCTGTTCCGCATCGCGGCGAACATGGTCCGCGACCGGATCCGGCGGATGCGAACGAGCCCGCCGCCGCTGAGCCTGTCGGCCGAAGGCGACTCCGGCCGGGCGCGGGCCGATCAGCTCGTCGCCGATACGAGAGAGATCGAGACGGACCTGTTGGCCGAGGAGGCGGCGGCCGGCCTTCAGGCGGCGCTGGCCCGACTCGACGCCCCCACGCGCGAGATGATCCTCCTGCGGCATTTCGGGCGGATGAGCTTCAAGGAAATCGCCGAGGTGTTCGATTGTCCGCTGGGCACGGCGCTGGCGCGGGTGCACCGCGGCCTGCGGGCCCTGCGGAAACTGTTGGAAGCCAAACATGATGCTGACGGATGAGCAATACGAACGAATCGCGCGCCACCTGGACGGCGAGGAGGTGGCCCTGAGCGCCCCGGAGCGCGCCGTGGCGGCGGAGATCCGCGGCGACGAGCGACGTCTGAGCAGCAGGCTGGACGCCTCGATCCCGCCGGATGCGGCGGCGCATCTCGCCCGCCCGGCCCTGCTGGCGGAGATCCGCCGTGATGAGGCCGCCATCGGGCGCCTGCTGGACGCCGACGTGCCGCGCGAAACGCTCGTGCGCGTGCACCGGCGTGTGGTGGCGGCCCTGGCCCGCCCGCGGCGGCGGCTGATGCGGATTGGCGGCGTTGCGGCAGCGTTGGCGGCCGCCGCCGCGGTCCTGCTGGCCGTGACGCTCGCGCCGATGTGGCCCGATCGTACCCCGCCCGGCGGCCTGGCCGATGCGCCCGCCGTCAAGTCCATCCCGATGGAGGTCATCGCCGACTCCGTCCGGGCCCCGACGGACGCCGATGTCGACCTCCTGGCGAGGGAGATCGACCAGCTCGAGTACGAGATCATCGCGGCCGCGCCCCCCGCTGCGGTGGACGTGGGCATCGACCAGATCCAGCAGGCCCTGGAGGAGTTCTGGCTGGATGACATGCCGGAATAGCCGCGCCGGGAGACAAGCAGGAAGCACCGGAGACAAGGTGGCACAATGCGGAGAACCTGGACCCTGATGCTGTCGGCGATCCTGGCTGCGGTCCTCGTCGGCACCCATGTCACGAGCGAGCCCGATTCCGTCGGGGCCGCCCCCGCCGATCGGCGCGGTCCCGATATGGGGCCTCCGGGGAGGCCTGACCGCCCGACCGGCAAGCCGGGAACGACGACGCGACCGAAGCCTCGCCCGGGACCGTCCCAAGGCTCCAGGCCCGACGGGAGCCGCTACCGGCGCAGGAGCCTGAGCGACGAGCAGGAGAAGGAAGTCCTCGAGTACCTCAAGAAGAGGCGCCCGGAGATCTACAAGCAGGTCCTCGCCAATCGGGAGAAGGACCCGCGCCGCTATCGCTGGACGCTCCGCTCGATGTGGTTCTTCATCTCGCGGCTCAAGCACCTGCCCGAGAAGGTCGGCAGGGCCGAGGAGACGCGCCAGGTCACGCACTTGCAGATGTGGCGTCTGGCCCTTCAGCTCCACGGCACGAAGGACGCGGCGGCCCGGGCGGAGTTGGAGCGACAGATGCTCGAGCTGGCGGACGACAACTTCGCGGCCGAGCAGATCGTCCGCGAGCACCGCCTGACGGAGCTGGCCGAGCAGATCAAGCGGATCAAGGCCGAACTGAAGGAGCGGGCCCAGGACCGCAAGGTGATCGTCCGCGAGAAGGTGGAGCGGATGAAGCAGGGCGCCGCCCACTACGCGAGGGATCGCGAGAGGGGCCCGCGGACTCGCCCGTCCGGCGGTCGGAAGGGCCCCGAGCCCGGCGGCAAGGGCCGCGGCCCGCGTCCGCCTGAGTAGCCGGCCCGCGGCGCCCACCGTCGAGCCGTCTTGTTCGCCCGAGGTGCGGCTCCTAAGATGGGGGGATGGACGACGCGCGTCGCCAATCGACCGACCGGGGAGATGCCCACCTCCTGCGCGAGTTCGACAGCAAGCTGGTGAATCGCACCCGCGCGCAGGGCAACGTCTGGTCGCTGCCGGGCGGGGAACTCCGCCTGCCGGAGATCTTCGGCTTCTGCCGCGGCGTCAAGCGGGCCCTGCGGATGCTCCAGGAGGCGGTCACCCGCCACGCCCGCCACGGCGAGCGGCTCTTCCTGCTCGGGCAGATCATCCACAACCCCTGGGTGAACGACCACTTCGAGCGGAAGGGCGTTCGGATCCTCTCGCGAGAGCAGATCCAGCACCCCGCCAGGCACATCGGCCGGGACGACTGCGGGGTCATCCCGGCCTTCGGCGTGCCGCTGCCGGTCGAGCAGCGCCTCCGCGCCGTCGGTTGCAGCGTCGTGGACACCTCCTGCGGGGACGTGCGCCGGCTCTGGGCCTGGGCGGGACGCGCCGCGGAAGACGGCTGCGGCGTGCTGATCTTCGGCCGGGCTATGCACGATGAGACCGTCGTCACCAAGAGCCGCCTGGCCGCCGTGGGGGGCAAGTACCTCGTCGTGGGCAGCCTCGACCAGACGCGCCGGTTCTGCGAGCTGATGACCGGCAAGGCCGCCGCGGGCACCTTTCGAGAGCACTTCGGCCCCGAGGCCTCCAACGCCGCGGGCCCGGGGCCCTTCGAGCGCCTCGCCCAGGTCAGCCAGACCACCATGCTCTACGACGAGACGATGGCCGTCCGGGAGATGATCCGCCGGGCCTACGCGGAGCGTTTCGGCCCGGAGGAGTCATCGCGGCGGGTGATCTTTCAGCCGACCGTCTGCCGCGCGACGCAGGCGCGCCAGAGCGCCGCCGTGGACCTGTGCCGCCGCGGGTGCGACCTGGTGGTCGTCGTCGGCGGGTTCGGCTCGTCCAACACGCGCCACCTGCACGAGCTGGCCAGCGGCTACGCGCCGGCGTGGTTCATCGAGGACGCCCACGCCATCCGCAGCGACCGCGAGCTGGAGACCTTCGACCCGGCGCGGGACCGCTCGCGCGTGGCGACCGGCTGGCTCCCGGCGCGCCGCCCCCTGCGGATCGGCGTGCTGGCCGGGGCGTCCAGCCCGGAGATCGTCGTCGGGCGGGTGCTCCAGCGCCTGGCCGGGTTCCTCCAATAGGCCGCCGCCAGCGAACCGGCAGCCCCCCCGGTGCCCAAGAAGACCAAGCTGGGGCGAGAACGCCTGCGCTTCGTTTTGGGATGGCCGAGCGTGGGGTAGAATGACCGGCTGACTCCCGTCAGACAACCCGTTGCGTCGGCCCGAAATGTCGGGCACATGGGCCTCCGTGGGAATCCGCGCCGGCCGATGCGCCGAGGATGGCCCGCCATCTCCGCGGGCATGGTGCGTTTTCCTGTCGATCGCAGCGGCGCTCGGATCGTCTTGTGGGCCGTCACGGCGGGGCGAGTTCCAAGACTTCGACCGCATTCCGCCGCAGGGCAGCGGCGAGAGGAGCAAGGCCATGACACAGGAACGGGTGAACCTTTCACTGGCGGTGTTCTCGGGTGTGCTTGCCGGGTCGCTGGTTGCCCTGGCCGTCCCGCCGCTGATGCGCGCCGGCGCGGATGCACAGCCCGTCGCGCCGCGCGCGGCGGCGCCCGCCGGCCGGGCCGGAGCCGCCATGGGCGAGATCAACGCGAAGGACCACGGCGCCGTCGGGAACGGCGTGGCGGACGACACGGCGGCCATCCAGTCGGCCCTGGACGCCGCCGCGAAGGCCGGCCCCGTGTGCCTCCTGCCGCGGGGGCGCTACCGGCTGGACGGGTCACTGGTGGTCCCGCCGGGCGTGACGTTCCGCGGGGCCTCCGGCGGCGTGCCGCACTCCGAGCACCCCATCGGGACGGTCCTGCTCGCCTACGGCGGGCGGGGCAAGGCCGACGGCGAGCCCCTCGTGACGCTCAAGCCCAACGCCGTGATCCGCAACATGATCGTCCACTACCCCGAGCAGACGCTGCCGGACGTCGCGGCCTACCCGTGGACGATCCGCGCCGACGGCGAACTGTGCCAGGTGGTGGACATGACGCTCACCAACCCGTACCAGGCGCTGGACTTCGGCACGAAGTGGAACGAGCTGCACACCGTCCGCAACGTCTTCGCCTGCCCGCTGAAGATCGGCGTCTACATCGACCAGTGCACGGACATCGGGCGGATCGAGAACGTGCACTTCAACCCCAACTTCTGGACGCGGATGGCCCTGAAGCCCAAGGTCCGGGGCGACATCAAGGCCTACCTCGAGAAGAACCTCGTCGGCTTCAAGATCGGCAAGACCGACTGGGAGTACATCACCAACTGCTTCGTGATCTTCCCGCGGATCGGCTTCCACTTCGACGACTTCGGGCACGGGCCCGGCAACGCCGTGATCACGCAGTCCGGCGCGGACATCTGCCCCGTCGCCGTCCGCGTGGACCGCGTGCAGCCCCACGCCGGCGTGCAGTTCACCAACGGGCAGTTCATGGCCACGCTCGAGGTCGGCCCGAAGAACGCCGGGCCCGTCAAGCTCGCCAACTGCGGCTTCTGGGGCATCGCCGCCACGAAGGAGCAGGTCGTCAAGCACGGCCCGGGCACGCTGACGCTGACGAGCTGCCACTTCACGGGCTGGGCCGCCGCCGACCGCCAAGCCCCCTGCATCCGCGCCGACGTCCAGAGCGCCTGCAGCACCGTCCACTGAGCCCCCGCCCGCACCGAATCGCTGCATCCTCGATGCCTGCGGACCGCGGATGCCGTTCTCCGGACCGGTGACGGGTGCGCCACAGCCGTTCGTCCCGTCCCGTCGGCCCGGCATGGCCTCCACGGCCTCCGGCCGTCGCCAGCCCCGCACGTGGGGTACTGACGTTCCCTGAAGGATGACGTCGAACGGACCTGTCCGCCGACTTGTCCGGCGTCTTGTCCGGCG
>CAZXOC010000240.1:0-11787 GCA_964642165.1 uncultured Planctomycetaceae bacterium | reverse complement strand
TGAGCAGCCGTGCCGCGCGCCGGCGCCCGGCCGGCGGATCGTTTGTGACTTCGACAGAGGGAGAGATCGATGCCGCAGAGAATCGACCGTCGTTCGTTCCTGGAAGGTTCGGTAGCCGCCGCGGCGTTGGGAGCGGCCGGGCTGTCCGCCGGCCAGGCCGCCGCGCCCCCGGCCGGGGCGAAGGCCACCACGTCCGGGCTGCCCAAGGGCCGCATCGGCAAGCTCCAGGTCAGCCGCCTCCTGCTCGGCGGGAACCTGCTGACGCACTACACGCACAGCCGCGACCTGCGATACGTCTACGACCTGACGGCCCACTACAACACCCCGGCGAAGATCCTGGAGACGCTCGCCCTGGCCGAGCAGAACGGCATCGACACGCTGTCGATCCACACCGTGCCGTCGGCCCTGAAGGTCCTGCGCGAGCACCGCGAGAAGCACGGCGGGAAGATGCAGTGGATCATCTGCCCCACCGCGCCGGTCGTCGAGGGGCTAAAGGAATACGAAAAGCAGGTCCGCGAGCTGATCGACATGGGCACGGAGGCGATCTACCTGTGGGGCGTGCACGGCGACCGTCTGGCCGCGGGCAACCGGGTGAAGCTGATCGCCGGGGCCGTCGAGCTGGCCAAGAAATACGGCGTGCCCTCCGGCGTCGGCGGGCACGACCTGAAGGTCGTCAAGCTCTGCGAGGAGCACAAGGTTCCCAACGATTTCTATATCAAGACGTTCCACCACCACAACTACCCCACCGGGCCGAAGGGCGACGAGCTGAAGCGCCCCTACAACGAGTTCCCCGGCTACTGGTGCCAGGACCCGAAGGAGACGGCGGAGGTCATGGCGCGCGTCGAGAAGCCGTGGATCGCGTTCAAGGTGATGGCCGCGGGCGCCATCCCGCCGAAGAACGCCTTCGCCTACGCCTTCAACGGCGGGGCGGACCACGTCCTGGCGGGCATGTTCGACTTCGAGGTCGTCAAGGACGCCCGCACCGCTCGATGGGCCGTCCAGTCCGCCAAGCGGACCCGCCCCTGGCGCAGTTGAGCCTCGCCGGCGCACGCCTCCCGCCCGCTTCGCGAGCTGCCGGGGGCGATCTCCGCCCGGCGAAGGTCGACGCAGCGCCCCGGCGGCGGGTCACGCCCCCGTGGCGGCGAGGACGGCCCGCTCCGGCCGGGCGCGCTGCGAGGCCTGAGACCCAAGCCATCTCCCCGCGAGCAGGTGGTAGACGCCGAGCGGCTCGGCAATCGACACGAAGCCCATGAACCCCGCGCGCCGCAGCAGCGCCTCCATCTCGAGCGGCGAGCGATACACCATCCTCAATCCCAGGACGCGACGGAGGAAGCGGTCGGTCCCGTGGCGGTCGGAGAGGCTGTTGACGACGATGGTGCAGCCGTCCTCGCAGCGGTCCGCGATCGTCTCGGCGATGGCGACGATGTCGTCGTCGCCGAGGTACTCGCAGATGCCGAGCATGGCCACGATGCTCGGCGCGGGATCGAGCATGCCCCGAACGTCGCGCACGTCGCCCTGGATGAACCGGACCCGGTCGCTGAGCCCGAGCTCCCAGGCCGCTCGCGCCCCGCATTCGAGGGCCTTGGCGTTGCGATCGACCAGCGTGGCGCGGGCCCTGCGCCGGGCGGCGACCATGGCGCCGAGCGTGTTGTGGCCGGCCCCGGCACCGAGGGAGAGGACCTCGGCCGAGTCCGTCGGCATGGTGTCGATCAGCCCGGAGAGGACCCAGATCGCCATTCGCCGGCGATTGCGCAGCGCGGCGGCCAGGCTGCCGGACCCGACGAGGAGCTTGTCCGCGAGGTGCCTGGGGCGCCCGTCGTAGCTCATCACCATGGATCGCCAACCCCCCGGCTCGTGCCAGGTGGCCTCGGCCAGCTCGCTGTGGCCCAGGCGCAGGGCGCCCCGCAGCAGGCGGGCGGGCAGGTAATTCGCCAGGGGGTCGAGCAGGGCCTTGTGGACCGCTCCGCGCGCCGGGCTGACGCGCTCGAAGTCCAGATCCGCCGTCCAGGATCGTGTTGCCGTGCTCATCGTGGTCTCTCCCAAGCGGGGGGGGGCTCCCGGCACCCCGGTCCGCCCGCGACCCGGCGCGCAGGGGAGGCGCCGTCGGGACCGTGTGCTGTGGCGGGCGTCGTCGGCCCGGCTGCCGCGTGCGTCGGATTCGCCTCTCGGGCGGGGCAAGCCGAGTTGCTTGCGACGTTCGGGGGAAATCGCCGGCGTGCCGTCGGTATCTATCCTGCTGCGAAGGGCGGCTGCGGCCCTTCCCGCCGGAAACCGATGCCCCGGCGGGCACGATCGATGGCAGGGCGTGTCGCGTGGTCCGCCTCGGCTCGGGCCGCCACAAGGGGGTCCTCCGCAAGCGGCGCGGCACGGGTGAGTCACCTTGACATAGGTAGTCTACGATTCCCCCGCTCGCCCGGCGCGCCGCCTACTCGTCGAGCGTCACGTGCTCCGGCGGCTTGCCGGGCTTGACGTCCAGGCCGCTCACGTGGGGCTTGGTCTTGACGACCGGGTCGGTGTTGCGAAGGCGGCCGCGAGAGAGGTCTCCCTTCGCCGGCAGCCGGAAGTGGACCGGGCCGCTCTTGCCGTCGGGGTCGACGTGAACGCTGAGCCGGGGGTCGTACTGGAGGTCGGTCTTCCGCCACACGTCGGGCTTGATGCGCTGGCGGTGCAGGACGCGCTCGGAGTTGGCGATGCGGTCCCACCCGCCGAACTCGTCCTTCATGTACCACAGCTCCACGCGCCAGACGACCGCCCCCGCCGCCGCGTGGAAGGCCCGGGTGCGCATCAGCTCTACCAGCAGCGTGGCGCGCTTGCCGTGCCCGCGCACGTACAGGACGCGCTTGAGCTCCATGAAGTCCTTCCAGTCCGCCACCCACTTGAGCAGCGCGTCGACGTCCCCCATCGTGAACGGCTCGGCGCGCTCCGGCGGCAGGCCGAGCTGCTTGCGCCGCGCCGCCGCCAGCCGCAGCAGACGCGCGTCCAGCCACGACAGGTCGATGCCCTCGATCGTTCGCTCGTCCGTCGTGGTGACGCGCAGGTCGTACGTCGCGTCGCCCGGGAGCCCCCCAAAGCGGAACCGCCCGGTCGTGCGGTCGAAGCTCTCCGGCGAGTAGGTCCGCCCCGTGGGCCGCGAAACCGCGACGAGCCGCCGGACCTTCCCGCCCGGTTGGATCGTCCCGCTGACCGACCCGCTCTTGGGCCGGGCCACGGGGGGCGGATCCTCGACGAGGTCGACCTTGCCGAGGCACACGCCGGCCGCCACGACCAGCACGAGGCTTCCTCCTGCGATGCGCATGACCAAGCTCCGCTGTGGATTCCCCCGCCGCCCGTCGGGCGCTTCAGGTGCCCAGCAGCTCCGCGACGTTCGGCTCGGCGCGGGCGGCGAGGATCTTGCCGTAGTAGATCCGGTGCGGCTCCTCGTCCACGTACAGGCCGGACAAATCGTCGGCCAGCTTGTTCGGCAGAACGTCATTACTGTGGACGACCTGGCATTCGTACGCGATCGGGCACTCGGCCACCACGGGCGCGAGCACGGCGGTGCCCTTTTCGGCCGTCAGGCCCGTCGCGGCGAACTTGTCCACCTCGGCGCCGGTGGTGCTGCCGGCCTTGATGCAGGCCATGCCCATCGCCGCCGTCGGCACGTTGATGCTGAAGCACCCGCTGTGCTCGACGCACCGGAACGTATAGCGGCTGGGGCGGACCAGCACGATCCACACGGGCTCGCCCCAGACGCATCCGAGCGAGCCCCAGCCGATCGTCATCACGTTGGGCCGCCCGGCGGCGTCGTAGCTGCCCAGCAGCAGCCCGTGCGACGTCAAGGCCTTCATCACGTGCCCGTAGTCGTCCGTATGTTCCATCGCTCGCCTGGGCATTTCAACCTCCGCCCCATTATAGCCTCGCCCGCGGAGGCCCATCGGGAGGCGCGTCGCCCGGCGGGGGCACGATCCGCCGGCGCACACGAGGCTCACTCATACGTCCGTCCCGCCCGGCCGCGGCGGCGGTTGCGGCGGGCGCGGGCCATGAGCTTGCGTCCCCACGCCGTGGGGTGCCGGGCGGTGACGCACCCGGTGCAGAGGTGCCGGCCGTCCACGCCCAGGCACGGGCCCAGATCGCTCGCGCCGAGGTACCGCAGGCTGTCGACGCCCAGCTCGGCGGCCATGCGGGCGTGCAGCGCCGCCGACGGGTTGCCGTCGTAGCCGCGCGGCACGAACGCCGGGGCGAACAGCTCGCCGAGCGTGGACATGTCGATGCCGTAGAAGCACGGGGCGACGATCGGCGGGCAGGCCACGCGGACGTGGACCTCTCGGGCCCGCCCGCGGCGGCGGATCTGCTCGACCAGCTCGCGCATGGTCGTCGAGCGGACGATGGAGTCGTCGACGAGGAAGACGCGTTTTGCGCCGAGGACGGCCGGCAGCGGCGTGTACTTGCTGTGCGCGCTGCGCCCGCGGGTGCTCTGGGGCTGGATGAACGTCCGCCCCACGTAGCGGTTGCGGATCAGCCCCTCGACGGAGGGAACGCCCAGGCGGAAGGCGAAGGCGTCGGCGGCGGCCTTCGCCGTGTCCGGCACCGGCACGACGATGCACGTCTCGTCGAGCTTCCGGTCCTCCCGCTCGGCGAGGCGCTCGCCCAGGCGGGCCCGCGCCATGTACACGCTCGAGCCGTCGATCACGCTCGCCACGCCGGCGAAGTAGACCCACTCGAAGAAGCAGTGGGCCGGCGCGCGCTCGCGGGCGAAGCGCTCGAACCGCAGCCGCCCGTCGGCCACGATCGCCATCTCGCCGGGCGCCAGCGTCCGCACGTCCGAGAAGCCCATGTTGCTCAGGGCGGTCGACTCGCTGGCCGCGCCGAAGAGGCGCCCCTGCACGGCCCAGCTCATGGGGCGAAAGCCCCGCGGGTCCCGGGCGACGAACATCCGCCCCATCGCGTCGAGGTAGACGATGTTGTAGGCCCCGTCGAAGCTGCGCGCCAGCGAGCGCATGACCTGCCCCAGCGGCTTCGGGCGGTCGCCGCGCAGCGCGTACGCCAGGGCGTGCAGGATCATCTCCGTGTCCGTGTGCAGCGTGAAGTGGTACCCCCGGCGGGACAGCAGGCGGTCGCGCAGCTCCGTGTAGTTGGCGAGCTGGCCGTTGAAGGCGAAGCCGAACCACTTCCACTTCCGCCCGTGGTGGCGCTCGAAGGGCTGGGCGTGGCGCGCGTCGTCCAGCCCGCAGGTCGCGTAGCGGGTGTGCCCGATGGCGGCCCGGCCGGCACACTGGTCGAGCACGGCCCGGTGCTTCGCCGGGTGCGACATGCGGAACGCCTCGGTGACGGTGCCGACGTCCTTGAAGGTATCGAGCAGCCGGGCGCGCCCGGGGGCGTAGCTGGTGAGCCCCGCGGCGAGCTGCCCGCGGTTCTGGAGGTCCAGCAGCATGGCGGGGATCAGGGCGGCGACGTTGCCGTCGGCGACGGCCCGGCTGGCCGGGCCCGTCCTGGCCGCCCGCCGCCTCAGCCAGTACAGCGCCGCCACGCCGCACTCGTGATGGATCGTCTCGCTCACGGTGGCGTTTGGGCCTCCGGCCCGCGCAGCCGGGCCAACGCCCGACCTGCGCATCGACTATACCGCAGCCGGCCCGCCGACCCAATGCCTACGCGCCGAATACCGCCCATAAGCCGCCCCAATGGTCGTGGCGTCGCGGCGGTTCGGCTGCTAAGATGCGCCCCATGGAGAGGCCGGCGGCGCCCGGCGCCGCTGGCCGAGGACCTCCCGAAACGACGCAAGGAACCCCGAAAACGGAAAGGTCAGAGCATGGGCGGCTTCTTCGGCGTGGCATCCACGGAAGACTGCGTCGACGACCTGTTCTACGGCACGGACTACCACTCGCACCTGGGCACGATGCGGGGCGGGCTCGCCGTCCGAAGCGACGAGGGCTTCGCGCGCTTCATCCACGACATCACCAACGCCCAGTTCCGCTCGAAGTTCGAGGACGATCTGGGGCGGCTGGCCGGGCGGTGCGGCATCGGCGTCATCAGCGACTACGAGGACCAGCCGCTCCTCATCGGCTCGCACCTGGGCGTCTACGCCATCGTCACCGTCGGCGTCGTCCGCAACTGCGACGAGCTGGCCCGCGAGGCCTTCCGGAAAGGCGCCGGCACCCACTTCTCCGAGATGAGCGGGGCGGGAATCAACCCCACCGAGCTCGTCGCGACGCTCATCAACCAGGAAGCAACGTTCGAGGACGGCATCGCCGCCGCCCAGCAGGCCGTCGAGGGCTCCTGCTCCATCCTCCTGCTGACCGACCACGGCATCTACGCCGCGCGGGACCGTCTCGGGCGCACGCCCGTCGTCGTCGGGCGCAAACCGGGCGCCACCGCCGCCACGCTGGAGACCTGCGCCTTCCCGAACCTCGGCTACGAGGTGGAGCGCCTGCTCGGGCCCGGGGAGATCGTCCGCTTCACTCCCGAGGGCGTCGAGCCGCTCCGCCCGCCCGGGGACGTGATGCAGATCTGCGGGTTCCTGTGGGTCTACTACGGCTACCCGGCCTCGGACTACGAGGACATCAACGTCGAGGCCGCCCGCAACCGCTGCGGGGCCGCCCTCGCACGCCGGGAGGACGTCGAGATCGACATCGTCGCGGGCATCCCCGACAGCGGCACGGGGCACGCCGTCGGCTACGCCCACCAGGCGGGCATCCCCTACCGCCGCCCGTTCGTCAAGTACACGCCGACCTGGCCGCGCAGCTTCATGCCCCAGGTTCAGGAGGTTCGCGAGCTCGTGGCCCGGATGAAGCTCATCCCCATCCGCGAGCTGATCCAGGGCCAGCGCCTGCTGTTCTGCGAGGACTCGATCGTCCGCGGCACGCAGCTCAAGGACACCATCCAGCGCCTCTACGACTACGGCGCCACGGAGGTGCACATGCGCCCGGCGTGCCCGCCGTTGATCTTCGGCTGCAAGTTCCTCAACTTCTCGCGCTCGCGGTCGGAGCTGGACCTCGCCGGACGCCGGGCCATCCGCGAGCTGGGCGTCCCCGACGACGCGGACCTGGCCCCCTACTGCGACCCCGATTCCGACGAGCACGCCGCCATGGTCGACCGCATCCGCCGCCGGCTGAACCTCACGTCCCTGCGCTACCAGCGACTCGCCGACCTGGTCGACGCCATCGGCCTGCCCAAGGAGAAGCTCTGCACCTACTGCTGGGACGGCTGCGAGGGGCCCGCGGCGCCCTGCAAGACCTGCCCGGGCGCCGCCGAGCAGGCCGGCGACCACGCGTAGCCTTCGCGAGCCCGCGCGCTCGGCGGTCTCGCGAACCGGGCGCCCGCGCGGCGTCGGTCAGCCCCCGAACCACAGCCGCCAGATGTGCGGGACCAGGACGACCAGGCCGATGGCGGCGGCCCCGATCGCCGAGACGAGCACCGCGCCGGCGGCCACGTCCTTCGCCTTCTCCACCAGGGGATGGAAGCCCGGCGAGGCCACACCCGCCAGAAACTCGAAGGCCGTGTTCAGGGCCTCCGCCATCCAGACCGCCACGATGGCCAGGATGATCAGGCACCGCTCCGCGACGGACAGGTCCAACAGGGCCGCGACCACACAGGTCCCCACCGTTGCGGCGACATGAATCCACGCGTTGTGCTGGGACTGAAGCATCGTGATGATGCCGCGGGCCGCGTAGCGAAAGCTCCGGACGCGGTTGCCGAACGTGAAGCGATCACTGGCCGGTACGGTCGTGTCCATCGGGGTATCCCTCCATCTGCAAGGGGCACTGAACACCGTGTTTTGGGCTGGGAATCCACCCGCTGAGCTTATCGGCAGGATCGCCGCGGCGGTGAAGGAGCGGCTCGGTTGGCCCCGGTTGCCGGCCCGCCCGCAGCCGGGCCCCCGCGGCCGGCGGGTCCGTCAGGGATCAGGGGCGTCGCCCGGGGCTGCCGATGAGCCCCAGGCGCCGCAGGTGCTCGCGGATGTAGTAGTTGCGGATGCGGTTGACGATGATGCCGTAGAACACGCCGCCCGCCCCGCCGCCGATCGCGGTGCTGAGCAGCAGGATCCACCAGCCGCCGTACAGCGGCGACGCCGTCCCGTACAGCTCGTGGGCCGCCAGGGCCCCGAGCAGCGCCGACAGCCCGCCCCCGCCGCACGTCATGGCCAGGCCGAACCACGTCTGCCAGTGCCCAAAGACCTGCCAGTAGCACCGCATCGCCACCCGCCGGCGCTCGCGGCGCGGCAGGGCCTTGAACTCCGGCACCGATCGCGGGCAGTCGGCAAGTACCAGTCCCATCGCCGGGCGCCTCCCGTCAGGCCAGGACGAACAGCGCCGCGGCGGCCAGCACCATCAGGAGCACCAGGGCGATCAGCCCCAGCCCGATGCCCCACAGCACGGGCTTCTTCAGCGAGAGCCCGACGACGAAGAGCGCCAGCCCTCCCAGGCCGGGCAAGACAAAGATGAGGAAAAGGACCACCAGCTCCTGCCAGCCGACGGCCCAGGCGGTCATCATCGTTGCGTCCTCCGTGGCCCGGGCCAATCGCCCTGCGCGGTCGCCTCCGCGCGGGGACGCCCCGGACGAGGTGGCTATCTGCCCGAATTCCGGACACCCACGACGAACGCCGCGCCCGCGTTCGGGTCGAGGGCGACGAACGTCTCGCTGGTGCCGGGGCGGCCCGCGGCGCGGTGCGTGCGGGTGTAGTACGCCTTCCCGCGGACGGCCCCGGGCGTCCACAGCCCCACGGACGAGGCCTCATCGCCCGCCAGGGGGCCCCGGACCTCGTCCCAGGTCGCCTCGGCGAAGTGCTCTCGCAGGAAGCCCGCCAGCCTCGCAGTCCCGCGGAGCGTGATGTACCCGATGCGCCGCCCGTCACTGTAGGACACCTCGCGGGACTCGATGAACGTCGTGCCGGCCGGCGCGTCCAGGCCGGTGCACTCGCGGAACGCCGCCTCCGGGCGGGTCGCGGCACGCCTCCGCCACGGCCCAGGCGTTCGTTGCGGCACGGCGACCGGGACGGCCTGCCGGGCGGCCGGCGCCCGCCTCGCGGTGACCTGGGCGGCCCGCCTGTACCACAGGAGCCCGGCGGCGACCATGCCGACCACGAAGACGGCCAGCGACACGAGCGCCAGGGCCAGGCCGCTGCCCCACAGCGCGGTCCTCTTTCTCGCCAGGCCCACGATGAACAGCACCACGCCCGCGACCCCGGCCAGGATCGGCAGGACCACGATCAGCGGAAGGACCAGCATTCGCACCATCGCCGGGCTCGCCATGTTCCAGTCTCCCGCCGCACGCCGCATCGGGCGGACGGCCACTCCATGTAACCACGTCGCCGCCGATTGTAGCACGTCCCCCGCCAAGATGCGCGGCCGAGTCCGGGCGTTGGGCAAGCCGCTTTTCTCTGGCCTTCTCGCCCCTTTCCGCTTGACAAGACGGGCGAAGGCGGGTATCCTCTGTTTATTGGTTAGCGGAAGAGAGGACGATTAGTGCTGGAGGCAGGGAAGTAACCGCAACGAAGTAAGCTCGCTCCCCTCTAATTAGTTAACCCCAGAATTCAGTAGGTCACTCTGAACCGCGCAGTCCTCGCGCCTTGTGCCTGCGAGTTGCGCGCTGCGTCTGGACCATTGAGAGTTCCTGACGGAGGCATTGCGGCAATCCGAACCGAAGGCGAGCGCTGAAAGGACGTTCGGCCAAGAGAAACCACCAAACGAAAAGGAGAGGCAAATGCGAAGAATTGGAATTGTACCAATCGTTGTGGCTGCGCTGGCGGTTCTCTGTCTGGGACCCCCCGCCGCCAACGCCGCCTCCACCGCCGACGTCGTCTTCCTCATCGACGAGTCGGGGTCGATGGGCGGCGAGCACGCGTGGCTGACCAACATGGTCAGCAGCCTGGACTCGGAGTTCGTCAACGCGGGCATCACCGGCAACCAGTATGCCCTTGTCGGCTTTGGGTCGATCGACCATGCCTCCTCGCAAGCCCCGCACAAGCACGACGTTGACATCGTGACGGCCGGTCAGCAGGACTGGGGAACGGCCTCTCAGCTTTCGGCGGCCACCGTGAACCTGGTCACGTACGGCGGGTTCGAAGACGGCTGGGCGGCTATCGATTTCGCGATCAACAACTACTCGTTCCGCGGCAACGCGGCCGTCAACTTCGTGCTGGTGACGGACGAGGATCGCGATAACTCCGATTCCAGCTTGACCTACGCCGGCGTCCTTAGCGACATGCAGGGCCTCAATGCCCTCCTGAATGCCGTGGTCGACGCCAGCTTCAGGACGGGCGAAACGCCTGACAAGGTGGCCCTCGGCGTCGCGAGCCCCGGGGGCGGCGCTGCTGACGCCAACTCCTACAAGGCAGACGGCTCCGGCGGATTCATCAAGGTCGAGGGCGGCGGGTATGCATCCGGCGGCTATTACAACACCGTCGCCGACTACGTCGATCTCGCCTGGGACACGGGCGGCGCGGCCTGGGACCTGAACCAGCTCCGCGCCGGCGGACTCACCGCCGATTCGTTCACCGCGGCGTTCGTCGACGTCAAGGTCGAAGAGGTCGGAGAGCAGCCGTCGTCGTATATTCCCGAGCCGATGACCATGGTCGGGGCGTTGGCGGGCGTGGCCGGGCTGGCGGGCTACCTGCGCCGGCGCCGACTTGCGTGAGGCGTTTGGCTCGTCGGATGACTTGAGTCAGCAAGACAGGAAGTAAGGTCCGCACAACATGGCGGCCGCGGGAGGTGTCTCCCGCGGCCGCTTCTCGTTTCCGGTCGAGCTCGCACGGGCGGCCCGAATGATTGCCCGCCGACGTCGCCTCGCGCTCACTCCCGCCCGAGATGCGCCATGACGGCGGCGTCGCGGGCGGAGAGGTCGGGCCAGTTGGGATCGCTGCCGACGTCGGGGCGACGCTTCCAGCTTCGGGCGCAGCGGGGGTACTTGTCCCGCGCGTCGAGCACCTGCACGTCGACGGCCGTGCCCTCGGGCAGGTCGCCGGCCTCCTCGATCCGCGCGAAGCCCACGCCGAGCAGGTCCTCCAGCTCGCCGCGGTAGGCCTCCAGGAACGCCCGGGCGCCCGGGTTGTCGGGCGCGGCGCGGAAGACGGCCTCGGCGTCCAGCGGGTTCTTCACGCCGGCGTTGCGGAGGGCCTCCAGCTTGACGAGCCCCTCGCCGCGAAGGTCCATCACGCGGTCCCAGATCCACTGCGGGCCGACTTGGAGCTCGTCGGCGCTGAACGTGCCCAGGTCCGGGTTGACCGGGCGCAGGGCCTCGGCGAACCGCAGCAGCGCCTCGTCGCAGGCCGGCAGCAGCGCCAGGTGGACGCTCTCGGGCGCCTCGGCGCCCTGGCCCGGCACGTGCCGCCAGGCCTCCTCGCACGTGTGCACCAGCACCGGCGCCAGCAGCCGCACCAGGGCGTCCAGCACCTGGTGCAGCACCGTCTGGGTCGCGCGGCGGCGCGGCGAGTCCGGCGCGTCGCAGTACAGCCGGTCCTTGACGGCCGAGAAGTACACGCTCGACGCCTGCACCGTGCAAAACTCGTGCAGCAGGCGGGCGGCGCGGTGGAACTCGTAGCGGTCGTAGGCCGCACGCACGTCGCGGATCAGGCGGTTCAGCTCGATGAGCATCCAGTGGTCGACGGAGTTTTCGGCCGGGTCGGCGGCATGGGCGGCCGGGTCGAAGTCGAACAGCGAGCCCATGCAGAACCGCAGCGTGTTGCGGATCTTCCGATAGGCGTCCTCCGCCTGGGCGATGAGGGCGTCGCTGCACCGGATGTCGTCCTGGTAGTTCTGGCCGGCGACCCACAGGCGGAGGATGTCGGCCCCGCGCCGGTCGAGCTGCTCGATCACG
>CAZXOC010000239.1:0-11915 GCA_964642165.1 uncultured Planctomycetaceae bacterium | reverse complement strand
CCGTCGGCGGCGGCCATGCCGTCGAAGATGGGGATGCTGTCGAGCTTGCACTCGGAGAGCTTGCGGCCGTCCGTGACGGAGACGGAACGCAGCAGCCCGCCGCGGCGGCCGAGCCAGGCGTCGTTCTGGGCGCGAAGCTGACGGTTGATCTCGTCGTCGGCGCCCGGGAGGAAGCCGAGCATCTTGGTCTCGTCGGCGAGGTCGGGCGGGCCGGCGATCCAGAGGCGCTCCGTGCCGAGGACCATGGCGTTGACGAGGAGGCCGGGCGTGTCGACCTGCCAGTGCTGCTGGAACCCGCGGCCGCGGGGGCGCTTGGCCTTGCCGCGCCGGGCCTTCCGCGCCGTCGGCTGAGCCGCCGCGGCGGGCGCGGCGACGGGGGCGGGGTCCTTGTCGGCGGCGTAGAGCTTGTAGGTCGTCCGCGGGTGCAGCATGTTGCCCAGCGGGTCGGAGCGGAAGCCGTAGATCCGCTTCTTGCCGAAGGCCATGATGCGGCCGCAGGGGGTGACGCGCCGCGTGCCGGCGTAGGCGCCCCAGCCCTCGCCGCAGTCGCTGCCGTAGATCCAGAAGGAGCGGTGGAACCAGACGTCGTCGAGCAGGCCGGTCTGGCAGAACAGGTGGCGGGCGCCCTTGGCGGGTTGGGCGGCGGGCTGGCCGCGGCGGCCGGGGGCGGTCGGCGCGACGGTGAGGCGCTTGCCGTTGAGGTCGAAGTTCTGCTCCTGCATGAACAGCCGCTTGCCGTCGCTGGAGAAGATGTCCGGATTGGCGATCGGCATGTACTTGGCGACGATGAGCGTCTGGAGGTTCTTGCCGGTGGCGGGGTCGTTCTGGTCCATGACGGTCTCGGCGACCATTCGGCCGGTGCGGGGGTCGAGGCGGACGAGGCGCATGCCGCCGTCGAAGAACAGGTTTCGCCCGGCGAGGGCGTAGAGGGCGTCGCGGACGATGAGGACGCTGCCGTGGACGGGCCAGACGGACTCGACGTGCTGCTCGCCGACGATCTGCCGGTCGGCGGGGGCGACGAGGTAGCGCCACGCCAGGGCGCCGTCGCTCGCGCGGAGGCAGTAGACCCAGCCGTCGCGGCAGCCGAAGAGGACGGCGTCGCCGTATAGCGTGGGGGCGGAGTCGATCTTTCCGCCGGCGAGGTGCGTCCAGAGGACCTTGCCGGAGGCGGCGTCGAGCGCGTAGAGCGTCTGGCGCTCGATGGCCGAGACGAAGGCCCTTCCGCCGGCGACGACGGGCGGGGTGAGCTTGCCGCCGAGCGGGACGCTCCAGCGCTTCGCCAGGGCGGGTGCGACGGGCGACGGGGTGCAGCCGCTGCGGGCGGCGTCGCGGCGGTACATGGGCCAGTCGCCGGGGCGGTCGGCTGGTTTGGCGGCGGGGACCTGCCCGAAGGCGGGGCCCTTCTGGAGGCGGCGGGCCTCGGGGGTCTTGGCCGGCAGGCCCGAGGCGGGCGACAGGGCGCAGAAGTACTCGAGCTTCGACTGGTAGTAGCACGCGCAGGAGTCCGCCGGCTTGTAGAGCAGGCCGTTGCAGGGCATCACGCCGTAGACGCAGCTTCCGCGGACGTAGTGGTGGATCTCGACGGTCTTGCCGCCGAGGCGGTAGAACTCGGTGCCTATGCCGTTGGTCAGGAGATAGCGGGTGGTGGCCCGGCTGGGGTAGCAGCGCGGGTGCATGGGGAAGGCGGGCAGGTTGGCGGCGGTGAAGTCCTTGGTCACCTCGCCGGTGTGCAGGTCGATCGCCTTGATGTGGGTGCCGTTGCGCTGCGGCGTGCCGGTATTGGCCGACCAGACGAGGCCGTCGATGACGAACAGGTCGTTGGGGCAGTGGTGGCTGGAGTGCAGCAGGGAGCCGGTCCAGAGCGGCTGGCCGTCCTTGGCGGCGAAGGCGCTCACCTTCGTGCCGACGGCGATGAGCAGGACGCCGTCGCGGTAGACGGCGCGGAGGGCCCCGCCCGTGCCGACCCTTCGGATGCCGGGGGCGGTGCTGGCCCAGAGGCGCTTGCCCGTCTTGCGGTCGAGGGCGACCATGCCGCTGCCGTTGGCGAAGAAGACCTTGGCCTTGCTGACCGTCAGCGACAGCGGCGCGACCTTCTCCTCGTGGGTCCAGAGGGCCTCGCCGGAGGCGGCGTCGATGGCCATCACCTTCCGCGCGGGATCCTGCGGCGTCCAGGCGAAGGCGTTGCTGGCCCGCCCGATCTCGCGGTAGCTCGTGCCCTCGGCGCGGTAGTCCACGGGCTTGCGGCGCGGGTTGACCAGGACGTACAGGACGCCGTCGGCGAAGAGGATCTCCTCGGTGGCCTTCGTGGCGTCGTAGGTGCGGAGGGTCTTGCCGGTGACGGCGTCGAGGGCCGTCAGCGCCGCGGTCTGCCCGAACGTCACGAAGACCTTGTCGCCCACCGCCACGAGCCGCCGGGGGAACTGGCCCGGGCCGCTCTTCAACGGCCAGTTGTTGGGGTGCCAGTCCTTCAGGGGCCGCCGCCAGAGGACCGTGCCGTTGAAGGCGTCGCGGGCGATCAGGACCCACCTCGACGGCAGGAAGATGTGCCGCCGGAGCCCCTCGTCGAGGACGTAAAACACGCGCTCGCCGGTCGATACCATCGCGTGCATGCTGGACATGAAGTCGTGGTTGCGCAGCCACTTCGGCCCGCCCATCCACTGGATGCCGCGCGGCGGAGCGACGATCTCGTCGCGCCCCACCATGGTGCCCTGCGGGTCGTGGTGGTAGTGGGTCCACTCGTCCATCGCGGCCGGGCGGGGCTTGACACGCTTCGTGCCGCGGACGTAGGCCACGCCCTTCGGCGCGAGCACGCGCATGATCTCCGCGTCGGGTACGCGGCTCTTGGCGTCGAGGACGACGACGAGGTTCACCATGCCGTCTCGATACGGCAGCGTGCGGCCGTCGAACGTCCTGGCGGTGACCTTGCCGTAGAGGCCCTTGGCGTTGATGTGCTTGCGTGCCTCGGCGACCTTGGCGGCGTCGGTGTCGAGGCCCTGGACGAGGTAGCCGTCGCGGGCGTGGAGCAGTGCGGTGAGGCGGCCCTCGCCGCAGCCGACGTGGACGACCAGGCCGCCCGTGACGCCGGTGGTCTGGAGGATGTTGCGGGCGACGTTCGTCTCGGCGCCGGCGGCGGCGAGGTTCGCGATCAGCAGGCCCGCGAGGATGCTCACAGTGCGCTTGGTCATGGCGTTGCTCTCTCTGATGGTCCAGTCCGACGTGTCGGCGCAGCGCGGTGCTCCGTCCGCACAGTTGAACCGCCCTCGCCCGCCCGGGTGGCGGGTGCGAATGGCCCAGGCGGCTCCCCCCCCGCGCGAGGAGGCGCTCCGCCCTCGGCGAGCGCTCTCACGTGCGCGGCGGAGGCGGCCGTTCGACGTCGCTCACGACCTCCCTACTCCCTGCTCCCTACTCCCTTGCCTCCGCCAGCGCTCCTACGTGCGCGGCGGAGGCGGCGGCGAGGCCGGCGAGGTCGTAGCCGCCCTCGATGACGGTGACGACGCGGCCGGAGGCGTGGCGGCGGGCGATGGCCAGAACCACGCGGGTCAGGTCGGCGAAGTCGTCGTCGGTAAGGGTGAAGCGGCCGAGCGGGTCGCCCTTGCGGGAGTCGAACCCGGCCGAGACGAGCACGAGCCGCGGGGCGAACTTGTCGGCGGCGGGGACGAGCTTGTCGGTGAAGGCGCCGAGGACTTCCTTGCGTCCGCTGCCGGCGGGGAAGGGGCAGTTGATGGTGGTGCCCTTGGCCTTGCCCTTGCCGGTCTCGTCGGCGCGGCCGGTGCCGGGGTACCACGGGTACTGGTGGGTGGAGAAGAACAGGACGGAGGGGTCGTCGTAGAAGGCCTCCTGGGTGCCGTTTCCGTGGTGGACGTCCCAGTCGGCGATGAGGACGCGGGGGAGCTTGTGACGCCGCTGGGCGTATCGCGCGGCGACGGCGACGTTGTTGAAGAGGCAAAAGCCCATCCCGCGGCTGGGCGTGGCGTGGTGCCCGGGCGGGCGGACGACGCAGAAGGCGTTTCGGACGGTGCCGGCAACGACGGCGTCGACGGCGGCCAGCACGCCCCCGGCGGCGAAGAGGGCGGCCTGGAGGGTGTGCTTGGACAGGGCGGTGTCGCCGGTGCGCAGGACGCCTCGCCCGGCGCGGCAGTCGTCGCGAGCGGCCTGGACGTAGGCCCGGGTGTGGCAGGCGAGCAGCTCGGCGTCGTCGGCGCGGCGCGGGGCGATGCGCTTGAGGCGGTCGGCGAGCGGGCGAGCGGCGAGGGCCTTCATGATCGCGTCGCAGCGCGCGGGGCTCTCGGGGTGCCCGCGGCCGGGATCGTGCGTCTTGTAGACGTCGTCGTAGACGATGCCGGTGGGCGGCGCGGCGGCGGGCTTCGACGCGGGCGCGGGTTGGGGCTTCCCGGCGGCGAGCAGTTCGGCGGAGCCCGCGGCCGCCGTCGCGGCACAGGCTCGGCGGAGGAAGTTCCGCCGGTCCAGGCGATCGGGTGTCTCGTGGGCCATGGGGTCGGCTCCCGCGCCGGGGCGGCCCGGCCGCGCTCCATTGTCCCGCGCGGCGGCGGCGGGCCCAAGGCAAAACCGCGCGCGGGCGGCCGGGGGGGGAGCGGAGGCGGTGGACTTCGCCGCGGGGATGGGGTATGGATAACGGGCGTGGGCATCGGGGCGGCCCGGGCGCGGGCGGCGCGCCCCGTGGCGAGAGCGGCATGCAGGGGATCGACATGACGACAAAAGCAGTGGCGGCGGTTCTGGCGGCGGTGGCGGCGGCCGGGGCGGCGCAAGCGAAGGACGGGAACGTGGCGTTCGTGCAGGTCTCGCGGCGCGATGCGAGGTACTTCGAGCTGTCGGACGGGCGGGCGTACATCCCCGTCGGGCTGAACATGATCTCGCCCCGCAGCGCGGAGGACGAGCGCGCGGGGCTGGCGCAGATGGACGCGTGGATGGGCAAGCTCGCCGCCAACGGGGGCAACTACCTCCGCGTCTGGCTCAGCGCGCCGTTCTGGGACGTCGAGCACCGGCGCAGCGGCGAGTACGACGCGGCGAAGGCGAAGCGCATCGACGCGCTGGTGGCGCTGGCCCGCAAGCACCGGCTGCGGGTCAAGATGACGCTGGAGCACTTCCGGGACTTCCACGACACCCGGCGGCCGTGGATCAACAAGCCGATCCACGACGTCTCCCAGGGCGGCCCGGCGCGGAACGTGGCGGACTTCTTCGACGGCAAGAAGAGCCGCGACCAGTTCCGGCGCAAGCTGGCGTGGTTCGCCGGGCGCTACGGCAACGAGCCGCAGGTCTTCGGGTGGGAGCTGTGGAACGAGGTCAACTGCGTCCGCGGGGGCGACTACATGGCCTGGACGGCGGTGATGCTGGGCGAGCTGCACCGGCGGTTCCCGAAGAACCTGGCGATGCAGAGCCTCGGCAGCTTCGACCACGCGCAGAAGCGCGGGATGTACCGCCGCCTGAGCACGATGAAGGGCAACGACGTCGCCCAGGTGCACCGCTACCTGGACCTGGGCGCCCGCCTGGACGTCTGCCACGGGCCCGTCGACGTGCTCGCCGCCGACGCCGTGCGCGAGCTGCTGGCGCTGCGCCCCGGGCGACCCGTGCTGCTCGCCGAGAGCGGCGCCGTCGAGCCCGGCCACAGCGGGCCGTTCAAGCTCTACGCCAAGGACAAGCGCGGGATCATCCTGCACGACGTGCTGTTCGCGCCGTTCTTCGCCGGGGCGGCCGGGGGCGGGCAGACGTGGCACTGGGACCACTACGTCGCCAAGAACGACCTGTGGTGGCAGTTCGGGCGCTTCGCCGAGGCGGTCAAGGGCCTCGACGCCCCCGCCGAGCGCTTCCAGCCGGCAACCGTTCCGAACGCCCGCCTGCGCGTCTACGTGCTCAAGGGCCGCAAGACCGTCCTGGCCTGGGGCCGCGACGTGCAGAACACCTGGAAGACGGAGCTGGCCGAGGGCAAGGCGCCCGGGACGATCCGCGGCGCGAGCGTGGACTTCGCCAAGGTGCTGGCGGGCAGGAAGGGCGTCTCGGCCCGGACGTACGACCCGTGGGCGAATCGCTGGCGCGACGCGACGCTGAACGGGGCGAAGGTCGCGCTGCCGGACTTCCAGCGCTCGATCGTCGTGCGAATCGAGTGAGGCGACGGAGCGTTGCGGGGGGCGTCTGGGGGCGATCTGCCGGCGCGCGGCGCGCGGCGAGCCGGCGAGGGGGGAGCAGGTCCGAATTCTCAGAATCCTTCCCTTGTTTATATGCACATCCGCTGCAAGCTCTCGTGCAAGCTGCAACGCGGTTTGCCCAGTTGCCCACCCCGCCGGGTGCTCTGTGCCCGCTCGGGGGGCCCCCTACCCGACGCCCCCATATCCGGCGGCGGTCCGTAGCCTTGAGGCGGTAGGGCCTTAGTCGGCGAGGCGCGCCGCGGCCCGGCGAGGCGGCATGGCGTTTGCTTGTCTTTCCCTTCGGACGGAAACGGGTTGTCTCAAATCGAAGGGAGGCGCAAGCGATGTTACCCCCAACGGGACCCGAGAGGTGTACGCGCTGCGTGTGGTTGGTGCTGGCGGCCGCGATCCTGGCCGGCTGCGGGGGCCGACAAGTCCTGATGAACGGCGACGACCTGGACCGCGGGCTGCTGATCGTGCTGCCGGGGATCGACGGGCGGGCGCTCCACAACGAGCTGGCCTCGCGGAGGCTCTCGGAGGCGGGCCTCGGCCTGGCCGTCGAGCTGTACGACTGGACGGCGCCGCTGGGGCCGCTGTTCAACCAGTGCGCGTACGAGCGGAATCGCCAGGTGGCCGCGGCGCTGGCGGAGCGCGTCGGGGCCTACCGCCAGGAGCATCCCGGCGGGTCGGTCTTCCTGATCGGCCACAGCGGCGGGACGGCCATCGCCGTCTGGGCGGCGGAGTGCCTCGACGCCGGCGAGCGGATCGACGGGGTGGTGCTGCTGGCCTCGTCGCTGTCGCCGACGTACGACCTGGGCGGCGCGCTGGCCCACACGCGGTGCGGGATCGTCAGCTTTCACTCCGCGCGGGACGTCGCGCTGCTGGGCGCGGGGACCACGTGGTTCGGCACGATGGACCGCGCGCACGGCGAGTCGGCCGGGAAGGTGGGTTTCCGGCGGCCCGCGGCGGGGCTTCACCAGATCGCCTGGCGAGACGGCATGGCGCGGCACGGGCACGACGGGGGGCACTTCTCCTGCCTCGCGCCCGACTTCGTGTGCGCGTACGTCGCGCCGCTGCTGGTGGCGAAGGACTGGAACGAGGACGTGATGACCACCGTCCGCCGCGGCGAGGGCAGGCTGTCCGCCGCCGCGCCGGGCGATGCGCTGGCCCTGACGGGAACGGACGCAACAGGGAGAGGAGGATTGTGATGCCTGGAGACGAACTGCTGGCACGTCGTTCCGCGCCGCCGAGGCGCGGGGCACCGGCCGGGCCTGCCCGCCGGGCGAAGCGGCCCCCGCGGACGGGGCAAGCGGCGCCGCTCGCCGGGGCTGCCGACGCGGAGGCGGACGAGCGGGTCGGTCCCTGCCGCTTCCGCGAGATCTGCCAGACCTACGGCGACCGATTGGTCCCCGCCTGGCAGCGAACCGCGCGGGGTTACGGCTGCGACGGCCCCGGCGACGCCTACCGCAAGAAGCACTGCAAGACGTTCGCGATCAGCCGGCTCTGCGAGAACTTCCGGGAAGCCGTCGCGCAGCGCCGGCAGGTCACGGCCCGGCCCGGCGCGGCCGAGGCGCCCGCCGGTCCGTCGCTCAAGGGCGCGTAGGCTTCTCGCGATGGGCTAGCCGCTACGCCGCGGCGCCGTCGCGCGCCGCGCGGGGGAGCGCTCCAGCCGTCCGCCGGGGCGCCGAGGGGAGCGGGCCGTACCGGCTTTCCGCCTCGGGCGGGTCTATTCCATGCACGCCCGGCGGACCTTCGCGAAGGCGTCCATGGCGAAATCGAGGTCCTCGGTGCTGTGGGCGGCGGAGATCTGCACGCGGATTCGGGCCTTGCCCTTGGGGACGACGGGGTAGCTGAAGCCGATCACGTAGACGCCCTCGGCGAGCATCAGGTCCGCCATCTTCGTCGCCAGCACGGCGTCGCCGAGCATGATCGGCACGATGGGGTGGTCGCCCTCGGGGATGTCGAAGCCCCGCTCGGTCATGCCCGCGCGGAAGTGCCTCGTGTTGGCCTCCAGCCGATCGCGCAGCTCCGTCGAGGCCGACAGGATGTCCAGCACGACCAGCGACGTGGCCGCGATGGCCGGCGAGAGCGTGTTCGAGAACAGGTACGGGCGGCTCCGCTGGCGGAGCAGCTCGACGATCTCCTTGCGCCCGGAGGTGAACCCGCCCGAGGCGCCCCCCAGCGCCTTGCCCAGCGTGCTCGTGATCAGGTCCACCCGCCCCGAGACGGCGTGGTACTCGGGCGTGCCGCGCCCCGTCGGGCCGAAAAAGCCCGTCGCGTGCGAGTCGTCGACCATGACGGCCGCGTCGTACTTCTCCGCCAGGTCGCAGATCCCCGGCAGGTTCGCGACGCTGCCGTCCATGGAGAACGCCCCGTCGGTGGCGATCAGGCGGATCCGCGCGTCGGAGGCCTCCTTCAGCCGGGCCTCCAGGTCGGCCATGTCCCCGTTGGCGAAGCGCAGGCGCCGCGCCTTGCAGAGGCGGATGCCGTCGATGATGCTCGCGTGGTTGAGCTCGTCGCTGAGGACGGCGTCGTCGGGCCCGAGGAGCGTCTCGAACAGCCCGCCGTTGGCGTCGAAGCACGAGCTGTAGAGGATCGTGTCCTCCATGCCCAGGAACTCGCTGAGCTTCGCCTCGAGCCGCTTGTGGAGCGTCTGCGTGCCGCAGATGAACCGCACGCTGCTGAGCCCGTAGCCCCACCGCTCGTAGCTCTCCCTCGCCGCGGCGATCACGCGCGGGTCGTCGGCCAGGCCCAGGTAGTTGTTCGCGCAGAAGTTCAGCACCTCGCGCCCGCCCGAGACGCCGATGCGCACGCCCTGCGGCGTCGTGATCAGGCGCTCCTGCTTGTACAGGCCCGACGCGCGGATCTCCTCCAGCGCCGTCGTCACGTGGTCCTTCATCGATCCGAACATGGCTCTCCCTTACCGCTCGGCCCAGGTCAGCACGACCTTGCCGGACTGCCCGGACCGCATCACCTCGAAGGCTTCCTCGAACTCCGTGTAGGGGTACTGGTGCGTGATGACCGGGGTGATGTCCAGCCCGCACTGGATCATCATGGTCATCTTGTACCAGGTCTCGTACATCTCGCGGCCGTAGATGCCCTTGATCGTCAGCCCGTTGAACACGACGAAGTCCCAGTCGATCTCGGTTCGGGCCTGGATGCCCAGCATGGCGATCTTGCCGCCGTGACACATGTTGGCCAGCATCGTGCGGAAGGCGTCCGGGTTGCCGGACATCTCCATGCCCACGTCGAAGCCTTCCTTCATGCCGAGGCGTTCCTGGAGCTTGGCGTCCAGCTTCTCGTGGCGGACGTCCACGGTCCGCGTGGCGCCCATCGCCTTGGCCAGCCCCAGGCGGTAGGGGTTGACGTCCGTGACCACGACGTGCCGCGCCTTGCAGTGGCGCGCGATGGCGGCCGCCATGATCCCGATCGGGCCCGCGCCGGTGATCAGGACGTCCTCGCCCAGCACGTCGAAGCTCAGGGCCGTGTGCGTCGCGTTGCCCAGCGGGTCGAAGCAACTGATGACCTCCAGCGGGATGCCCGGGTCGGCCGGCCAGACGTTCGTCACCGGGATGCAGAGGTACTCGGCGAACGCGCCCGGGCGGTTCACGCCGACGCTCTGCGTGTGCGGGCAGAGGTGGCGGCGCCCGGCGAGGCAGTTGCGGCAGCGCCCGCAGACGAGGTGGCCCTCGCCGCTGACGAGGTCGCCGACGGCGTAGTCGTGCACGTTGGCGCCGAAGGCCTCCACGAGCCCGACGAACTCGTGCCCCACGTGCATGCCGACGGGAATCGTCTTGCGCGCCCACTCGTCCCAGTTCCAGATGTGAACGTCCGTGCCGCAGATGCTCGTCTTCAGGATCCGGATCAACACGTCGCTGGCGCCGACCTCGGGGATCGGCACGTCCTGGAGCCACAGGCCTTCCGCCGCCTCGGCCTTGACCAGGGCCTTCATCGTCTTGCCCATCTGTCGCGTCCTGTCTCCGTGGGGGCCGCGGGCCTCGCCGGCACGGACCGTCCATCGGCCCGGGCACCATGGCGCGACCCGCTCGCCGCAATCCTGCCTTGTAAGACGCCGGTGGGGCCGACGCAAGGGAGTTTCCCCCCCTCGCGGGCGGAACGGGTCATCCCGGCGTGGCGCGCAGGAGCTCGAGCAGCACGTCCGGGCGGTTGGTGCAGATGAAGTCCACGCCGAGGTCGATCGCCCGCTGCTGCTCGTCGGGCGTGTCGGGCGCCCAGGCGACGACCTGCAGGCCGGCGTCGTGGCTGGCCACAACGAACGCCTCGGACAGGTGGCGGAAGTTGCAGCTAATGCGAGCGGCGCGGACGCTCAGCGCGCGGCTGACGGCGTCGGCCGGCGGGTCGCCGAAGATGTGCTCCAGGCGAATCGCGGCGTCCCGGGCGCGGATGTGCTTCAGCACGTCCGTCTCGAAGCACGTGGGGATGGCCGCGCCCCGCATGCCGGCCCCGGCGATCTCCTCCAGCACGCGGTCCACCGCGGTGGGGTCCTTCAGCTCGACGTGCAGCTCGATCAGCCCGCGGGCGAGGTCCAGCAGCTCCCGGAGCGTGGGGATGCGCTCGCCCAAGCCGGCGTCGAGGGCGCGGATCTCGTCGAAGGTCCTCTCGTTCACCGCCCCCGTGCCGCCGGTCGTGCGGTCCAGCGTGGCGTCGTGGATGAGCACGGCCCGCCCGTCGCGGGTCATGTGGACGTCGCACTCGATCGCGTCGACGCCCAGCTCGATGGCCTTGCGGAAGGAGCGGAGCGTGTTCTCCGGCTCGATCCCCGCCGCGCCGCGATGGCCGATCACCCCCACCCGTCTCGTCTCGTGCATGCGATCGCTCCTCACCCGCGCCCCGCCGGGGCGCCAGGGCTCACGGCGTCTTGGGGGCCTTCGCCTCGGCCCCGACGACGTCGGCGACGTAGACCGCCTCCGTGCCGTCGTCGGCGACCTTGGCGTAGACGACCTTGCGCCCGTGGGCGTGGATGGGGCGGACCGTCGCGTCGCCGAGGGGCCACTCCGAGCCGTTCTTCGCGTCGTGCAGCAGGAACGGCCCGTCGCCGGTCGCCTGGCGCTTGACCAGCATGATGCTCGACGGCCCGGGGCCCGGCCCCAGCGGGATGGCATCGGGAACCCGACGGGCCTCCCGGCCGCCCCGGCGATCCCAGATGCGCGTCATCACCCGCAGCTTCGGGCGCCGGCTCGAGCCCGCCTCAGCGGGCTCCTCGCGCACGTCGTAGTAGCACAGGTAGCGCCCGTCGGGCGTCCACTGGCACTCGAGGTCGTCCAGCACGCTGTTGCGCTCGTGGACGGGCAGGTCGGCGATCTCCCTGTCGGCTGCCAGGTCGCAGAGGAACAACCGCTGGCCCGTGCGCTCGGGGCGCCGGCCGGGCTCGGTCGGGCGCTTGCGCTGCGGCGGCGCCCACATGCACACCACGTCGGCGCCGGGGCAGACGGCGTTGGGGAAGCCGACGGCCTTTCGCGGCCGGAGCTCCAGCTTGGGCAGGGCGGCCGTGAACAGCCCCCAGCCCTGCCGCGTGGCCTTCATCACGATCAGCCCCTTGCCGGTGCGGTCGAACCGGGCCATCACCATGGGGCCCTCGAGGCCCGTGGGCGTGACCTTGCCCGTGGCGATGTCGTAGAGCAGGACCTTCGTCGCCGACCGGACGGCCTCGACGCCCTCGCCGACCTGCTCCCGCCGCACCTCGATGCGAATGGGCGCCAGCCTCGTCCCGGCCGGGTCGAACACGCCGAAGCGCAGCAGGCCCGTCTGCCAGCC
>CAZXOC010000238.1:0-12018 GCA_964642165.1 uncultured Planctomycetaceae bacterium | reverse complement strand
CCGCTTGCGGGCCGCGTTACCGCGCCGCCAAGCGGCGCGGTAAGGGTAAGGGAAGATCCGTCGGCGTGCGCTGATCGCGGCGCGGCGTCTGGGTGCAGAAGACACGCGGGCCAAGGCCCGCCGCCAGACGGCAAGAGAGCGGCCGGCAAGCCGGCCCGCCAAACGGCAGGGGGAACCAACGGGAGGGGCGCTACTTGCGTTTCTTGGCCTTCGCCCTCAGCCTCTTGTGGAACTCGTCGATCTCCTTGTTCGACGGCACGCGGACTTTCTTGAGGCTGGGCAGCTTGGTGGCCTCGACGAGGCGGTTGTAGGCCTTGAGGATCCGGATGCCGGCGTAGTCGTCCTTCTGGGTGAAGGCGCTCGTGCCGGACCGTTGGAGGTTGGCCTTGCCGGGGTCGACGTACTTGCGCTTGTTCTGCATGGCGAGGCGGCTGAGGTGGGAGCGGAAGAGGGGGTAGACCTTCCGGGCTCGCTCGGGGTCGATCTTGTTGCCGGGGTCCGCGAAGGTGTTGGCGATGGTGAGGAAGATGGCGTTGCCCTTGCGCTCCTCGAGGAACATGGTCTTGACCAGGGCGCTGTCCTCCCGGGCTTCCCCGGCCAGGAACATCAGCCGGAAGGCGCTCTTCTCGATGTCGCTGACGACCTCGTTGTGGCGGGCGATGTGCATCTCGCGCGCGACCTTGGACTCGCGCTGCTTGTCGAGGACGGCCATGCGCCCCATGATGAAGTCGGTGGTGAGGCGCGGGTTGAAGGGGGGCATCTTGAGGCTGTCGGCCTGGCGCTTGGTGAGCTTGGGGAAGGTCCGGTAGCCGCTCTTGGTGCGGGCGTGGAGCATCTTGACGGCGGGCAGGGCGGCGCGGACGGTTCCCTGGTCGGCGGCCTGGAGGCGCTCCAGCAGGCGGTTGAGGGCGTACAGCCGGGCGGTGTCGCGGCGGGAGGACTTCAGGGCGGCCTCGAGGTGCGGGACGGACGCCTGGTCGAAGCGGACCTTGGCGAGGTCGACCCGCGCGTCGGGGGCGATCGTCTCGCCCTTGAGCCAGGACTGCCCGTTGGCTTCGAGTTTCTGGATGATCTCGTCGAGCTTCTCCCGGGTGATGCCCGCGCCCGCGCCCGGCGCGGCGGCCAGGCACCAGGCCGCGATCACAGTCGCCCAGGCCACAAGCGATCTTCTTCGACGCATCTACGACTCTCCCAGCGCAGGCGTCCTGTCGGCCGGCGGGGCCCGCGGCAACCCGCCCACCTATAATAACAGACGCCTCGTCCCGCGGTTAGGGCTTTCCGGCCCCGGCGCGCCGGCCCGTGCGCCGGCCCCGCGGCCCGGGGGGCGCTACTTCTTGAAGTCCTTGAGCTTCTTGCTGAGCTTCTCGATGTCCGAGGCCGACACGACGAAGACGCCCGGGACGGCCGAGGCCTGCCCGTAGCGGTCCTCCGTCTTCGAGACGCCGGTGTGCGACAGGGACAGGCTGGACGCGGCGCCCTTCTCGTCGGTCACCTCCAGCGTCAGCCACGGCTTGTCGAGGGCGTACTTGGCGGGGTCGGGCGGCGGGGCGTGCGTGGCGAACCGCTCGGCCTCGAGCTCCTTGATGTCCTTCAAGTAGTCGCCGACCTTCTCGGCGTCGATCTTGACGTAGCGGTCGGCGGTGTAGGTCCAGTCCTCGCCGTCCTTGCGGAGCTCGAGGGAGTCGGCCTCGGCGGTCAGGCGGATGCCCCGGATCTTGTCGGGGTCGAGGGTCCAGATCCGGCGGCTGCGCAGCTCGGCGGCGAGGTCGTCGTAGAGACTGGGGGCGAACTCGCCGACGGCGAGGACCTTCGTCCCCGCGAGCCAGGCGTAGGAGTGCAGGCCGACCTTGGCCACGGTGATCTGGTGCTTCTCGATGCTGGGCTTGGGCGCAGGTCTGGTGGCGGCCGGCTTGGTGGCGGCGGGCTGGGTGGCGGCCGGCTTGGTCGCGGCGGGCTGGGTGGCGGCGGGTCGGGTCGCCTGGGTGGTCGCCTGGGTGGCGGGGCGGCTGGCGGGCTGGGTCTCCGGCACGGGCGCGGGGGTTTCGGCCGTCACGAGCACCTGCATGATGTCCTTGGCCCTGGCGTACATATCGGGGATGGTCGGGCCGAGATAGACGATCTTGTCGGCCCGGAGGTCCTCGAGGTGATCGACGACCTTCTCGACGTGGTCCTTGTCGCCGGGGGCGGCCAGGGGGGTGCTGAGCTGCCAGTCGTCGTTGGGATCGCGGGCGAGGGTGAAGGTCTCGTCGGTCCGGCGGAGCTGCAGGTGGGTGACCTCGGCGTCGTCGGGCAGCTTCAGGATGCCGCGGCTCCAGTAGGTCGGGGGCTCGGCCAGCAGGCCCTTCACGTCGCCCGTCGGCACGACGGCGACGGCCTGTCCGGCGGCGGACTTGACGAACGTCATCTCGCCGGAGAGGGTCTTGCGCCCGATCAGGAGGGTGGTGGTCTCGTCCTTGCCGGCCAGGCGGAAGGTGATCTTTCCCGCCGGCTTGTCCAGGCCGTAGAGGCCCAGGTCCTCGACGCCATCCTTGAAGTCGGCGGCCTTCAGGTCGGCGGCGTCGCCGAGGAGCTTCTCGACGGCGTCCTCGTCCGCGGCGCCCTTCAGCGGCGCGGTCATGCGCCACTGGGCGTCCTGCTTGCTGAGGGTGGCCTTGCCGGACGGCAGGACCAGCTCGACGCCCGCGACGTCGCCGCGGGTCAGCGACAGGACCTTCTTGACGCGGAGGTCCACGAGCTTGGGCTGGAGGTCCTTCAGGAGGGACTCGTTGACCTTGAAGACGGGCTTCTCGTGGGTGAGCTTGGCGTAGAGCTTGTCGCGGACCCGCTTGCCGATGGCCAGGCCGTACTTCCGCCCCGCCTTGGGCGGCGCGGGCTGCGTCTCCTGGGTGGTGGCCTGGCTGGTGGCGGGCTTCTCGGGCTGCATCTCGATCTCGGCCAGCAGGCTCGGCGTGTCCAGCCCGTAGGGGGCCAGGTCCTCCGGCTCGTCGTCGACGAACTCGCTGGCCGTCACGCGGGCGACGTCGTCGAGTAAGTCCTTGACCTTGTCGGCGTCGGCGGAGGCGGAGATCGGCTGGACGATCCCCCACGCGTCGCCCTTCTTGACCAGCTCGAAGCTCTCGCGCCCGGTGATGCGGACGCGCGCGATCTTGTCGGTCTTCAGGTCCAGGACGGAGTCGCTGCGGAACTCGCTGAGGGTCTTGTTGAGCTTGTAGGCGAGGTCGACCTTGGCCACGTGGACCTGCTTCGAGCCGCCCAGGCGGACGTACGTCTCGTTGTCCTTCATCGGCCGGGGGCGCCCGACGAGCACGCGGAAGGTCTTGTCCTTCTCGTCGACCACCGTGACGGTCCAGAGGGGCTTGTCCAGGCCGGTCGTCTCGTTGCCGACGCCCTCGGCGACGTAGCCCTTCAGGTCCTTCACGGCGTCGGCGATGCTGTCGACGTCCCACTTGTCGGCCTTGGCCCGGATGGGCTGGAGGATCCGCCACTCGTCGCCTTCCTTGCGAAAGACGAACGAGCCGGTCTTGCCCTCGAGGGTGAGCCGCACCGCCTTGCCCGGGGCGGGATCGAAGAGCTTCTCCTCCTTGGCCTGGGCGTCGTCGTCCGGCTTCTTCGACGAGGTGAACAGGTCGCCCGAGAACAGCGCCAGCACCACGCAGGCCAGCAAAAGCACGCCCAGGACGATTGTCGTTTTCGGCTTCATAGTCCTTCCACTCCGACCACGATCAACGGTGGCAGGTATACGAGAGTCCCGAACGGCGGCGCGTCCGCCGGGTGCGGCCCGGGCAGCCGCGCCCTACCTGCGGCGGATCAGCAGGACGATCCCGCCGACGCACAGCACGGCGGCCGGCAGCAGGCCGCAGTAGATCAAGACCAGCCAGACCTTCGCGGCGGCGGGGATCTCCCGCATGATGGCCTGGACGGGCCCGCTGGCGATCATGTCCTGCTTGCCGATGAGCCAGTAGGCGCTGTTGACCAGCAGCTCGGCGTTGGCGCGGGGGGGATCGCTCAGGGAGGTCGTGCCCTTGGCGTCGCGCAGGGGGATCTCGCGGTCGAGGTAGCCGTCCAGGAGCCCCGAGGCGTTGCCCAGGACGACGATCCGCGCCGGCTCGATCCCCTTTCCGGCGTTCTTCTGGCGGGTCGCGGCGACGGCGACGTCAAACCCCGCCCGCAGGTCGTCGCCCTCGGGCGGGTACGTCGGCCAGATGTAGCTGCCCTCGACGTTCCGGAACATGCGCAGCAGCTCCTGGATGTGCCGTGTCGCCCAGCAGGTCTCCCAGCCCTTGGGAATCGTCAGGAGGCTGTCGACAGCCACGCCCTCGGGCAGCTCGTCCTGCTCGCCGCGAGCGTCCTGCCGGCGCCGGATGGGGCAGAGGTTCGGCCAGAGCACCCGCTGGCTCTGGAGCGGCTTGCCGATGGGGTGGTCGTCCGAGAACGAGTTCAGGGGCAGGTAGCCGAAGCGTTGGCCGTCGACCTTGTAGCGCCCGGGGTTCTGCTCGTCGCCCACGGCCGGGACGACGAGGTAGTCGGTCATCACCTCGATGCCCCACTCGTCGCGGAGGTACGCGCCCCAGGCGTAGGTGGTCTGGCTCATCGGCATGAACATGCCCATGCGCCGGGGCATGAAGAAGCTGGCGAGGAAGATCGCCGGCGTGCCGTCGCGGATGGCCCGGGTGACCTTCTCGGCGTGCTGGGGCTGGAACTTGGGCGTCGGCTGCGGCGTCCGCTGCCACGGCGACTGCGGCACGTTCGGCGGGGGGGGCAGGACGATCAGGAGCTTCGGGCGGTCCTTGTGCTCGTTCGGGTCGGGCATGTCGTCGTTGAGGTTCCAGTCCTCCACGGCGAAGTTGGCCTGCTCCAGCCGCTTGCGGACCGTCCCCAGCGCGCGCAGGGGGATGTCGCTCGGGGGGATCATGCGGGCCATCTGGGGGGGCATGCCCGGCCCGGGGCCCCAGTACGCCAGGAGCACCACGGCGAACGGCTTCTGCGTCATGGACAGGACCTTGGAGCCGATGGCCCCGTCGCCGTTGAAGACGCGCTTCTGCGGCGCGTCGTCGTCCGAGGGCGACATGCCGAAGTCCTGCACCCGCAGCGGCCAGACCTCGTCGAACTTCACCACCGCCACCTTGTCGCCGGCCTCGACGATCACCAGGTTCTCGCCGGTGATCTCGGTGGACAGCGACGTGTCCTTCCGGTCGGGCAGGTCGTCGGCCTCGTCGATCGCCGCCTTGAACTTCGCCAGGGCGTCCTTGAACAGGTCGCCCGAATCGGCGGCGGCCAGGTCCGCCTTCGAGCGCTCATCCACCGTGGCGAGGCGCTGGAGGAAGTCGGTGGCCGTGACGCGCGCCACGTCGAACGACTGCCCGATCCGAGCGGCCTTGCCGCGAACCTGGCGGATGAACCGCTTCTGGTAGTCGGGCTTGGCGTTCCGGGCGACGGCGTCGGCCTCGGCGGCCTCGTTCGCCACGAGCTGGCCCAGTTGCCGGTAGTAGTCGCTCAGGACGAACTGGACCATGCCCGCGGGGACCACGTAAAAGCGGTTCTCGCGCAGCAGCGCCGCCTCGTCCTCGCCGGCGATCTCGTCCAACTGCTTGGCGGCGGCGGCGGCCTGCCGGGCCGCCTCCCGCGCCGCCGCGACGTACGCGCCGAGCACGTCGGCGGGCTTGGACGGGTCGGGGTCGTTCGCCTTGCCGACGGCCTGGACCGCCTTCTGTACGGCGGCGGCGCAGTCGTCGACGGCCTTGCGGGCGGCCTTCTGCTTGTCGCCTTCCCCGGCGGCCTGGGCGATCTTGCCGACGCTCTCAACCAGCTCGACCGCCTTCTCGAGCATCTCCTGGAAGTCCTTCGTGGCCTCCTTGATCTCCCGGACGAGGTCGGCGTAGTCCGGCAGCGACGTCCCGGCCAGGCCGTCGGAGACCTTCTTGTGGGCCTTCTGGAGCTTCTCGATGCCGCTTCTCATGGCCGCGGAGATCTCGACCGGCAGCGACCACATGTTCAGGTAGGAGTCCTTGGGGTGGCTTTCCCACTTCTGCCGGTCGGCCTCGAGCGTGGCCAGGAACGCCTCCGTCTCGTCGTGGAACTTCTTGACGTAGGCGTGGTGCTTGTCGGCCTGGGTGCCGAGCTGGCCCCGGAGGCGCTGCAGCAGCTTCGCCTTGCCGGCGTCGGTGGTGACGTTCGCGACGGTGACCTTCTCGCCGTAGATCTTCATGTCCTCGAGCAGCTCGAGGACGCGCTCGCGGCGCTCCTCGGTCTGCTTGGCCTTGTCGGTGGAGGTGTAGACGCACGTCAGGCGGACCGGCGTCTTGACGTCCTTCAGGACGTTCTTCGTCCGCGGGCTCAGCCCGTAGCGCCCCAGCGTCTCCATCGAGACGTGGAGGTAGTTCTTGCGGTCCTTCTCGGGGTTCTCGTACTGCGCGACGAGGTTGGCGCCTACCGCCACCGCGATGGCGCCGGCGACCGAGACGATGACGATCGAGGCGTATCGCTGGCGGCTGCCCGCCTGGCTCGCGGCCGCCAGCAGGCCCACCACCAGGGCGGCCAGGACCAGCACCACCAGCCCCAGCACGGTCACCCAGGGCGTGAGGCTGTCGCTGGTGGCCTCGCCGAACTGCTCGGCGAGGCCTTCCGGAACGCGCCAGAGGATGACGGCGAAGGTCAGCACGGTCGCGGCGACGACCACGCCGCACCAGTAGACCAGCAGGAGCTGCTGGGCGCCCGGGTGTCCGCGGAAGAGCTGCACGCCCGCGATGAGCCCGACCACCGCCAGGGCGGTCAGCAGCAGGAGGTAGGCAATAAGCTCCGTCTGCGCCTCGGCCGAGGTGAGGTACCAGATCAGCCCGAAGGCGGCGCCCGCCGTGGCCAGCAGGCCCAGCAGCGAGGCCACCGCCCCCGCCAGGTACGTCTTCGACGGGTCGAGCGTCTCGATCGACTGCGGGGGGGGTGTCGGGGTCTTTATCGCCATCTCCGGCTCTCCAGTGTCTTGACGCTGAGAAACAGGAACAGCGCCGTGGCGCTGACGAAGTACACCACCCCGCGGGTGTCCAGCACGCCGCGGGAGAAGTCCTTGAAGTAGGCCATCACGTTCAGGTGCGACGCCAGGAGCGTCCAGGGCCAGCGTCCCACGCGGACCACCACCCCCATCAGGACCACGAAGAACGCCAGGATGCCGATCGCCACGATCGCCGCGACGATCTGGTGCCGCGTCAGCGTCGAGGCGAAGATGCCCACCGACACGTACGCCGCGCCCAGCAGCACCATGCCCAGGTACCCCATCGCCGCCACGCCGAAGTCCGGGCGCCCGTAGATCAGGATCGGCCCCATCAGCAGCACCGTGCTGGCCAGCAGCACCAGGTAGAAGAGGATCACCCCCAGGAACTTGCCCAGGATCACCTCCGTGTCGGTCACCGGGGTGGTCATCAGCGTCTCGATCGTGCCGCTGTCGAACTCCTTGCTCAGCAGCCCCATGGTCAGCAGCGGGACGGCCAGCACCATCAGGACCGCCATGCCGTCGAACAGCGGACGCAGCGACGCCTCCCCGCCCATCCGGAGATTCAGGAAGAACCACCCGGCGCTGAGCATCAGGAAGCCCGCGCCGATCACGTAGGCGATCGGCGAGACGAAGTAGCCCGTCAACTCCCGCCGCGCCAGGGTCAGTGCCTTTCGCATGGAAACACTCCTTGCCGTTCGCGGTTACTCGGCCATGCGCTGGGCGGCCTGCATGTTCTGCTCGTAAGTGACCTGGACGAAGAAGTCCTCCAGCGACCCGCCCGTGTGACGCAGCTCGCGGAGCTGCCAGCCCTTCTCGGAGACCAGGCGGTAGACCTCCGCGCGGCGGTCGGCCTTGCCGTCGCACTGGAGGGTCAGGCGGGTCCAGCCGCCGACGGCCGAACCGTCCACGCCGCGGACGCCGTCGAGCCCCTGGAACGCCGACACCAGCTCGCGCGACTTGGCGCCCCGCACTTCGGCCAGGACCTGCGAGGGGCCCAGGACCTTCTTGCGCAGCGCCTCCGGCGTGCCGTCGGCGACGATCTTCCCGGCGGCGATCACCATGATGTGGTTGCAGGTCTGCTCGACCTCGGCGAGGATGTGGCTGGAGAGGATGATCGTGTGGTCCTCGCCGAGCTGCTGGATCAGCTCCCGCATCGCGCGGATCTGGTTGGGGTCCAGGCCGATCGTGGGCTCGTCCAGCACCAGCACGGGGGGGGTGTGCAGCAGCGCCTCGGCCAGGCCCAGCCGCTGCTTGTAGCCGCGGGACAGCTCGCCGATGCGGCGGCGCATCATGTCCTCGGGGACGCTCAGCCAGCAGCGTTCGGCCACCCGCTGGACGACCGCGGCACGCTCGCGGGAGGGGATGTCCCGCAGCGCCGCGCGGAACGTCAGGAGCTCCTCGACCCGCATCTCGGGGTACAGCGGGACGTTCTCGGGCATGTACCCGACGTGGCGGCGGACCTCCAGCGACTGGCTCAGCACGTCGTAGCCCGAGATCGCCACCTTGCCGGAACTGGCCGGAATGTAACACGTCAGGATCTTCAGCGTCGTGCTCTTGCCCGCGCCGTTGGGTCCCAGGAAGCCCACGATCATCCCCTTCTCCACGCGGAAGGAGATGTCGTCCACGGCCAGAACACGCCCGTACCACTTCGTCAGGTGCTTGACGTCGATCATGTCGCCTCGTCCTCAGTCGATACACCGGCCCTGCCGGCCGAATTCGGATTCTTACTACGATCCGACAGGCGCTTTGTTCAGGACGTTTCCCTTCCCTGAGCGTCCTGCGGGGAGGATAGGTGTAGCGCCCGACCCTGGGCTTGTCAAGAGGTCTTTTCGCCCACCCTCCCGCCGCCGGGCCTGGGATGGGGCTTCCCGGCGGGTGGCGGGGCGGGAAGGGCGTTTTTGCTTGTTCGCCCGGGGGCCGAGGGCTACCATCAGGCCTCGCACTCGCGCGCGAGGAGACCGAAGTATGAGTTGCCCTGAGACCCGGTGGATCTGGGCGGCCTGGCTGGCCGTAGGGGTGGGGGCTGCTGCCGTGGCGGACTCGCCGTCGCGGCCGGATGCCCGGCTCGACGCCGCCAAACGCTTCGTGGAGAAATCCGACCGCTACCTGCACCACGACACGTTGCGGCGCGGGATGAAGGGCTACGGGCTGACGGTCCTGCAGGGCACGAAGATCATCCGCTTCCAGGCGGAGATCGTCTCGGTCATCAAGCGCTGGGAGCCGCACCGCGACGTCATCCTGGCGAGACTGTCGGGGCAGAACCTCGAGCACACGGGCATCATCTCCGGGATGAGCGGTTCGCCGGTGTACTTCCAGGACCCGGCCGACAAGAAGGACAAGCTGGTCGGGGCGGTGGCCTACGGCTGGCGGGGGAGCAAGGAGCCGCTGTGCGGCATCCAGCCGATCACGCAGATGCTCGCCGCGGGGGAGTCCTACAAGAAGATGGGCAAGGCGCCCGGCAAGGCGCCCGGCAAGGCCTCGGCCCGGGCCGACGCGCCCGACGCGCCCGCCGTGGGCGGCGGGGCGGCGCTCGATCGGCACGACCTCGCCGACTACCTCGCCGTCGTCCTGGACCCGCGGAAGATCGACTTCGCGGAGCTCTGCCTGCCGCCGCGGCGGCGCTCGGCCCGGCGGCCCCCGAGCGGCGCGCCCGAGCTGGTGCCCCTGACGACCCCGCTGATGGTCTCGGGCACGAGCCGCCGCACGCTCGCGGAGCTGACGCGCCTGCTGGAGCCGCTGGGGATCGTGCCGGTGGCCTCCGGCGGCGTCAACGCCGCCGAGGCGAAGGCCGCACGCAACGTCCGCTTCGAGCCGGGCGCGGCGCTGGCCGTGCCCCTGGTCACCGGCGATGCCGAGTGGTCCGCCGTCGGCACGGTCACCGAGGTGCTCAACGGGCGCGTGCTGGCCTTCGGGCACTCGTTCGCCGGGACGGGGGAGACGAAGCTGCCGATGGGGACGGCCTACGTGCACACCTGCGTGTCGGGCCTGATGAGCAGCTTCAAGCTCTCCTCGGGGCTGCGCGTCCTCGGGACGATGGACCGGGACGAGGAAGTCGCCGCCGCCGGCGTGATCGGCCCGAAGCCCCGGATGGTCCCCGTGACCGTCCACGTGCGCTGGCTCACCGAGAAGCGCGAGGAGACGTTCCACTATGCCATCGCCGACCACCGCATGACCGTCGCGTCCATGAGCCGCTCCGTGCTCAGCAGCTCCATCTGGGCGTGGCACGAGATGCCCGAACGCCACACCGTCCGCTACGACGTGACCGTCGACTACGGCAAGCTCGGCACCTACCGGGCGGCCAACGTCTCCACCGGCAGCAGCATCTACGCGGTGAGTTCCGACATGACCCGCCCGCTGGCAACGCTGCTGACCAACCCCTACGGCAAGCGCCTCTCCCCCCGAAGCATCCACGTGAACGTGACCGTCGAGAAGGGCAACGTCTCGGCGATGATGCTGGACTTCAAGCTGGCCGGCGAGATCTACCGCCCGGGCGAGACCCTCACCGGCACGCTGATCCTCCGCCCGTACCGCAAGGCGCGGGAGACGCTCGACGTGCAGTTCAAGCTGCCCAGGGACCTGCCGGAGGGCAACTACACGCTGGCCGTTAGCGACGCGACGCGGGACATGACCTACCGGCAGGCCGAGCAGCCGCACCGCTTCGCCCCGCGGACGACCGAGCAGCTCTTCCAAGCGATGCAGACGGTGGTTCGGCCGGCGATGCAGCAGCTCTACCTTCGCCTGCCCCTGCCCGGCCGCGGGGGACTGGCCCTGTCCCAGAAGGAGCTGCCCGACCTGCCCCCCAGCCGCGCCGCCATCCTCTCCGACGCCAAGATCCTCGATACGAAGACGTTCCGCCGCAGCCTCGTGCAGACCGTCAAGACGAAGTACATCATCAGCGGCTCGGCCATCGCAAGGTTCCGCGTGCAGCGCCGGCCGGACCAGACACTCCTCCGTCAGTAAAGGGATGCCGTGATGAGACGCCGGACCCCCCTCGTCGTTGCCGCCGTGGTCGTGTCCCTGTTGGCCGCGGCCGCGCCCGCCGTGCGGCCCGCCACCTGGACCCACACCACCGAGGCCCACTTCACCACGGGAAAGCTCGAAGGCACCGTCACCACCTCGCTGGGCGAGATCAAGCTGGCGCGGCGGGTGACGGTCCTGGCCGGCAGCGGCTCGGCGCCGGCGGTGGTTTCGGCCGTCGCCGCCGCGGGGCGAACGCTCTACGCCGGTGCCGGCAACGAGGCGGTCGTCTACAAGGTTCAGGGCGGCAAGGCCGTCAAGTTCGCCGAGTTGCCCAGCACGATGATCGCCTGCCTGCACTGGACGGGGCGCGACCTGCTGGCCGGCACCGGCGGCGAGAAAGCGGGCCTCTACCGCATCGACGCCCGCGGCAAGGCCCAGCCCGTCTGGACCGACGCGAAGGTCAAGTACGTCTGGGCTGTCCTGCCTGCCGGCGACGGCGGCTTCTACGCCGCCACCGGGCCGGAAGGGAAGGTCTTCGCCGTCGACAAGGCCGGCAAGGGGCAGGTGGTCTACCACGCCGACAAGCTCGCCAAGAACATCCTCTGCCTGGCCGCGGCCGGGAACGGCACGCTCTACGCCGGCACCGACGAGAAGGGGCTGATCCTCGAGATCGACCCGAAGGGCCGGACCGGACGCGTGCTCTACGACGCGCCCGAGAAGGAGATCGCCGCCCTGCTCGTCGGGGCCGACGGCCAGTTGTTCGCCGCCACCAGCGACGCCGCCAAGGCCAGCGCCGACGGCGCCAAGAAACCCGCGACGACGAAGGAAGGCAAGGCGGACAAGACGACCAAGCCCGCGGCGAAGCCCAAGGCCGCCCCGAAGCCGCCCACCACGAAGCCGGCCGCCCGGAAGCCCGAGCGCAAGAAGCCCGAGCCGAAGAAGCCCGCGCCCAGGAAGCCGCCCGCCAAGCCCAAGCCCCCGGCCAAGCCGAAGGACAAACCCAAGGACAAACCCAAGGACAAGCCCAAGGACAAGCCCAAGGAAGACAAGAAGCCCGACGAGAAGCCGAAGGA
>CAZXOC010000237.1:0-12057 GCA_964642165.1 uncultured Planctomycetaceae bacterium | reverse complement strand
GCCACCCCCTGCCCGACGGCTTCGCGGACATGGTGGTCCGCAAGGCCGCCTCGCAGGAGGACCTCGCCCGGGCCGCCGCCCTGCTGGGCTACAGCGGTCGGACGCGCCCGGAGCACTTCACCTCGCCGGCCCGTGCCGAGGAGGCGGGCATCTACGTCGTCGGCGAGGAAGGCAGCGTCGAGGCCGCCGGCTACTTCAACGAGTTCGCGTTGAGCATCGGCGGCACGGTGCTTCGGGCCGTCCGCCCGCACGAGATGGGCGTCGAGGCCGAGGGCGTGCCGCACCCGGCGTTCGTGAAGGGCTTCCAGGCGTGCTTCCGCCTGGCGCGGGAGCGGGGCATCTGCGTCTCGGCGGTGCACGGCAGCCAGTACGACCACGCGTTCGTCGGCTTCGTGCCGTGCTTCTACTACCCGGTCGCGACGCTGCCGGCGGCGGCGGTGCGCGACGTCGAGACCGTCGCGCGGGTCGAGCCGGCCGACGAGCCGCAGGCCCGGGCCGCCCGCCGCGCCTGGCTGAGCGACCCGTGGGCGCCGAAGATGTCGGCCTACATCGGCGGCGGCGAGCCGCACGTCGTCCGCCAGGACGGCGAGATCGTCGGCCACGCCCGCGTGGACCGCCGCTTCCGGCCGGCCGACCACTACGGCATGCCCTTCGGCCACGTCACCGACGTGACCGTCCAGACGCGCGACGCGGCGATCGCCGTGCTGCGCCTGGCCGGCGAGCTGACCGCCGCGGCCGGGGACGAGACGATCTGCCTCATGCAGTCGCACAAGACACTCATCACGCAGACCATGCTGCACCTTGGCGGGACGTATCGGCTTCGCGGCTCGTGCGACGTCGTCGGGCTGGATGCCGAGATGGTCGCCATCCTGGACCTGCCCGGCCTGGCGCGGCAGCTGGAGGGCGAGCTTGAGCAGCGCTTCGCCACCTCGGCTGCTGCATGCGACGCCGGCGCCGCCCTCTCCATCGAGATGGCCGGGCAGACCGTCGGCTTCGTCGCCGAGGGCGGCACGCTGCGGATCGTCCAGGAACCGCAGGAGGTCCACCGCCCGCTGCCGCGGTGGGTCGTCACGCGCCTGGTTACCGGCTACTACTCCGGGGGGGACCTCCTGACCATGGGGCCCATCCCATGGGACCGCTCCGACGGCACCGCGCCCGACGATCCGGAGCTCGACAACCGCCCGCTGGCGCTGCCCGAAGCCGAGGCCGCCCTGCTCGCCGCCCTGTTCCCCAAGCTCTGGCCGTGCTCCTGGCCGGACCCGGACGTCTGGCCGTGGGTGATCGGGCGCGAGCACCCCCGCTACCAGGGCGAGGACCGCAAGACCCCGGAGATGAAGGCCCGGATCGACGCCTTGCGCTTTCCCTGGCTCGGACGCTGACGGGGGGGCCACACTTCCGTACCCCGCCCGCACGGGGCCGCCGTCTCCCGCACCGCGCGCTGCCCGCGGCGTGCTGCCTTGCCGCCCGAATGCCCGCCCGAGGTGGGGGGATTGCTGGTATAATCGGGCCTGTTCGTATGAGGAGAGTACTGACGAGAACCGGCGCTTCGTCCTTCGCGGCCGCGCGGTGCGGGAGCGATGCGGCGCGCCGGCGCGGGGCCGGAGGGGCACTTGCCTGCTTCCTTCTCGCGGCGGCGGCCGCCGGGCCGGTCCGCGCGCAGAGCTTCTCCGACCAGGCCGTCGAACGCGCGATCACCAAGGGGGTGCGGTTCCTCTGGTCCCGCCAGCGCAAGAACGGCAGTTGGGAGGAGAAGGACGTCGGCGGCCACAAGCCCTATCCCGTGGGCCCGACGGCCATCTGCGCCTACGCCCTGCTGGAGAGCGGCGTGCGGCCGACGGACAAGCGGATGGCCAAGACGCTGGGTTTCCTGGCCAAGACGCGGACGGACAAGACGTACGACCTGGCGTTCCGCGCGTTGGCGCACGCCGCGGCGGCGCGGCGCGACCCGAACTACAGAGACCGCCTCCGCCGCGACGTGAGCCAGCTCCTTCGGTCCATCGACCGCGCCGGCGGCTACACGTACGTCTCGCGGGGCAGTTCGCCGCGCCGCGACGACTACAGCGGCTTCGCGGGCGCCGCGGACAACTCCAACACGCAGTACGGCCTGCTGGGCGTCTGGGCGGGCCGCATGCACGACCTGGAGGTGCCGTACGGCTATTGGCAGATGAGCCTGCGGTACTGGCAGCGGATGCAGCAGCGCGACGGCGGCTGGGGCTACAGCCCCAAGGGCCGGCCCAAGTCCTACATGGCCATGACGCTCGCCGGGCTGGCGAGCGTGTTCGTGTGCTACGACAACCTCTACGCCATGCGCTTCCTGCGGTGCCAGGGCAACGCCAGCTTCGGCGCCGCCGAGCGCGGGCTGGCGTGGGTCGAGAAGCACGCCGGCGACATCGAGAAGTTCTCCGGGCACTACTACTACACGCTCTACGGTGTCGAGCGCGTCGGGCTGGCGACGGGGTACAAGTACTTCGGGCGGTACGACTGGTACAAGCGAGGCGCGTCCGCCCTGATCCGCCGCCAGGAAGGCAACGGCCGGTGGAAGGCCTCCGGCGGGAACACCGGGGGCGACAACACGACGACGGCCTACGCGCTGCTGTTCCTGCTGCGGGGGCGCCGCCCGGTGCTGTTCAACCGACTCGAGTACGACGGCGACTGGAACAATCGCCCCCGCGCCCTGGCGAACCTCACGCGGTGGTTCGGGCGCGCGTTCGAGGGCGCCGTCCACTGGCAGATCATCAACCTCAGGACGCCCGTCGAGGAATGGCACGACGCGCCCATCCTGTGCCTCTCCGGCGCCACCGAGCCGAAGCTCTCCGACGCCGACCTCCGGAAGCTCCGCACGTTCGTCTACCAGGGCGGGTCGATCTTCAGCATCACCGAGTGCGCCGGGAAGGGCTTCCACGACGGCATCCGCAAGGTCTACAAAAGGCTCTTCCCGAGGTACGAGCTGAAGGAGCTCCCGCGCGCCCACGAGCTCTACCGGGCCTACCACGAGCTCAAGGGCGACGTGACGTTCCACGAGATCTCCAACGGCGCCCGCCCGCTGGTCGTCCACACGGACACGGACATCGCCTCGCCGTGGCAGGCGATGCGGTACCTGTCGGCGAAGCACGCCTTCGAGGCGGCGGTGAACGTGGTGGCCTACACGAACGACAAGCTCGCCCTCGCCGGACGCCTGCGCTTCCGGGGTACGACGCTCTGGCCGAAGCGCCCCGGCGGCGGCACGGTGAGGACGATCCGCGTCGCGCGCCTGCGCCACGAGGGCAACTGCGACCCCGAGCCGCTGGCCTACGAGCGCTTCGCCCGGCTGATGGCGCGGCGCACGGGGACGAAGGTCGAGGTTCTCGGCCCGGTCCCCGTCTCCGCCCTGCCCGGCAGCAAGGCGCACCTGGCGGCCATGACCGGCACCGAGGCCTTCCGGCTCGGCGACGGCGAGAAGACCATGCTGAAGGCGTGGCTCGAGCGCGGCGGGACGCTGGTCATCGACGCCGCCGGGGGGGCGAGGGCGTTTCGCGAATCGGCCGAGGCGCTGCTGGCCGAGCTGTTCGGGCGAAGGGCGTCCCGCCAGCTCGCCATCACCGCGCCGCTGTTCCACATCAAGGGCTGCGAGATCCGCCGCGCCCACTACCGGCGGCGCACGCGCGAGCTGCTCGGCAACCCGACCGACCCCATCCTGCGGGTGGTCCTGCTCGACGGGCGTCCGGCCGTCTACTTCAGCCGGGAGGACATCACGTGCGGCCTGGTGGGCTACCCGTCCTACACGGTCTACGGCTACGAGCCCGAGACGGCGTTCGCGCTGATGCGGAACATCGTGTTCCAGGCCTGGGGCGGCGATCTCGAGCCCGCCAAGCCCGCGCCGAAGCCGGCGCCCGCGCGGCGCGGTCCGTCCGCCTCGTGCAATGGCTGGGCGGCCCCGCTCGCCATGGACGGCAAGAGCAGCACCCGGTGGGACACGGGCCGACCCATGCACGCGGGCGACTGGTTCGCGATTGACCTCGGCCGCGAAAGGAAGGTCAAGCAGGTCACCCTCGACGCCGGGGCCTCGAAGAACGACTACCCGCGCGGGTACAAGGTCTATGTCTCGTCTGACGGAAGGAACTGGGGCAAGCACGTTCTGGAGGGCCGGGGCAAGCAGGCCCGGACGGTCCTCCGGTTCAAGAAGCCCCTCCGCTGCTGCTATGTCAGGATCGTGCTGACGGCGCGGCACGACCGCCACCACTGGTCGATTCACGAGCTGAAGGTCGAGGCGGAGTAGCTTCCCGCGAGGTCCTGGCGAGGTGTCGCACCGACGGGGGCCGGGCCGTCGGGCGCGATCGGCGTGCTACCGGCGCTCGACCTCGCGCCGCTTCTTGTTGAGTTCGCTGTACTGCCGGTAGAGCCCGGCGATCTCCTTCTCGACCTTGCCGAGGCGGTCGGCCAGATCCATCAGGAGCACGTCCTGGGCGGCCTTGTCCTGGAGGCGCTTCTCCAGGGCGCGGCGGGCCTCCTCGACGGCCTTGCGCTCGTCGGCGGCGTGCTCGTGGCGGGCCTTCTCGTACTCGCGCCGGGCCTGCTCGTAGGCCTCGCGGGCCTTGGCGATCTCGGGATCGCTCTTCTCGACCTCGCGGCGGGCCTCCTGGGACTCCTCCAGCATCACGCGGTACTGGCCCTCGGCCTCGTCGTACTGCTGCTCCATCTCCTCCATGCTCTGGTACGCCGCGGCGCCCGGCTCGCAGGTGCGGACGGCCTTCTCGACTTCCTGCTCGTAGGCCTTGCGGACGTCGGTGCGGGCCTGACGGGCCTGGGCCAGCAGCGGGCTGTTCTTCATCATGGCGGCGTAGGTCTTCTCGGCGGCGTCGAGGGCCTTCTTCTCCGGCAGCGTTCTGATCCGCGCCTCCAGCGCCTTGCGGGCGTCGTCGATGGCCCGCCGGGCGGCGACGAACGTGGGGTGCGTCTTCGGCAGGTTCTCGTAGTACTTGTCCGTGGCGGCGATCGACTCGCGGAGCTTCTTGAACGCCGGGGAGGCCTCGACCTGCCGGCGGATGTCGTGGAGCTGCCGGCGGGTCTGCTCGCGCTGCTTCATCAGGCGCGTGCGGGTGTCCCGGAGCGTGTCGATGTCGCTCTGGATGGCCTGGAGCTTCGGGTGGCTCTCGAGCCGGGCCTTGGTGATCTGGGGCAGGGCCTTCGCGGCGGCGTCGCTGGCCTGGCGGGCCTGGCGGATCGCCTCGTCGGCGGCCTTCTTCTCCTCGTAGGCCTTCTCGGCGTCGGCCAGCGCCTGGCGAAGGGGGCCCATGTCGGGCTGCTTGCCGAGCGCCTCGCGCCGCTGCGCGATCTGCTGGCGCAGCGGGTCACGGGTCTTGCGCTTGAGTGTCTCGACCTTCTCCTGGACGGCCTTGAGCTGCGCGGCGATATCCTCGCCCGCCGCCGGGACCGCCGCCAGCGCCACCAGCGCCGCCATCGCGCGGGACGCTTGCACCTTTCGCATCGCCTCGCCTCCTTCGCCTGACTGAGCTTCCGTGCGCCGGACGCGTCCGGGCCTGGACGATCGAGGGGGGGAGCAGCCTTGTCGCCGCCTGGCGCTCCCCCACGTCATGTCAAACCCGGCCGGGCGCGGTGGGTTTCACCCCGGCCACTCCCTTATCCTATGCCCGCGGCAGGCCGGTGGTCTCAGGAATCGCCGCCGTGAGGGCGGGCGAGCTCCGGGGGCAGGGAGATCTCGGCCCGGTAGTTGGAGGCGTTGTGGTGCGGGTAGCGCACGGGGCGGTAGAGGGCATCGGCGCCGCCGTCGAAGGGGCGGTCCTGCGTGTAGATCCACAGGCGCTGCGGGTCCCACAGGGCGATCTCGTCGCGCGCGTCGCCGGTCAGATCGAGGGCCTCCGCGCACATCTCGGGGTGGCCGTCGTCGGGAAAGACCACGACGCGCCGCCCGAGGCCGTCGAGCATCCCGCCGTGCCGCGCGCTGCCGGACAGCAGCGCCAGCTCCTCGCCGCGGCCCGTCCAGTTCACCGGGTTCAGCACGTTGCCCAGCGAGGTGGGCTCCCGGTGGAACTGCCGCGCGCCCTTGCCGTCGTGCAGGGAGATGATGCCCGCGTGGCCCCAGTAGGTCAGCACGTAGAACTGGAGGCCCGGCAGGTCGCGGCGGAACTTCGCGGCCGCCAGACGCTGGGCGTGGCCGACCATCTCCCGGTGCAGGACGGTCCCGTCGGCGGCGAGGATGTTGAAGCCCGCCTCCCCGCAGGCCAGGGCGATCTGCACGTCGTCGCGGTCGGGGTCGAACGGGCCGATGGCGATCTCGTCGGTGTGGTCGTGCCAGTCGTGGCTCCAGCGCATCTCGCCGTCGGGCCCCAGCAGGCCGTACCCGACGTACAGCTCGTCGCGCCCGTCGCCGTCGAAGTCGTACGGCTGGGCGAAGTGCCCGGTCGGCCAGGTGTCGAACTCGCGCGTCCACAGCTCGTTCAGGTCGCCGTCCAGCGCCCAGATCTGACGGTAGCGGTTCTTGACCACGAGGTCGGCGGGGCGGTCCAGCCCGCGGAAGTTGGCGATGAGGATCGCGTCGCCGACGAGGCGGCCGAAGCGGTTCTCCCGGCGGGGCTCGCGCGGCAGCGGGCGGACGAGCTTCACCTCGCCGCTCCGCCCGTCGAGCACGTAGAGGCGGAAGTTCCTCAGGCAGAGGACCTCGTCGTGGCCGTCGCCGTCGATGTCGTAGATCTGCACGGGCAGGTCGCAACTGACCAGCGCGGCGTCGGTCTCGCGGGACGGCTCGCCGAACTGCCACAGGACGTTGCCGTCGAGGTCCATGGCCGTCAGGCAGCGAACGGTCGTCAGCGCGTCGCTGCCGGGAAGCAGCTTGAGGTTCTGGGCCAGCAGGACGTCGAGCCGGTCGCGCCCCCGCAGGTGCCCGAAACGGACCTGCCGCCCCGTGCCGAAGCCGGCCGTGTCGATCCGCCGCCAGAGGACCGGCCGGGGCAGGCGCTCGCGCAGCTCGTCCAGCTCGCGGCGGGCGCGGTCGCGCGTCTGCACGAACGCGGCGTGGGCCTCGTCGGGCGCGGTCACCTCGATGCGGTCGTAGAGCACCTGGCTGGTGGCGACCAGCGCGACGCGACCCGCGGGGTAGCGGGCGTCGCGGACCTCGAAGGCCCACTCGCCGTCGATGCTCGCGGCGATGCGGTCGCCGGCGACCTCGGCCCGCAGCTCGTGAACCGTGCCGCCGTCGCAGGCGAAGGGCGTTTCGGCGAGCACGTCGTGGGCGTCGTGCTCGACGCGAAGGAGCTTGAGGCTCGCGGCGCCGTCGAGGACCAGGCGGTAGTGGTGGCGCGCCGTCTCGTAGCGGAAGGCCACGCCCGCCTGCCCGCGGCCGGTGAGCGGCTGGAGGCGCACCGTGACGGTGTAGTCCCGCCAGCGCTCCTCGCCGGCGACGAGCACGCGCTCGGCGCGGCCCTTGCGCTCGGTCTCGTCGTGGACCTGGAGCAGGCGGTGCCGGCCGTCGTCGGACAGCACCACCCACGGCGCGTTCGGGCGCCAGTTTCCGCGGATGGGTTCATACCACGCGCCCATCTCGCCGGCGGGCGGCAGGTGGTGGTATTCCTCCAGGGCGTCGAAGCTCGTCGGCAGGGGCCCGACGGGCAGGTGGCGGAAATCGTCCGCGAACAGCTCGGGCATCTTCATGGTCCCCGCTCGGCTGCGGCGCCGCCCGGGGCCACTCCGGCCGGCCCGGGAGACGCGCAGCGGCGCCGCGATCAGCCTGCCTTCTTCACGTCCCGGACGCTCAGCGTATAGGTGTTGCTCCACGTCATCGACTGGCCTGGGCGGAGCTTGACGGCCACGAACGGCTCCGGGCAGGTCGCCCTGTGCGCCGACCAGAAGCGATACATCACCAGCGGGCGGTCCCCGGTGATCTTCAGGCTCGCGCCGGTCTTGCGGTTCTCGATCACGCAGGCGTTGTCGAAGGCCGTGCCGCGCATCCCCCCCAGGTCGATCCAGACGGTCTGCTTCGGCCCCAGCGGGCGGGTGAAGACGATCTGGCGGTCCCGGACCTCCGCGGCGGTGCCCTTGAGCTCCTTCGCCCGGGCCTCGAAGGGCAGGGAGACCCGGTAGTCCGGGCCGATCGGCACGTCGTCGATGATCGTGAAGTGGTGGCAGTAGTGCGTGGTGTCGATGGCCTTCCGGCCGGTGTTCTCCAGGCGGCGGGAGATCGTGAACATCGCCGCGCCCTTCACCAGGGTGACACGCTTGGTGTAGTGCCAGCCCCAGTCGCGCCGGCCCTGGAACTCCTGGACGAACTGCACCCAGTCCTTGCCGTGCTTGACCTCCCACGTGCCGAAGCGGGCGATCCGGTGGCCGCGGTGGAAGCCGTACGGCTCGGGCTCCTGCTTGCCCGTCTGCTTGCTCTTTTGGACCGTCTCCTTCCTGACCAGCTCGCCCACGCCGATCTTGTAGAACACGCCGCCGGCCTGCACCTCGTCGAAGCCGGGCGGGTGGAACATGCTGAACTCCTCGGCCGTGCCCATGATGTGATCGTGCGTCTTGGGATCGCGCTTCTGCCACGGGCCGAAGAACGTGTGCCCCTTGTGCTCCGCGCGGGCGACGACGCCGGAGTAGTCGAACCGCGATCCGACGTAGTAGCCCTTCCCCCCGGCCGGGAGATAGAGCTTCAGCTTCGCCAGGTCGTTGCGGATCCACAGGTGGGGGAAGTCGCCGGCGTCGGCCGCTTCGGCGGCGCCGCAGACATGCCCTGCCGCCAGCGCCGCCAGGCACAGGGCTCCCGCTTGCCACAGCCGTCTTGTTCGCTTCATGTCATCGCCTTTCCGCGTGTCGCGACGTGATCCGCCGCTTGCCGGCGGGTCCGCAACCGGCGGCTATCGCCGGCCCGCGTGGATCACGAGCGACCAGGCCACGTGCCGCCAGCCGTTCTCGATCCGGTAGAGGATGCGGTTGCGCCCCTTCCGGCCGTCTCCTTCGTGTGCTCGTGGTGCATGGACGGATGCGATGGCGCGGCGTGCGTCGCGGCCGCCAAGCCGCACAGCTTTCAACCCCCCCGGGCCCGGCGAGGGGCGGCCTGGCTGGGTGCGAACGCGCCGTTGCGCGACACTTTTCGGGCCTTTCGGCGAAAATCTCACGCCTCCCGCGGCGGTGCCCCGGACCCCCCGGAAACGGCCGTAAGTCTCGATTGATTGTGTCAGAACTGTCCACTCCTGGGGCTTCTCCTGGGGCCCGAAATACATGCAACATCTTGTATATAAAGTACTTAACATTGTCCAGATTTTGGACAATCCCCCCCGTTTTGGACAATCAGCCCCGACCGCCGTAACTCCTGCATTTCCGTCCGCGCCGCCGCGCCCTCGGGACTTCGGCGAGACCAGTCGAGCGGGGCCCTCGCGGGAACGGACCGAGCCGCTCTGGCCCTGGGCCCGACGGTCCAGCGATGGATCCTGCAGTTCGGCAGCGCCTCCCTCAGCTCGTCGGCTCCGGTACCCGTGGGCCAGGTCGAGAAGTCCACTTCGGCCAAGGCTCCGTCGGCAGGCGTGACGCTCCACACCTGCACGGCCCTGCTCAAGCCGCTGCCGCAAGGACTTGTCGAGGTACTGAGCGAGGCCCAACCTCAGCGGCCGGCCCGCTTGTCTTCGAAGCTCGGCGGGATCTTCGTCGCGCGGAGGATGCCCATCAGCTCTTTGTGCAGCTTTCCTGCGATGTCAGCCGTTCCCGGCCGGCCCGCGAGGTTGATCCATTCGCTCGGGTCGTTCTTGTGGTCGTACAGCTCCCGGTCCCCGTTGCCGCAGAGCGTGTACCTGTAGCGCCGCGAACGCACGGAGAAATGCGGGTTGGCGCCGCCGTCCCTGACGGCCATGAGCGCAACCTCGGGGCCCGGCCAGGAGTCGCTGTCCGGCTCGACAAGCAGCGGCCGCAGCGAATGGCCGTCAAGGTCGGGCCCGCCTCCCCGCGCATTCGGCCGGGCGGGCAGGCCGCACAGGTCGCACAGCGTGGGGTACACGTCGATCAGCGAGACGGGATGATCGCACGTCTTGCCGTTGCCCGCACAGCCCGGCAGACGAATGAGCAGCGGCACGCGGGTCGACTCATCCCAGAGGTGCCACTTCTGGATGCAGTCCTTCTCGCCCACGTGATAGCCGTTGTCGGCCGTCAGAATGACGATCGTGTTGTCGCGGCGGCCGCCTGCATCCAGCGCCTTCAGCACCTTGCCGACCTGATCGTCGACGAAGGCGGTGCAGGCCAGGTACGCCTGCACCCACTGCTTCCACGCCTGCTCTCCGCCGGCGGCGATCAGGGCCTGGAACTTCTTGAAGCCCCACTGCCACCGGCGGCGCAGCACCGGCGCGCAGTCGTCGAGATCGCCCTTCCTGTACGGCGGCAGGCGGATGTCCTCGATCGGGAACATGTCGAAGTACTTCTTCGGCGCGTACAGGGGCGTGTGCGGGCGGATGAAACCCACCGCCAGGTAGAACGGTCGGTCGTGCTTCCGCTTCAGCACGCTGACCGCCCAGTCGGCGGAGATCTCGTCCGGCATCCGGTCGCGGTCGCCGTCGTCGACGTACCGGAACAACTTGCGCCTCCGCGTGTACCACCCCCTCGCGCCCCGTATGCCGGCGGCCGGATCAGCCTTCCACTCCGGCACGTTGGACAGCGGGGCGTAGTTGAGGTCCCGGTGCATCGCCGTGGGCAGGTGGTCTTTCCACGTCTCGAACTGCGCCGGGTGCGGCGTGTTCTGGGGCGTGCCCTTTCCCTGCCACGGCCAGGGGCCGTAATCGGGGCCGATTCCGTAGCGGGTGTAGAAGTCCCCGCCGGCGCCCTCGTGCAGCAGCTTGCCCGTGCCGTAGGCCCCGTAGCCGTTGTCCCGGAAGTGTGCGGGCAGCGGCACGCAGTTCCGCAGCGCCTTGACGGAACGCCACGCGGCGAAGCCGTAGTCGTCCAGCCGCTGCGGATAGAGCCCCGCGAAGAGGCACTTGCGCGACGGGCCGCAGACCGGAACCGGCGCGTGGGCGTTGGCGAAGCTCACGCTGGAGGCCCGCAGACGGTCGATGTTGGGGGTCTTCGGCTTGGGATGCCCGGCCGGGCCCAGCACCCAGTCGTTGAGGTCGTCGCAGATGATCAGCAGAACGTTGGGCCGCCTGGCCGCGTCCGCGGCGCGTGTCGACCGTCCCAGCCGGCCGAAGGCCGCCAGCACGCCACCGACCCCGCAGAGCTTCAGGAAGGCTCGTCGATCCATCTCGCCGTCCTCCCGGCTTTCACGCCTGACCTTGCGCTCGCGACCTTCGCGGGCCTCCGGACAGTCCTTTAACGCCGTCTCGACCTTTCACCGGCCGATCGTCTTGCGGAACCACTTCCGCAACGGCGCCGTCGCCCTGGTCGTGTCCGTTGCCGCCAACGGAGCAATCTGCGCCCGGACGGCTCGCGGTTCTCGCCGGCCTTCCCGGCTGATCGAGGCGTATCCCGTGCGCTGCCCGCTGCTGCGGACCGCCGGGGGCGGCCGCGCGTCTCGATTGATCGCGGCGGAACTGTCCACTCCCGGCGCCCTCCGGAGGACCCCAAATCGACGTATCCTATTACATAACAAGTACGTACATTGTACATATTTTGGACAATCCCGCCCCCCATTTTGGACAATCAGCCTCCCCGCCGCCGCACTTGCGAGTCAAAGCGCCTGTAACGCTTTTTTTATCAAGGACTTGTCCCGATTTCGTGCCCCGGCCGCGCTGCAATCCCCCGTCGCCCTCCCCCAGCACCCGAACGGGCCGGTGAACGCGCGCCCATCCGCCCGCGCGCGGCCTTGCCGAATCGCCTCGGGGCCGGTACGATGGATGGCAACCGCGATGCCCCGAATCCCTTGCGGCCTCGGCGCATCGCCGGCACGGGAAGAGGAGCATGGGCTACGGGGAGTTTGCCCGCGGTCGCCAGGCCGATCGCCTCCGCCGCCGGAGGCGCACCGGAGACGCAGCCGCCCTTGCCCGCGCTTCCGGAAGGCGGAACCAGCCCGCACGTGGCCCGGCGGGGCCGGAAAAGTAGCCGGACCCCGATTCCCCCCCTGAGACGGTCATGATTGGTAAAGCGTGATCAGTTCCCGGT
>CAZXOC010000236.1:0-12087 GCA_964642165.1 uncultured Planctomycetaceae bacterium | reverse complement strand
CCCGCTTCCGTGGGGCAACGTCGACCGGGTCCGGATCGCCTTCAGCGAGGACGTCGTTGTCGGGCGGGATGACCTGGTTCTGTCCGGGATCAGTGAGGGGCAGTACGCCATCGCGCACTTCGACTATGACGGCCCCGCGCGAATGGGCACGTGGACACTTGCGAACGCCGTATCGGCCGACAGGCTGACACTGGCCCTGTCGGATCAGGTCGCGGATGCGGCCGGGAACGCGCTCGACGGCGATTGGATCGACGCCCAGAGCTCGTTCCCGTCGGGTGACGGCGAGGCCGGCGGGGAGTTCCGCCTGACGCTCAACGTCCTGCCCGGCGACGCGGACCAGAGCGGCACGGTCGACTGCCTGGACTATATCACGCTCAAGCGCAACTGCGGGACGGCGAGCGGGGCGTGGTTCAGTCAAGGGGACTTCAGCGGCGACGGCTCTGTGGGGCGTGACGACTTCCTGTGCCTGAGGGAGGGCTTCGGCAAGCACGTTGCCGCCCCGACGCCCCCGAGCGGACACCTTGCGGGCCCCTTCCTTCCGGGGACGGGGAACTGGACGGTGGTCCCCAACGGCGGCTTCGAGATGGGCGACCTGTCGGAATGGACGCGGCGATCCACGCCCTCCGGAGGATTCGAGGCATCGGACGATCAGGCGGCTGTGGGAGCCCAGGCCGCGAAGGCCGTAGCCTCGGCGATCGGCGGAGAGGGATTCACCCTGGAGAGCACGCCTGTGGCCGTAGTCGAAGGACGCCAGTACGTTCTCAGCGGCTTCTTCCATGCCGAGGACGTTTCATCCGGCAAGCTGTACATCGACCTGACCGACGCCCCGTTCGAGGTGAACGTTCTCAGCGAGAGCGGCCTGCCCGGCTGGCAGTTTGCGTGGGGCACGTTCACGGTGACCGACGAGTTCGAGTCTGTCATTGTCCGAACCGTGCGAGGCGGCCCCGTTACTGCCGGAGAACACGGGTACTTCGACGAGATCGCCGTCACGCCGGCCAGCCAGTTCCTGCCTCCCAGCGTCGCAGAGGTGGATCTCGCCGCGGGCCTGGAGCCCAGTGGCGTCCTCCCCGGGGATCTGGACGCCGACGGCCGGCTGGACTTGGCCAAGACGGAGCATGGGACCGACGAGGCGACCGTGTCGGACGGGATCGGGAGCGGGTGGATCGACGCCGACCTCCTCGCGTAGGCGGCATGGCCCCGACGGCCCCCGCGCGGTCGGGACGACGTGACCCCGTCACGCCTTGCGCGCGGGGGCTTCGGGCAGTTCGCGCGATCTCGACTGCGGCGCACTGACCACGCAGGCGTGGATCGTCGACGTCCTGCTTTGTCTTGCCTGCTCGCCACTCCCTCCTTCCTCCACACGTGCGGCCGGGGCGCGGCGGCTCGCGGTGACGGGTGGCTCGGGAGGTGCGAGTGTGGGATGATGGCGGGCGGACGCCGAAGAGCCCAGTAGGCAGGACGGATGCGATGACGTCGAAGGAACGGATGATCCGGGCGCTGAGCCGGGAACGGCCGGACCGGCTGCCGGTCACCGTCCACCAGTGGCAGCCGTACCACCTCCGGACGCACATGGGGGGCATGGACGCCCTGTCGGCGTTCCGGGCGTGCGGGCTGGACGCGGCCATCCAGTACGCCGAGCCCGCGGGCCAGGCGTGGCTGGGCGAGACGGGGCGGCGGGCCGATTCGACGCCGCAGTGGCAACACACGGCCGCGGCGGTGACGGAGGACCCGTGGGACCGCCGCGTTCGCCACACGATCGAGACGCCCGACGGGACGCTGACGTTCGAGACGGGCGCCAACCCCCAGACGACGTGGATCACCGAGTACTTGATCAAGCGCCCCGAGGACGTGGACCTGATCGAGCGGTACATGCCCGTGCCGCGGCTGGACCACCGCCGCATCGCCCGCGCGTACGACGCCGTCGGCGACGCGGGGATCCTGCGGGGGTTCGTCTGGGGCGACCAGGCCGGGTGCTGGCAGCACGCCTGCTGCCTGATGGACGTGCAGGAGCTGATCCTGGAGGCGATCGACCACCCGGACCGGGTGCACCGCCTGCTGGGCGTGCTGCTGGCGAAGAAGCTGCGGTTCGTGGACGAGTCGCTGCGGGGCGCGCGGTTCGACCTGATCGAGACGGGCGGCGGGGCGGGCAGCGACACGGTGATCTCCCCGGCGATGCACCGCGAGTTCTGCCTGCCGTACGACCGCGAGATCCACCGCGCCGTTCACGACGCGTCCCTGCGCGTCGCCTACCACACGTGCGGCGGCATGATGCACCTGCTCGACCTGATCGTCGACAACGAGGCCGATGCCTCCGAGACGCTCTCCCCGCCGGGCACGGGAGGCAACATCGCCGACCCGGCGGCCGTCCGCGAGGCCTTCGCCGGCAAGGTCGCGATGATCGGGGGGATGGACCAGTTCCACGTGCTGACCCGCGGCACGGCCGAGGGCATCCGCGCCGAGGTGCGGCGGCTGTTCGAGGGTTTCGGGCGCGACGGCGGGTACATCCTGTCGGCCTCGGACCACTTCTTCGAGACGCCGCCGGAGAACCTGAAGGCCTACGCCGCCGCGGCCCGCGAGTGCACCTACTGATCGCCGCCGCCGGCAGGCCGGGAGAGACCGATGAACGGTAATGGCGAACGAGAGGCCCCCGACGCGCCCGCCGACGCCAAGACCCGGCGCGTCCTGGCGGCGCTGCAGCACGAGGAGGCCGACCGCGTGGCGACGGGGGAGTTCTTCTGGACGAACTTCGTCCGCCGCTGCCGCCGGGAGCTGGACGTCGGGGACGACTTCGACCCCTACCGGCACTGGGACCTCGACATGATCGTGATGGTGCCGAACATGGACCCGCACATCACGGGCATCGAGGTCCTGGACGACGCCGACGGGCGCCTGGTGGTGAAGACCGGCTTCGGCGCGACGATCGAGCGCCGGCGCGACTACCCGATGCCGGCCTTCCTGAGCTTCGAGCACACGACCTGCGAGCGGATCGAGGCGTTGGAGTTCGACGACCCGGCCGACCCGCGGCGGTACTTCGAGGCGGTGGACGACCAGATCAATTCGGTCGCGGACGCGCTGAACCTGCACCTGCCGCCCTTCGTGGAGCGCGTGAAGGCCTACGCCGACGACTTCTGCGTCTGGGGCAGCATCTGCGATCCCTACGAGACGATCTGGCGGATCATGGGCACGGACAACGTGCTGCTTCAGATGGCCGAGAACCCGGACCGCATCGCGCGCTTCGTCGAGCGCCTGGGCGAGTTCCTGGTGGGCGTCGTGCACGGGCAGATCGCCGCGGCGGCCGGGCGGCTCAAGGGCCTGTACATCTGGGGCGACGTCGCCTACGACGGTGGCATGTTCTTCTCGCCGGTCTATTGGCGGGACGTGTTCCAGCCGGTCGTCCGAAGGATCTGCGACGCCGCCCACGCGCACGGGCTGAAGACGATCTACCACGGCTGCGGCGACTCCCGCGTGATCTACGACGACCTGATCGAGGCCGGCGTGGACGGCTACAACCCCCTGGAGGCCAAGGCGGGCCTCGACGTCGTCGAGCTGAAGCGCCGCTACGGCGAGCGGTGGGCGTTCAACGGCAACCTCGACGTGCGCGTCCTCGCCACCAACGACCGCCACGAGGTCCGCCGCGAGGTGCTGCGCAAGCTCAACGCCGCCAAGGGCGGCGGGTTCATCCCCCAGTCGGACCATTCCGTGCCCGACAACGTGGCCCCGTCGACCTACGACTACGTGATCCGGCTCGTCCGCGAGCACGGGCGCTACCCGCTCGACCTGGGCGAGTTCGACGAGGACATCTGAGCGGCCGGGCACCGCGCCGTCGACACGCCGTCGGCGAAGCCGGTGCGGCCGCGGCATCGGCGGGCCACGTGCACCGCCCGAAGGAGAAGGCCATGACCCAGCGTTCCTGTCGCTTTGGCATCCGGCTCTCGGCGTGTCTGCTGCTGTGTGGGGCGCTCGCCGGCTGCGCGCAGCCCGGCGGGCCCGCCGTGCAGCGGTACGGCTCGGTCATCCGGCTGAAGCCGGAGAAGATGGACGAGTACCTGAAGCTCCACGCCGATCCCTGGCCGGAGATCGTCACCCGGCTCCAGGAGTGCCACGTCCGCAACTACTCGATCTACCTGGCCGAGCTGGAGAAGGGCACGTGGTACCTGTTCGGGTACTTCGAGTACACGGGCAGCGACTTCGACGGCGACATGAAGACCCTCGCCGCCGACGCCAGGACCCAGGCGTGGTGGAAGCTGACCGACCCGTGCCAGATTCGCATCCCCGGCACGCCGGACGGCGAGCAATGGTTACCGATGAAAGAGGTCTACCATAACGACTGAGCCCCCCGCGGCCGGCCCAGGCCGCCGCGAGTGCCCATGAGCGCACCAGCGAACAGCGATACGAGCCCCCGCGGGCCGGGCGGCCTGCTTCGGATGAACGCCATCGTGAAGGACTTCCCCGGCACGCGCGCGCTGGACCGCGTGGACTTCGACGTTCACCGCGGCGAGATCCACGCCCTCATCGGCGAGAACGGGGCCGGCAAGAGCACGCTGATGAACGTCCTGGCGGGGCGCTACCGCGACTACGCCGGGCGGGTCCGCCTCGCGGGGCGGCCGGTGCGGCTGACCAACCCGCGCCAGGCGCACGCCCTCGGCATCGCCGTCATCCACCAGGACCTGAACGTCCTGGGCAACCTGACGGTGGCGGAGAACATCATGCTCGGCGCCGAGCCGCGCGGGCGCCTGCCCGGGACCGTCGACCGCCGGCGCCTGCGCCGGCAGGCCGGCGAGGCGCTGCGCCCCCTGGGCTTCCGCCTGCCCCTCGACGCGCCGGTGCATCGCCTCAGCGTCGCCCGCCAGCAGATGGTGGCCATCGCCCAGGCCGTTCGGACCAACGCGCGGCTGCTCATTCTCGACGAGCCGACGGCCTCGCTCGGCCGCCACGAGGTCGACCGGCTCTTCGCCGTCATGCGCGACCTGAAGGCCCGGGGGATCGGCCTGGTCTACATCACGCACCGCCTGGCCGAGCTGCCGAGGATTGCCGACCGCGTCAGCGTCCTGCGCGACGGGCGGATGGTCGGCGCGCGGCGGATGGCCGAGACGCGCCTGTCGGAGCTGACGCGGCTGATGCTCGGCCGCGACCTGGCGGAGATGTTCCCGCCGAAGACGAACACGCCGGGCGAGGTGGTGCTGTCGGTTCGCGGCCTGACGCGCCCGGGCGTTTTCGAGGACGTCTCCTTCGACGTTCGCGCCGGGGAGATCGTGGGCATCGCGGGGCTGGTGGGCTCGGGGCGGACGGAGATCGTCCGGGCGATTTTCGGGGCGGACGCGGCCGCGGGCACGTGCACGTACGAGGGCCGGCCCCTGGGGCGGCGTTCGCCGCGGCGCTGCCGTGCCGCCGGGATCGGCATGGTGCCGGCGAACCGCAAGACGCAGGGCAGCATCACGGGGCGGAGCGTCTCGGAGAACATCACGATCGGCATCCTGGGTCGCCTGTCGCGGCGGGGGGGGCTGCTTTGCCCCGGCGCGGTGCGGCGGGCGGCGATGGAGAGCATCGACTTCATGGGCGTCGAGCCCCGCCTGCCGGGGCTGTCGATCGACCACCTCAGCGGCGGCAACCAGCAGAAGGCCATCGTGGCCCGCTGGCTGGCCGCCGGACCCCGCGTGCTCCTCTTCGACGAGCCCACCCAGGGCATCGACGTCGGCACCAAGGCGCAGATGTATCGCCTGATGGTGGACCTCGCCGCCCGCGGCCGCGCCGTCCTGCTGATCTCGTCGGAGTTCATCGAGCTGGCCTCGCTGGCCGACCGCGTCCTCATCGTCCAGCACGGGCGGATCGTCGAGGACCGCGCCGGGCCGGTGAGCGAGGAGGCCCTCTTCGAGGCCTGTGCCACGGAGACCGGATAGCCGCGCCATGAGCGAGATCCCCCAACTGAATCCGGCCCCCGCCACGGCGTCCGGCCCGGGCGGCGGCGGAAGATTGACGTTCCAGACGATCCAGACCGCCTCCGTGCTGCTGCTGGCGCTCGCGCTGTGCGCCGTCTGCGGCATCTTCCGGGGAGACAGCTTCCTGACGGGCTACAACCTCGTCGAGAACCTGCTGGTCAACGCCGCGTTCATGGGCATCATCGCGTGCGGCATGACGTTCGTGATGATCGCCGGGGGCTTCGACCTGTCGGTGGCGTCGACGACGGTGGCCGCCAGCATCGTCGCGGTGCTGGTGCTCCAGGCCTTCGGGGGCGACCCGGCCGTCGAGGGCTCGCAGGTGGCGCTGGGCGGCGAGCAGGTGGCGCTGGCGATCGCCGCCGCGGTGGCCGCAGCGCTCGCCGTCGGCGCGGTGCTCGGGGCCCTCAACGGAACGCTGATCGCCTACGTGGGCGTCAACCCGTTCGTCGTGACGCTCAGCACGATGTTCATCTTCCGCGGTCTGGCCTTCGTCATCAGCGACCGGGGGCAGTCCAAGAGGATCCCCTTCGCGATCCAGGAGGTCTTCCGCCGCGTCTACTGGGGCAAGGTGCTCACGTTCGGCAGCGGGCGCAGCGAGTTCGCCGTCCTCGTGCCGGTGGTGATCTTCGTCGTGCTGTTCGCGCTGTGCCTCTACCTGCTGCGCCTTACCCGCTTCGGACACTACACGTACGCCGTCGGGGGCAACGAGAACGCCGCGTGGCTCGCCGGCGTGAACACGAAACTGGTCAAGGCCGCGACCTACGTCCTCGTCGGCGTCACCAGCGGAATCGCCGCCCTGATCTACTGCGCCCAGTCCAGCACCGCCCAGGCCGACACGAACCAGGGGCTCGAGTTCCAGGTCATCACCTGCGTGATCGTGGGCGGCACGCCGCTCGGCGGCGGGGCGGGCAGCCTGCTGCGCACGCTCAACGGGCTGTTCCTGCTGGCCGTCATCGAGAACATGCTCACGCAGTTCGGCGTCCCCGAAGAGTATCGGAAGGTGATCCGCGGCCTTATCATTCTCGTCGTCGTGACCGTGGACCTGACGGCTCGCAGGAAATCGCGATCGTGAAAGGACCCAACCGATGCTGGCTGGATGGATGGTGAAGTCGTTGGCGGCAGGCCTGGCCCTGCCGGTGGTGCTGCTGGGCTCGGGCTGCGGCCGCGAGGAGAAACCCGGCGGCGGGAAGGCGAGGCACAAGATCGGCTTCGCCATGACGCTGGACCACCCCTACTGGAACAACTTCTACGCCGGGGCGCTCGACGAGGGCCGCAAGCTCGGCGTCGACGTGCTCATCACCGACGCCCAGGAGGACGCCAGCAAGCAGATCACGCAGATCAAGCAGCTGATCGCCTCCGGCATCGAGGTCCTCTGCCTCGTGCCGATGAAGCCGGACGAGCTCGTCGCCGGCGTCCGGGAGTGCGACCGCAGGGGCATCCCGGTGATCCTCGTCAACCGCCACGTCGGGCCGGGCTGCCCGGTCCTCTGCTACGTCGGCACCGACACCTACGAGGGGGCGGTCACGTCGGCCCGGATCCTCCTGGAGGCCATGGGCGGCCGGGGCGGCATCGTCGAGTTCCACCAGGAGCTCGGCAGCGGCCCGGAGCGCCTCCGCTCGAAGGCCGTCCGCGAGGTCCTCAAGGACCACCCGAAGGCCGAGATCCTCCGCCGCATCGCCCACCAGGGCAAGCGCCCGGTCGTCGTCGAGGAGATGAAGGCCCTCCTCGGCGACCCGGCGCTGTCGGCGAAGATCCGGGGCGTCTACGCGCACGGCGACGAGTTCGCTCTCGCCGCGGCGCAGGCCTGCGAGAGCCGCGGGCGGAAGGACATCGCCCTGGTCGGCATGGGCGGCAGCAAGGAGGCCCTCGCCGCTATCCGCGCCGGGCGAATGACCGGCACGAGCTACCAGCAGCCCGAGGAGGAAGGCCGCCGCGGCGTGCGCCTGGCCGTCCAGTTCCTCCAGGGGGCGAAGCTCGAGAAGCAGTACCTCATCAAGTGCCCGGCCATCACCCGGGACAACGCCGACGAGTTCGTCGGCCAGTTCTGACCGGCGGGGGCCGGTCGGATCGGATCGTCAGAACCCGTACCGCGCCGACGCGTAGACGTTGGTGTTCCTGTCGAACTGGCCGAAGAAGGTGTGCTCGCGCGTGCCTAGGAATACGTTCCCGCCGACCGAGACGGTCCAGTGGTCGTCGATCTTGTAGCTGACGCTGGGGCGGAGGTAGGCGTCGGAGTCGCTCGGGCTGTAGTAGGCGAACAGCGACAGCGTGAGGTTCTGGTTGAGCAAGAGCTTGGTCACGCGGAAGGTCACGACGTGGCGGCAGGCGTCGGCGAGCGGCCGCGAGCCGCCCAGCGCGCGGACGGACCGCTCGTACGCGCCGTGGTCGGCCATGATCTCGACGTAGTACTGCGCGCCGACCGTCAGGTCGCGGGCCAGGCGCGGCAGGTCCTGCTCGTAGCCGGCCAGCAGGCGCACCTGGCGATTAGTCACGAAGGGGTCGTCGCCGGCGCGGTCCTCGCGGGAGTCGTAGTAGGCGGCCTCGACGCTGCCGATGCCGGAACCCACCTGCCCGCGAACGCTGGCGCCGTAGACGTTGAGGCGCGGGAAGGTCGCGCGGCGGGTGAGGGGGTCGAAGCCGCCGGGGCTCTTCCAGTAGCCCCAGTAGCCGTAGGCGGCCAGCTCGTAGCCCCGGACGTTCCGGCTGAGCCTCGCCGCCCACTCGTGGTCCCGGAACCACTCGTTGGGCTGATCGACCCGGACGCGGGCGTCGCGGCCGGCCTGGCGGCCCAGCGAACTGCTCCAGTACGAGATCCGCTCCCCCCGGATGAACCGGTCGGCGTCGAAGCGCGGCGTGAAGACCACGTCCAGGTTGGCCAGGTCGCTGAAGAGGCTCACCTTCAGGGCGTCGGAGGGGGCCTTGAGGTACTCCACGTCGCGCCCGATGAGGAACGCCTGCCAGTCCTTGGGGAACATGTCGTTGAGGAACAGCAGGTCGCCCGTGCCCCAGGTGAGGATCTGCCGGCCGAGCTTCACGTCCATGAACTCCAGCGGCGAGAAGGCCACGTTCGCCTGGCGCAGGTCGAGCCAGCCCTCGCCGGGCTCCAGGTCGATCGTGTGGTGGTCCAGGACGGGGTCGTAGAGGAAGTCCGCGACGACGTGGAAGGTGGCCTTCCGCCAGGTCTTCTGCAGGTCGAGCTGGAGGCGCGCCTCGCCGAGAGAGGCGTCGCGCTGGTACGGATCGTGCTGGGTGCGGACGCCGCCGCGGACGTCGAGGAAGCCGGTCAGGCCGAGCCGCTTGAGCCAGTCGGCCCCGGGTTTCTCCCGGCCGGGAGGGGGCTGGTTGGGCTCCTCGACGCCGATCGGCAGCGGGGGCTCGTCGTTGGCGTCGTCGACGCCGATCGGCAGGGCGGGCTCGTCGCTGGTGTCCTCGGCGCCGACGGGCAGCGGGGGCTCGTCGTCGGCCGGGGGCGCAAGGGGTGCGGGGTCCGCCAGCGCGAACCCCGCCAGGGCAACCAGGACAAGGCAAGCCCAGGCCGCCCGCCTGCGGCGGAAGGAGGATGTCGAGGTCATTCGAGGTAGTCCCGGGGGGCCTTTCGGAGGTACCGCTCCGTGAAGATGCTCTCCGGCGCGCCGAGGTTGTACGTCACGTCGGAGTAGGTCAGCACCGTGCTGCCCTTCGTGCGGAGGTCGCTCATGCGGCTCTTGGTGACGGTCCAGAAGCCCTGGATCTTCTTCATCGCGAGGGCCTTGTAGTTGCGGATCTTCCCGCCACCGCGGTCGAAGTACTCCTGCTGGACGACGATAAACGTGCCGCGGTGGATCCACGTGGTGTAGTGGGCGAACTCGACGCTCTTGGGGTCCTTCGGCATGCTCTTCAGCACGTAGTAGTTCTTGGTCGTCTTGACCAGCTCGTGCGTGTCGGCGTCGATGTTCCGACCGGAGACGTCCTCGTAGAAGAAGTGCGAGCCCACGAAGCTGGTCCGCTTGTCGGCCGAACTGATCCGCTTGACCAGGTCCAGGCCGGGCAGGTACAGCCAGCGGTCGTCGTCCTTCTCGAGGTGCTTCCAGACGAGGAACGACATCTTGTTCACGTCGGCGGGGCGGTGGAAGTAGACGTAGAACTTCTGCCCGCCGCAGAACTCGTCCTTCTTGGCGGCGTCGGCCTTGGGGTCCGCCTCGTCGCGGCGAAGGATGGTCATCTCGCGGCTGCGGGTGCGCCCCTGGGCGTCGGTGATGGCCATGCTCACGTGGGCCCGCCCGTCGGCGCCCTGGTAGTAGGCGACGCGGTTGGCCTTGCGGACGATATCCATGGCGGCCAGCTCGCCGGCCGCGCCGGCTGGGGCGTCGCCCGCCAGGAGCGGCGCCGCGGCCGCCCCCACCACCCAGATCGCTGCGAAGAATCTCATGTGCTTGGCGTTCATGTTAGCTCTCCTCGGTCTGTGATTGGAGTTTGCACTTCTGCCTGCGGGACGAGAGTCCGCAGACGAACGCCGCGACGGGCACGAACGCCGCGCCGACCCACGTCAGCGTCGTCCAGTGCCACGGCACGTACGGCTTGATGCCCAGGACGATGACGGCCACCAGGGCGACGGCGCTGACGAGGCACATGACGCAGTTGCAGCTCGCCCGCACGGGCGCCTTGACGGCGGCGAACAGCCGCCTCTCCAGCAGGCGGATCAGCGCCGGCAGGATCAGCAGCGTGGCGACGCCGCTGACCAGCAGGATCACCGCCAGCAGCACGCCGACGGTCTTGTAGGGCATCAGCGGGGCCAGCAGCAGGGGCAGGAAGCCCGCCGCAATCACGATGATGTTCCGCGCGATGGCGCGGGCGGGTTCGCCGAAGACGGCCGGGACCGTCTCCCGCCATCCGCCGCGGGAGCGGTACATGGCCCGGCTGCGGGCGAGGAAGTGGATGGCGAAATCCACCGCCAGCCCGAGCGTCAGGCTGCTGAGCACGGCGACGGGCATGTCGTAGTCCTTGCCGACCAGCCCGACCGCGCCGTAGATCGCCGCGAGGGTGACCGTCAGGGGGATCATGCTCAGCAAGCCCCAGAGCACCGAGCGGAACAGGACCGTCATCAGCAGGAAGACGACCAGGAAGCTGCCGGCGAAGGCCTCCAGCATGCCGGTGACCATGCGGTCCTGCCACTCGACGTTGATGTACGTCAGCCCGAACCAGCGCAGGCGCAGCGGCGCCGGGGGCGGCTGGGACGCGACGAACGCCTCCACCGCGTCGGCGACGTGCTGCATGTCCCGGTTGTCGCCGCTGGTGAGCTGCACCCACACGCTCGACAGGCGGTAGTCCGGCGTGACGAAGTGCCACAGGTCCTCGAAGCGGTGGCTGCTCTGGTACTGCATCAGCATCTGCCCGACGGCCGCACGCTTCGCCGGGACGCGGTAGTCCGCCTTCTCGCCGCTGACGAAGTCGCGGTGGACCGTCTTGACGATGTCGGCCAGCGAGTTGCTCTTGCCGACGATGCCGGTCTGCTTCATGCGCCGCTGGACGTTCGCCATCCACCGAAGGACCTCCGGGCGCTTGAAGACCTCGGTCTCCTGGCGCAGCTCGTCGAGCACGAGGGAGACGGCGTCCAGCGCGGCGCGGCGGCGCGGGTCGGCCTCGCCGGCACCCGGGGCGGCCGGGCGGGTCGTTTCGTCCGTCGGCAGGGGCGGTTCGTCCTCGTCGTCGGTCCGCGGCAGGGCGGGCTCGTCGCCCTCCTCGACGGGCAGGGGCGGCTCATCGCCCGCGCCCGGGGGCGCGGGCGCGGCGGCCGGTGCGCCCGACACGCCGCCGGCGCCCGACAGGCCCAGCGCTTCGGCGATCGCCGCGAGCATCTCCTCCCGCCCGGCCGGGGGGCGCGCCGCGGCGGCCTCGGCCGCGCGGGTCACCTCCGCCAGCACGCCGGCGGGTGCCTCGTCCCCCAGCCCCTCCAGCCGGGCCGCGGCACGCGAGGTCACCTCCACGGCGAGGGCGCGGGCGTCGAGGGACTCGCCCTCGGCCTCCATCGCGAGGTACGCCATGTACGTGCCGCCGAAGTGCTGGTTCAGCACGGTGTCGGCCCGGCGGATCGGGTGCGAGGGCGTGAACCACTTGACGGGGTTGTCGTTGATGTGAATGCGACTGATGCCGTAGCCCGCGACGGCCAGCACGA
>CAZXOC010000235.1:0-12129 GCA_964642165.1 uncultured Planctomycetaceae bacterium | reverse complement strand
GGCTCGGCTGCGTCGTCCGGCGGTACTTCCGGATGAGCAGGCCGAAGAGCTTGTCCCGCTCCTTCTGGATGGCTTCCTGGACGTCCTTGGGCAGGCCGTCGGCGCGGAGGAGCAGGTCGATCGTCGAGCCGTCGGGCAGGACGATGGTCTTCTTCAGGTAGAAGGGGGTCCGCTTGCGGAGGAGCTCCGCGGGGGAGACGGTCTTGTCCTTGAGCCGCGGGGAGGCCTCGACGCGGATGCCGTCCGTCTCGTGGACGAAGACGAGCCCGGTGGCCCCGCTGATGACCTTCAGGGCCTGGTCGACGGTCGCCTCGCACATGACCAGGTTGAAGTTGTTGCGCGTCTCCAGGGGCAGGTACTCCATCACGCCCGGATCCATGTTGAGCTGCAGCCGGGCCTTGCGCGCCAGGTCCAGCAGGACGGTGACGAGCTCGGCGTTCTCGTAGCGCAGGGAGACCTCGCGCTGGAGCTGCCGGCGGACCTGGGCCTTCTTCTCCACGATCACGACGCGCTCGCCGGCGAGCAGCCAGGTCCAGTCCTGGCCGTGGCAGAGCATGTCGAGCCAGACGGCGGGCGTGGCGGGAAGGACGCGCTCGGCCCGCTTCACGGCGGCGTCCTGGTCCACGTCCATCCCGTGGAAAACCAGCTCGATCTTCGGCTTGCCCGTGAGCTTGCGAAGCTGCTCGACGACGCTGCCGGCGGTCTTGGTCGGCTGCACCGTCGCCGAGTGGATCCGCCCGAGGATCTCCAGCTCCTCGCGGGTGGCGCGGCCGGTCATTCGCGCCAGCGCCGGGGCGGGGACGATCCGCACGGCGTCGGACTCGATGACCCAGTCCATGGCCTGCTGGGCGAGCATCGGCGAGAGGGCCTTGCGGAGGGTGACGTTCTTGAGCCGAACGTCCAACTGGGTCAGCTCGCCGTAGGGCAGGCACTCGTAGAGGTCCGGGCCGATGAGGAACTTCGCGCCGCTCAACTGGGTCAGGCGGCGGAAGACTTCGGCGATCGGCGTGTCGGTGACCTGGAGCTCGACGGGCTTGTCGAGGGCCAGTTGCAGCCGGGCGCTGCCCGGCCCGGCGCCGAGGACGTCCGAAGTGATCGCGGACAGAACGGCGGCCGCACACGCGACGGCAGCTCGGTTCATCGGGTATCTCCTGTCATGGCTTCTGCATCCGGAGGATGGGCCTGTCACGGTATCAGTAAACGATCAGGGACTCCGTGGGGACCGCCGGGGAGAGGGCGTGGGGGCTGACGGAGACGACGACCGTCCCGCGCGGGGCGTCCAGCAGCGGGGAGACGTCCGCCGGCAGCGGCAGCTCGTCGAAGCTGGGCGGCTTCATGTGCATGACGATCTCGGGGGCCCCGACGGGGGCCGGAGCCGCCGGCGTGAGCTCGACCTGGACCAGGGGCGGACCCGGCGGCGTCGCCGGGCCGAAGAGGATCAACGCCGCTGAGGCGACGATCAGGATGGACGCGGCGGCCGCCAGGGCGGACAGCAGCGGGCGCCGAAAGATCAGCCGCCGGCGCCGCGGCGCCAGCAGGGCCTTTCTCTCGACGGCGGCGACGATTCCGGCCCGCTGGAGGTCGTAGTCGACGCCCTCGATCTCGGTGTCGGCCAGCTCGGCGAGGTGCCGATCCAGCGCGGCGTACTCGCCGAGGGTGTCGCGCAAGGCCTCGTTCGCCTGGAGGCGCTTCTCGAAGGCCAGGCGCTCCCGGCGGCTCAACTGGCCGTCGAGGTACTGGCAGAGCCGGTATTCCAGGTCCTTGTTCCGTGGCTCGATCATGGCATCACCTGCGGTTACAGGTAGTCCTTGAAGCGTTCCTTGAGTTTCTTCCGGGCGGCGAAGACGTGCCACTTCACCGCCTCGACGCTGCAGCCGAGCAGGTCGGCGACGTCCTTCTGCGGCATCTTCTCGATGCTGAACAGCACGAGGGCCTGGCGCTGCATGTTGGGCAGCTCGTCGATGGCCTTCGCCAGGAGCCCGCTCATTTCCTTGGCGGAGGCCATCGCCATGGGGTCGTCGGCTCGGACGTCCGGGCGGCTGCGGCGCCCCTGGGAGTCGTCGTCCTCGCCGCCGACGTCCAGCGAGTCCATCCGCCGCAGGGCCCGGGCGCGGCGGAAGTTCAGCGAGAGGTTGCTGACGATCCGCAGCAGCCACGGACCGAAGCGCCCCGGCTCGGAAAGCGAGGTCAGCTTGTCGTAGGCCTTCAGGAATGCGTCCTGTACGACGTCCATGGCATCCTCTCGATTGCTCAGCAGGCGGTAGGCCGTCGCCGTCGCCGGCCGCTGGTAGCGGGCAACGAGCACCTCGAAGGCGCCCAGGTCGCCTCGCCTCGCGGCGCGTACCAACTCAGCGTCGCCGGGGGCCGGCGCGCCGGTGGCCTTGCCTTCTGTTCGTCCAGACACGGCGTTGATCAACAGGTTAGGTGGTTTTCGAACGGCCGGCACGGTCAGGGGGGATATCCTACCCGCCCGGGGCGCCCAAGGCGAGCCCCGGCGCGGCGTCGGCACCGCCGGCGGGAGGGCCCCGTGGGGCCTAGTCGTCCTCCCCCGCCGGCGCGGGGGCCTCGCCGAGGACGCGGCGGACCATCCGGGCCAACTGCGCCGGGCCGAACGGCTTGCTCAGCAGGTTCGTGCCCGGCCGCAGCACCCCCTGCTGGACGGTCGCCTCCCGGGTGTAGCCCGAGACGAAGAGGACCTTCAGCCCCGGGCGGGCCTCCTGGAGGCGTTCGGCCAGCTCCGGGCCGCTCGCGGCGGGCATGATCACGTCGGCGACGAGCAGGTGGATGTCGCCGGGGGAGTCCCTCCCGAGGGACAGGGCCTCCCGGGCGCTGCAGGCCTCCAGCACGGTGTAGCCGTACGTCCGCAGGGCCCGGACGAGGAAGCGGCGGACGACCTCGTCGTCCTCGGCGACCAGGACGGTCTCGCTGCCGCCGGGGACGTCCCCGTCGTCGGCGGGGGCGAGGTGCTCGGCCGGCTCGAAGACGCGGGGCAGGTACACCTTCAGCGTGGTGCCGCGCCCGGGCTCGCTGTAGACGTAGGTCGACCCGCCGCTCTGGCGGACGAAGCCGTAGACCATCGACAGGCCCAGCCCGGTGCCCTTGCCCACCTCCTTGGTGGTGAAGAAGGGCTCGAAGATCCGCTGCGTGGTCTCGGCGTCCATGCCCGTTCCGGTGTCGCTGACGGCGAGCATGACGTGCGGCCCGGTCGACGCGCCGGGGTGCTGGCGCGCGTAGTCGTCGCCGAGCTCGACGTTGGCCGTCTCGAGGACGAGCTTGCCGCCGGCGGGCATGGCATCCCGCGCGTTGACGGCCAGGTTCATCACCGCCTGCTGCACCTGCGAGCGGTCCACCCGCACGCTGCCCAGGTACGGATCGGCCACGATCGACAGCTCGACGTCCTCCCCGATCATCCGCGACAGCGGGTTGGACATCTCCATGAGGACCTCGTTGAGGTCGGTCACCTCGGGGCGGAGGACCTGCTTGCGGCTGAAGGCCAGGAGCTGGTTGGTCAGCCGTTCGGACCGCTCGCAGGCCTGGCGGATCTCCCCCAGCTCGTCGCGTACGGGCCCCACGTCGCCGCCGGCCAGCAGCAGGTCGCAGTAGCCCTTGATGACCGTGAGCTGGTTGTTGAAGTCGTGGGCGATCCCGCCCGCCAGGCGCCCCACCGCCTCCATCTTCTGCGCCTGGCGGAACTGCTCCTCCAACTGCCGGCGCTCGGTGATGTCGCGGACGAAGGCCCACATGCCCGTCGTCTCGCCCGAGGCGTCCGTCAGCAGGTAGGTCCGGATCTCCACGGGGATGACGGAGCCGTCCTTGCGGACGTACTCCTTCTCGTAGACGTCGGAGTAGCCCCGCCGGAGGACCTGCTCGTCCAGGATCCGCCCCTCCTCGGCGTGCCAGCGCCGCGGCGTGATGTCCTCGTAGGTCTTGCGGCGCAGCTCCTCCTCGGTGTAGCCCAGCATGTCCCAGAGCGCGGAGTTGGAGGCGACGATCCTCCCGGAGAGATCCACCTGCCCGTAGCCGTCGCGGCTGCCTTCGTAGAGCTGGCGGTAGCGCTCGGCGGAGGCGCTGCGCTCCCGCTCGGCCTGCTTGCGGTCCGTGATCTCGAGGGTGACCTCGATCCCCCCGATCATCTTCCCATCGGCATCCCGCACGGGATAGCCCCGGATGTACCACGCGCGCCCGTCGGGCGTCGTCTTCTCCGTCTCCGCCGGGCGCCCGGTCTCCATGGCCTGGGCGACGGGGCAGTCCGGGCAGGGCGTTTCGCGACAGGCCCAGACCTCGTAGCAGTGCCGCCCGATCAGCTCCCCGCGGGTCATGTTGGCCGACTCGCACGCGGCCTGGTTCGCCCAGAGGATCTTCAGGGCCGGGTCCTGATGGACCACGTGCTCCACGAGGCTCTCGAGGATGGTCTCCTTCTCGTGCTCGGCGTCGCGAACCGCCCGTTCCGCCTGCTTCCGGGCCGTGATGTCCCGCACGATGCCCTGGATGAGCTTCCGGCCGGCGACCTCGAAGAGGCTGGCGGACACCTCGGCGGGGAACACGTCGCCGCTCTTGGTCCGGAAGTCGATCTCGAAGTTCGCCACGCCGCCCCGCGCGATGGCCTCGAACGCCCTCCGGGATCCGTCCAGCGCTTCGGGGGGATGGAGGTCCGTGATCTTCAGGGACAGGATCTCGCTTCGCTCATACCCGAACTGGTCGAGGGCCTTCTCGTTCACGTCCAGGATGGCCCCGTCCAGGTCGTGGATGAAGATGCCGTCGTTCGACCCGTGGAACAGGTTGCTGTACTTCTCCTCGCTCTGCCCCAGGGCGTCCTCGGCCTGCTTACGCTGCGTGATGTCCCGCGCGACGCTGAGAATGGCGGGCTGCCCCTCGCGCTCGATCACCCGGCTGTTCACCTCGGTGGGGATCTCCCGCCCGTCGCGCGACACGTGGACCGTCTCGAAGACCATGCCGCCCTTGCGAAACACCTCGTCGATACGCGAGGCCATCTGCTCCGCGTGCGGAGGGGAGCTGATGTCGGCCGGCGTACGCCCCAGCAGCTCCGCCCGGGAATAGCCGAGGCGCTCACACGCCACGGCGTTGACGTCGAGGAACCGGCCGGACAGGTCGTGGATGAACAGGGCGTCGCTGAGGCTGTCGAGCAGCGACCGGGACTGGGGTCCCGAGTCCCCCAACGTTCGCCCTGTCGGCTCGCCCGGGCGTGCCATCGTATGGCGTGCCTCTCGGTCCGGTGCCTCGCGGTGCGATCCTGCCCTGCCGGCGCGGGCACCGACAGAGCACCCTGGCGACGGAGGCCCCTTTGCCCTTCCGTGGTGGCGGACCTGACTCGGCACAGCGCGCCGCGAACGGCCGCACATGCACATGGCCGACCGCGCCCACGCCGAACACCTGGTCAGGAAATCGAGCGAGCCTCAAATAGATCAGGCTGCTGCGCGTCCGATCGTCGCGTTGGGCCTCTCTGGCAGGATGCCCATAGCACCAGCCACACATCCGAAGACGGGAAATCAGATCGGCGGTATTCTACCCGAAAGGGCCCGATCCGGCAACAGGCGATTCGGCGGAAGACGGGCGGGGTTCGCCCGGGCGTCAAGAAAAGGCCTGCTGCCTTGCACCCTCCCGGCCTTCAGGTATACTACACGTGGTGGTTTGTCGGCCCGCGAAGGGAAAGCGGCCGGCTGAAGCGCGAAGGGAGGTGAGAGGGCGATGTTTGGTCCCGAGCGCAGCGCGCTGGACAGCAGCGTCCTGGTGCTGAACAAGCACTATGCCGCACTGCGGGTGGTCTCTGCGCGCCGCGCCTTCTGCATGCTCTTCGGGGAGACGGCGGAGATCATCTCCGTCGAGGACAGCCAGTTTCTTTCCTACGACTTCGACTCCTGGCGGGAGCTGAGCGAGCTCCGCGCCCGCTACGAGCGTGAGGAGCACGAGTGGGTGCGGTGCATCCGGTTCGAGCTGGCGGTCCCGCGGATCATCCGGGTGCTGATCTACGACCGCCTGCCCCGCGCGGAGGTGAAGTTCACGCGACGGAACATCTTCGCCCGCGACCGGAATCACTGCCAGTACTGCGGGCGGCGCTTCGCCACGTCGGAGCTGAGCCTCGACCACGTCGTGCCGCGCAGCCAGGGCGGGCTGAGCACGTGGGACAACGTCTGCTGCTGCTGCGTCAAGTGCAACATCCGCAAGGGCGGGCGGACGCCGCGGGAGGCGGGCATGAGGCTCATCTGCAAGCCGGTTCGCCCCCGGCGCTCGCCCATCATCGCCCTGCGCCTCGGCAGCGAGAAGTACGCCTCCTGGAAGCAGTTCCTCGACGCCGCCTACTGGAACGTCGAGCTGAGGGACTGAGGCGCCGCCGCGCGTCGCCCTGCCCGCGCCTCACGCATGGAGGCGCAAGATGCGTCTGTGGTTCTCCGGACCGTTCTGGCGAAGCCCCGCCTTGCCGATCCTGGCGTTTCTCGCCATGGGCTTCGGGGCCATGCTGCTTGTCCTGCTGCTGCCGGGCTGTTGAGGCCGCCGCGACCCCCGGCCGCGCACCGGGCGGATCCGTGTCCGGCCCGGCCGAACAACGGCGCCTCGCATCACCCGCCTGACGAAGCCCCAGCCGATGCGACTGGATCCACGCAGTCCGGGCTGTCTCCTCTTCTGCGGCAGGCCGGTCCTGCCGACCACCTCGGGCGAGCATTGCGGCGCCAAGCGATCTCTCACCCGTAGTCGTAGACCGGGGTCTCGATCACTTTGTCGGGCTTCTTCCTGCTCCGGATGATCGCCTGCATGCGCTCCACCGTCTCGGGCGAGAAGAACTGCTCGCCGGTCTCGCTGCACACTCGTGCCGGAACGTGCTCGATGATGATAACCTCGCCGGCGTGCTCGAGGGTGTAGGTCACTTCCGTCTCAACCATCGTTCCCTTCCTCAGGTCCATCTGATCCGTCCCTTCCGCCCTCCGGCGTAGACTGCCCGAAGAAGCCGGCAGCCGCAATCGCAGAATCTGGTCGTACCACGCCGTCGCGCAGCGTCCCGGTTGCTTCGTTCGAGCATCTGCCCCCCTTGCGGCGAAGCCGGCGGCGCAATAGACTCCGCACGTGCCCATGTCTCATCCGCCCGGACAGCTTGCGTTGGCGCTCGGCGGCCTCCTTGCGGCGGCTGCAGCGGTTTCTGCGAAGGACGACGCCATGGCGCATCAGCCGATTCGACTGCATCCGCGCAACCCGCACTACTTCCTCTTCCGCGGCAAGCCGACGGTGCTGATCACGTCCGGCGAGCACTACGGGGCCGTGCTGAACCTGGACTTCGACTATCGCACGTACCTCGCGACGCTCGGGAAGCTCGGCTTCAACCTGACGCGGACGTTCAGCGGCGCGTACTGCGAGCCACCGGGGGCCTTCAAGATCCGGCACAACACGCTCGCCCCGGCGAAGGGGAAGCTGATCAGCCCCTGGGCCCGCGGCGAGACGGCGGGCTACGCCAACGGCGGCAGCAAGTTCGACCTCACGAAGTGGGACCCGGCGTACTTCCGGCGGCTGAAGGGATTCCTCTCCGAGGCGTCGAAGCGCGGGGTCGTCGTCGAGCTGGTGCTGTTCTGCCCGTTCTACCGGGACGAGATGTGGCGCTTGAGCCCGATGAACGCGGCGAACAACGTCAACGGCATCGGCGCCGGCGTGAAGCGCACGGGCGTCTACACGCTGCGGAACAGGAAGCTCCTGGCCGCGCAGGTCGCCATGGTCCGCAAGATCGTCGAAGAGCTGAAGGACTTCGACAACCTCTACTACGAGATCTGCAACGAGCCGTACTTCGGCGGGGTCACGATCGCCTGGCAGCATCGCATGGCCGACACGATCGTGGCGGCCGAGAAGCCCTTCAAGCACAAGCATCTCATCGCTCAGAACATCGCCAACGGCTCGAAGCGGATCGTCAAGCCCCATCCGGCCGTGTCAATCTTCAACTTCCATTACGCCACCCCGCCCAAGGCCGTGACGACCAACTACGCCCTCAACAAGGTGATCGGTGACGACGAGACGGGCTTCCGGGGCATGAAGGCCGCCGCCTACCGCATGGAAGGCTGGGATTTCGTCCTCGCGGGCGGGGCGGTCTACAGCAACCTGGACTACCTGTTCTCCTGCGGGCATGAGGACGGGACGTGCCGGAACGACGCGCCCGGCAACGTCGACCCTGCGCTGCACGGGCAGCTCGGCATCCTGGCGACGTTCATCCGGTCGTTCGACTTCGTCCGCATGCGGCCGGACAGCTCGGCGATCGTCGGCGGCGTGCCGGCCAAGGCCACGGCGCGGGCCCTGGTCGAGGCCGGCAAGCAGTACGCGATCTACGTCAGGGGGGGCCGTCGGGCCGACCTCGTGCTGGAGCTCCCGTCCGGCACGTACCGGGCCGAATGGGTCGATACGAAGACCGGCCGCGCCGACAAGGCCGAGCGCTTCCGCCACGACGGCGGGCGGCGGTCGCTTCGGTCTCCGGCCTACAGCGAGGACATCGCCCTGCGCGTCGTGCGCGCCGGCGGGCGATAGGAGCTGCCGGGCGGAGCGGACGCGTTTTTTTCGCGGGCGATGTGGCATTCGCCCAGTTCAGGCGGTATTGAAACCGCATATGGATGGCGGCATGGAGCGTGCCGGCCGCACCGGGCTTCCGCCCGGGACGGGTCGGCGCGCCCGGCGAAGACGCCGCCGGCGGAAACGCAACGGACCCAGACAGGAAAGGTGCAGCAGAGATGGCAAAGAAGACGATCCGTGTGGGCGTGATCGGTTGCGGCGCGATCGGCCAGCGGCGACATCTGCCGGAGTACGCCGCCAGGGACGACGTCGAGATCGTCGGCGTCTGCGACATCAAGTACCCGCGCGCCAAGCAGGCGGCCAAGACGTTCGGCGCACCCAAGGCCTTCAAGAACTACCGGGACCTGCTCCAGCTCGAGCCCGACGCGATCAGCGTCTGCACGCCGAACTACCTCCACGCCCCGCAGTCCATTGACGCCCTGAAGGCCCGCTGCCACGTGCTGTGCGAGAAGCCGATGGCCGGCAGCGTCCGGGACGCCCGCGCGATGATTGCCGCGGCGAAGAAGGTCCGCCGGCAGCTCATGATCGGGCAGAACCAGCGTCTGGCCCCCGCCCACGCCCGCGGCAAGCAGCTCTACAAGAGCGGCGTCGTCGGCAAGGCGCTGGGCTTCTCGACGAGCTTCGCCCACCCCGGCCCGGAGGGCTGGAGCATGGACGGCGCGGACGGCTTCTTCTTCAAGAAGCGCCAGGCCATCATCGGCGCGCTCGGCGACCTCGGCGTGCACAAGATCGACCTGGTCCGCTGGTTCCTCGACGACGAGGTGGTCCAGGCCGCGGCCATGGCCGCCACCGTCGAGAAGCCCAACTGCACCGTGGACGACACGGCCTACGGCGTGTTCACCATGAAGAGCGGGATCATCGGGCAGATGTTCGCCGGGTGGATCCTCAAGGCCGGCGAGGCCAACGGCACGACCATCTGCTGCGAGACGGGCGTCATCAAGCTCTTCGAGGACCCCGACTACACCGTCGTCGTGCTCAAGGCCGACGGCGAGAAGATGTTCATCGCCTCCGGCGCGATCCAGACCAACGAGGAGGGCGGGCAAACGTCCTCCGGCGTGATCGACGCCTTCATCGATGCCCTCAAGGCCGGACGCAAGGTGCCCATCCCCGGCGAGGAGGGCGCCCGCAGCCTGGCGGCGATCATGGCCTGCGTCGAGTCCTCCAAGGCCCGCCGCTTCGTCCGCCCGGCGAAGATCTGACGGCCGCGGGCCCGGCCGAGCGAGAGACCATCCGGGACCTCGTCCCTTGCGGGGCGGGGTCCCGCTTCTCGCGCCGGGGGGCTCACTCGCCGAGCTCGTCGGCGAGGCGCGCGAGACGACGGGCGACTCTCTGCCAGTGCGTCCCGTGCCAGAGGAGCTTGCCGCAGCGCCGGCACCGCCAGAAGCGCTCGCAGCGGCGGAACGCCAGCGGCGGGGCCTCCTCGATGACCGTGTGCTTGGGGATCTCCCTCAGCTCGCCGCCGCAGGCCATGCACCGCGGGCTGCGCAGCGGCAGGGCGAGCTCCTTCAGCACGAAGCGAAGCGCCTCGAGGTTGTCGAGCTGCTGCGGCACGCGCAGGGCGCGGACCTCGCCGCGGCGAATGACGTTCCGCTTGAACATGGGCCCGTCGCAGCTCAGCAGCATTCGCCCTCCCGCCCGGGCGCGGTGGATCAGCTCGGCGTCGTCGATGGCGTACTCGAACGCGGCGTCGTACCCGGCCGCCCGGAGCCACCGCGCCAGCCCGCCCAGCATCGCGTCGCAGAAGAAGGCGGGGGGTGTCTCGGCGGGGTCGGTCATGGCTCAGCCCTCGGTCGGCTCGACGATTCCCGGGAGGATCTCGCCGGCCTTGCCGTGCAGGGCGACGGTGACGAGCCGGCTGGCGGGGGTCGGCTCGAGGTTGACCTCGATGGCCTTGGCGCCGTTGCCGAGGGCCCACTCGACGAGCCCCGCGGCGGGGTAGACCACCGCGCTGGTGCCGACGGCGAGGAACACGTCGCACGTGGCGGAGGCCTCCACGGCGGCGACGTACACCTCCTGCGGCAGCGCCTCGCCGAACCAGACGACGTCGGGGCGGAGCCTCTCGCCGCACTCGGGACAGGTCGGCACGGCCTCGACGGGGCTCGCGCCCATGTCCGTCCGGTACGCGCAGGACCCGCACCTCGCCCGCTTCAGCGAGCCGTGCAGCTCCAGGACGTCCTCGGCGCCGGCGGCCTGGTGCAGGCCGTCGATGTTCTGCGTGGCGATCACCACGCTCCCGCCCCGCGCCCGCACCTGCTGCTGGAGCCGCGCCAGGGCCGCGTGGGCGGGGTTCGGGCGCACCTCGTCGAGCTGGCGGCGCCGCTCGGCGTACCAGTTCCAGACCTTCAGGGGGGCCCGCGCGTAGCCCTCGGGCGTCGCCCAGTCCTCGACCTTCATGTCGTACCAGACGCCGCCGGCGCCGCGGAACGTCGGGATGCCGCTCTCGGCCGAGATGCCCGCGCCGGTCAGGACCGCCACGCGCCGCGCCGCGCCCAGGAGGGAGCGGGCCTTGTCGATCAGGGCGCTGCTCATGATGGCGGCATGATACCGCGCCGAGGCCGCCCGCGCAAGAAGGCGCCCCCGGCAAACAGCCGGGGGCGCGGGAGTGTCGGGGGATGCGGAGGCGAAGCTACTCCTCGCCGCCGCTGGCGCTGTAGTCCATGTCCGCCATCTGCTTGTAGAGGTTGTAGCGGCTGGTGATGTCGCGCTGACCGGCCGCCAGGAGCTCCGCCGCGCGCTCCGGCATGCTCTTGGTAAGCATCTTGAAGCGTGTCTCGTTGTAGGCGTACTCCTCGAGGGGGATGCTCGGCGGCTTGGAGTCGATCTGGAGGGGGTTCTTGTCCTCGTGGATGCGGCGCGGGTCGAAGCGGTAGAGCACCCACGCGCCGCTGGCGACGGCGGCCTTCTGCTGGTCGAGGCCCAGGGTCATGTTGATGCCGTGGGCGATGCAGTGGGCGTAGGCGATGATCAGGCTGGGTCCCGGGTAGCTTTCGGCCTCCAGGAAGGCCCGGACGCACTGGGCGTCGGAGGCCCCCATGGCCACCTGGGCGACGTAGATGTTGCCGTACATCATGGCGATCAGGCCCAGGTCCTTCTTGGGCAAGGGCTTGCCGGCGGCGGCGAACTTGGCGACCGCCGCCCGCGGCGTGGCCTTGGAGCACTGCCCGCCCGTGTTGGAGTAGACCTGCGTGTCCAGCACCAGGATGTTGATGTCGCGCCCGCTGGCCAGCACGTGGTCCAGCCCGCCGTAGCCGATGTCGTAGGCCCACCCGTCGCCCCCCAGGCCCCAGACGCTCTTCTTGACCAGCGCGTCGGCGATGCTGAGCAGTTGGACGGCCTTGGGGTCGTCGCGGCCCTCGAGCTTCTTGCGCAGCTCGGCGACGCGGGCGCGCTGGTCGGCGATGCCGCCCTCGGTGGTCTGGTCGGCCCCGAGCAGCCCCTCGGCCAGCTCCTCGCCCAGCGCGTCCTTCAGGTCGCTCACCAGTTCCCTGGTGAACTCGCTGCGCTTGTCCATCGTCAGGCGGAAGCCGAAGCTGAACTCCGCGGCGTCCTCGAAGAGGGAGTTGTTCCAGGTGG
>CAZXOC010000234.1:0-12145 GCA_964642165.1 uncultured Planctomycetaceae bacterium | reverse complement strand
GACGCCGGCGTTCGCGGCATTCACTCCACCGTGGCGGCGCCCCACTCGTGGGGCTCCAGGCGGCTCTCGTGCGCGCTAACACTCCTCGGCCGGCAAGGGCTCGAAGGTGGTCGTCAGCTCTTGGGCTTGGCCGGTGTCGGCGGCGCGGTAGGCGGACTCGAGGATGTCGATGACGTGGCGGGCGTGCTCGGCGGAGGCGATGGAGGCACACCCCTCCAGGACCCAGTCCACGAGCTGCATCACGTCCTCGAAGACATGGCTCTCCGGCTTGCCCTGGTGCTCGCCGACGACGTGCGGCTCGTGGTCGCCCTCCTGGCGCGTCTCCTCGCCGTTGACCTCGGTGCCGACGACCGAGCCCTTGGCCCCGTAGATGTTCGGGTGGAAGCCCCTCGTGATCGACCCGGCGAACGTGCCGTAGGCCAGGGCGTAGAGCACCTCGCCGAAGTCGATCAGGATGAACGTGCTGTCGTGGATGTCGCACTCGATCGCGCGGCCTCGCCACTCGCGGTCGGGCACGGCGATCCCGCTGAGGGCCGTCACGCGCCTCGCCGGGCCGAGGATGCCCGTCAGGCTGTGCAGGCAGTAGACGGTCACGTCGTACATGGGCCCGCCGCCGGGCTGCTTGAAGTACCACGTCGGGTCGACGTTCGTCAGCACGTCCTCGCCGGTGCGGTACTCCTCGTTGATGTGGTAGAAGGCCGGGGCCGCGCCCGTGATCGCCCAGATCGGCTGGCCGATGTCCCCGGCGAGGATGCGCCGGCGGATCCGCCGGTTGAAGGGGTGGAGCATCTGCCCGGGGCAGGAGACGAGCCGCAGATCCTTCTCCGCCGCCCGGGCGATCAGCTCGTCGCACTCGCGGACGCGCGTGGTCATGGTCTTGTTGAAGTGGACGTGCTTCCCGGCCTCGATGGCGGCGAGGCCCTGCTCGTAGTGCAGGCCGATCGGCGAGCAGAGCGTCACGGCGTCCACGTTCGCGTCGGCGAGCAGCTCCTCGTACGTCTCGTAGGCGGCGGCGACGCCCCACTTCTCGGCGGCGGCCTGCGCGCGCCCGGGGACGGGATCGCAGACGGCTGCGAGGCGAACGCGGTCCTTCACGTCGTCCATGGACAGGTGCGTCAACGCGCCGCGCTGGGCGATGGCGCCGGCGCCGACGATTCCCATTCCGACGGGTTCGGGCATGTCGTGTCTCCTTTGGTTGTTCGCCCGGCGCGGGCGACGGACGTTCCGTCCGCCGGCGCGGCCCGCAAGCGGGCCCGCTGAACGATGCATGTACGGTTCACTCGGTTGGGCGGCGCGGTTTGCCTACGTCTGCGAAAGCGGGGCGCGCCAGTTCGTCTTGGGCTCCCAGGCGACCGTCTCGCGGAGCTTGCGGTTGGACAGCAGGCTCGCGTGCCCGTCGAGCTGGCGGACGGCCGGCAGCAGGTCCGGGCGGAAACGCTCGATCAGCTCGCGCGACGGCTCGAGCGCGGTGGTGTCGTCGCCGTTGCAGAAGTACGCGCCGTGCGGCTCGATGTCGCCGGCCTTCTCCATCAGCAGGCGGTGGGCGACGGCGAGGTCCTCGCTGCCGATCCACGCCCAGAGCCATTCGTTCCAGCCCTTGGCGGGGGCGGCCTTGGCGGCCATGTCCTCGCGGCGCTGCGGCGGGCAGATCCCCGCCGAGCGCAGCGCGTAGGTCCGCATGCCGTAGGCCCGCGTGTACGAGGCCAGCAGCTCCTCGCCCGCGAGCTTGCTGTAGGCGTAGGAGTCCTCCACGTCGGAGGGGTGCTTCTCGTCGATCGGCAGGTAGCGGATGGGGAACGGGGTCTTGCTGATCCGCCCGCCGTGGCCGAGCGCGCAGTTGCTGCCGGTCATCACGAAGAGGCCCACGTCCTTCTCCAGGGCCGCCCGAAGCAGGTAGTACGTGCCCAGGAGGTTCGACCGCATCGTCCGGTCGAACGGGATGCCGCGCTCCTCGTAGCGCTGCCGCGAGGCGGGGTGGTCGCTGGCCCAGGGCTCGGCGGCGAGGTGCTGGACGGCCTCGATCCCGCCGGCCATCGCCTTGCGGCAGGCCTCGAAGTCGGCGATGTCCCCCTGGACCCACGGCCAGCGGTCGGCCCCCTCGGGGCGCGTTCGACACATCAGCACCAGCTCGTGTCCCGCCTTCTCCAGCTCCGCGACGACGTACGGCCCGAGGCGCCCGCTGGCGCCGGTGACGAGGACCTTCATGATGTGCCTCCAACGGCGGCGGCCTGCACCGTCCGCGGGCACAGGCCGAAGCGCGTCCGTACTTAGCGGCTTCGGTCCGGGCCTGCAAGCGCGGAATCAGCCACCCGTGGCGAGATGAGCCTACGCCCGCGCGGCAAGCAAGTTGAAATCCCATCGCGGCGGCGGATACTTGGCGGCGAGCGATCCGTTGAAGGCATAGCCTTTCCGCGCGGGAGGAGGTCGCAATGGAACGCCGCGGGGCCTCGCTGCTGGTCTGGCCGATCGCCCTGTTGCCTGCCGCCGTGCTGGCGGCCGCGGGCGCCTTCGCGGGCGCCGCGCTCGCCGCGGAGCCGCCGCGCCTCGGCCTGAGCGTCCGCGCCGACGGCGTGCTGATGAAGACCGGCCGCCGCTATCGCGGCATCGGCGTGAACTACTTCGACGCGTTCTACCGGACGCTGAGGGACGCCAACGACACGAGCTACGACGCGGGCTTTCGGACGCTCGCCGCGCACGGCATCCCGTTTGCTCGGTTCATGTGCGGCGGCTTCTGGCCGAAGGACAACGCCCTGTACGTCCGGGACAAGGCGGCGTACTTCCGGCGCCTCGACGCCGTCGTCCGGTCGGCCGAGAAGCACGGCGTGGGGCTGATCCCCAGCCTGTTCTGGCACCGGGGTACGGTGCCCGACCTGGTCGGCGAGCCGTGCGACCGGTGGGGCGACCCCAACAGCAAGACCCACGCCTTCCTGCGCACCTACACTCGCGAGGTGGTCACGCGCTATCGCCGCTCGCCGGCCATCTGGGCGTGGGAGTTCGGCAACGAGCACAACCTGTCGGCCGACCTGCCCAACGCCGCGAAGCACCGCCCGCCGGTCGCGCCGCGGCTCGGGACGCCGACGACGCGATCCGCGCGCGACGAGCTGAGCCGCGACATGATCCGCGCCGCGTTCGCCGCCTTCGCCCGCGAGGTCCGCCGCCACGATCCGCACCGGGCGGTCACGACGGGCAGCTCGATGCCGCGCCCGTCCGCGTGGCACCAGCGGGCCGAGGGGAGCTGGAAGAAGGACACGCCGCCGCAGTTCGCCGAGGTCCTCCTCGGCGACCACGCCGACCCGATCGACCTCATCAGCGTGCACGTCTACCGCGACGCGCAGCGCCTCCGCGGCGCCGTCGACGCGGCCGGGCGGGGGAAGAAGCCGCTCTTCGTCGGCGAGTTCGGCGTGCCGGGCCCGCCGTCGGAGAAAACGCGCAGGCAGTTTGCCGATCTGCTGCGCCGGATCGAGGAAACGGGCGTGCCCCTGGCCGCCCTGTGGGTCTTCGACTACCGCCGGCAGGACGAATGGAGCGTCACGCCCGACAACGAACGCGCCTGGCAGCTCAAGGCGATCGCCGAGGCGAACCGGCGCCTGCGCCGCCGCCACGAGGCCCGGCGCGCGGCGGGACGGATGCCCTCGTCCGCAACGACGTGGATGCCACCATACGGAGCTGGACATGCCGCGAGATCGCAATGACCGACGGAGGACGCCGGCGCGGGCCCGCGCGATTCTCTGGGCCGCCTGTGTCCTTTCCGCAGGAGCATCGTCCATGGCTGACGAAGGGCGATCGTCCCGGCCCGTCCGGCGGTCGGACGTGGTGTTCATGTACGACAACCCGAAGCGGTACGAAGCCTACGGCACGACCGCGCTGGGCTGGGCGGGCCGGCGAAAGGCCGACCACATCCGCAAGGCCCACGCCGCGGGGGTGCGGCACTTCTCGTGCAGCGTGGGGTTCCTCACCGAGTTCCGCGGCGTGATCGACTTCGACCCGAACTTCCTGGACGCCGCCTGCCGCAACTTCGCCGGCGAGCCGTTCATCGTCCCCTGGCTGTGGGACCACAAGCACAAGGGCAAGCCCGCCTACTGGTGGTGCACCAACAGCCCGCTCTACCGGCGGTACCTCTTCAAGCGTCTGGCGGAGACGATCGCCGCCGGCCCCGACGCCCTGCACATCGACGACTATCGGGGCACCAGCGGCGCCGTCACCTGGCGCAGCGCGTGCTTCTGCCGGCACTGCACGGCCGCGTTCCGCGAGTACCTCGCCGAGCACGTCTCGAAGGAGAAACTCGCCACGCTGGGCATCCGGGACCTGAAGGCGTTCGACTATCGTAAGTTCCTCCTCGCCCGCGGCGTCACGCCGGCCGACTACCCGAAGCGCCGCAGCCGCCTGCCGCTGGCGAAGGAGTTCTACGACTTCCACGTCCGCGCGGCGACGCGTTTCGTGGCCGAGTACCACAAGCGGGCCTGCGAGCTGGCCGGGAAGCGCGTGGGCCTGAGCGTCAACTCCGGCCTGAGCAATCCCCAGGCACTGGTCATCGCGCCGCACCTGAGCAACTTCTGCTGCGAGGTCGGGCACGGCGCCGGGCGCCGCCGGCCGCCGAGCCACCCCGTGTACATCTACAAGCTCGCCGACGGCCTGGGTCGGTCCGTGCTGGCGACCGCCGCCGGGCAGGACTGGGCGTTCGTCAAGGAGCACAAGCTCCCCGGCCTGGCCCGCACGTGGATCGCCCTGTCGTACGCCCTCGGGCACAACTTCATGGCCCCGCACCGGCAGTGGTGCTACACGAAAGACAAGGGCACGCACTGGTACGATGGCCCGACGGAGGAATACGCCTGGGTGTATCGTTTCGTCCGCTCGCAGGCGCGTCTGCTGGACGGTTACGAAGCCGTCGCGCCCGTTGCCGTCGTCTACAGCAACGCCGCCAACCGCAAGGGACGCGGCCGGATCGAGGCGCTCTGCGCCGACCTGGCCCAGGTCAACGTGCCCTTCCGCGTCCTGATCGCCGGCGACGACTGGCTGGCCGACTACCGGCTGAAGGCCGCCGACCTGGCCAAGGCAGCCGCCGTCGTCGTGCCGAAGCAGCTCGACCTCGACGCCGCCCAGCGGAAGCTCCTCGACCGTCCCGCCGTGGCCGCCAAGCTCGTCGTCTGGCCGGACAGGGACAAGCTCGCCAGGCTCGTGCCCCCGCCCGTGACGATCGAGGGCGCCGCCCGCGTCTGGGCCGTCCCCCGCGCCGTGCCGAACAGCCGCACGAAACCCGTCGTCGTCCACCTGCTCAACCGCAACTATGACGCGAAGGCCGACGCGATCGTGCCCCAGCAGAACGTCACGCTTCGCCTCCGCCGCGACCTCTTCCCCGGCCGCAAGTTCACCAAGGCCATCGCCCACGCACCCCGCACCAAGCCCGTCGAGTTGAAGGTCGTCTCGAATGCGGAGGCCACCACCGTCACGGTCCCCCGGCTCGATCTGTGGACCATCGTCGAGCTCGGCCAGTGACCCCGCGCGGCCGACATGGCGGCCGCGAGCCGGAGGGCGAAGGCATTTCGGCGATGCACGATCAGGACGAGACGCTGTTCCGCAACGGGCGGTTCCTCGACCCCGCCGAGGGGTCCGAGCCGCTGGGCGACGCGCTGCTCGCACGCGGCGGGAGGATCGTCCACGTCGGCCGCGAGGTAGACTGCCGCGCGCAGGCCGCGCCGTCGGCGCCCCGCGTCGACCTGGACGGGCGAACGGTCCTGCCCGGCTTCGTGGACTCCCACGTGCACTTGCGCTCGCTCGGCGAGTCCCTCCGGCAGTGCGATCTGTCCGGCGCGCGGAGCCGGCGCGAGGCCGTCGAATGCCTCGCCGCCTTCGCCGAGGCCCACGGCGACGCCGCCTGGGTCCGCGCGCGCGGCTACCGCCTCAACGACTGGCCCGACCCGTCCTATCCGACGGCGCGCGACCTCGACGAAGCCGTCGCCGACCGGCCGTGCATCGCCGTCGCCTTCGACGGGCACTCGGTGTGGCTGAACTCGAAGGCGTGCGCCGCGGCGGGGCTCACGCGCGGCGCGGGCGACCCGGACGGCGGCGTCATCGTCCGCGACGGCACGGGCCGCCCCACCGGCTACCTGCTGGAGGCGGCTGCGGGAATAGGCCACCGCGCCGTGCCGCCGGATTCCGAGGAGCAGCGCGTCCGCCTGCTGCGCGCGGCGATCGACGAGATGGTTCGCCGCGGGCACACGGCCGCCCACGCGCCGCTGGCGCGCGGCGACTGGTCGCCGACCGAGACCGTGCAACGGGTCCGCGCGATGTTCCCGGGCAACCGCTGCCCGTTGCGGATCCGCTTCTTCGTGCCGTTCGACCGGCTGGACGAGGTGGCCTCTGCGGTCGCCGGCCGCGATGAACGCCAGCGCGTGCGCCTGGCAGGCATCAAGTGCTTCATCGACGGCTCGCTCGGCAGCCGCACCGCCTGGATGTTCGAGCCCTTCCTCGACGACGGCGACAACCGCGGCATGTGTCTGCAGGCCCCGGCGGAGCTTCGCCGGCGCGTCGAGGGCGCCAACGCCGCCGGCGTGCTGCTGATCTGCCACGCCATCGGCGACCGCGCCTGCGCCGAGGCGCTGCGAGCGTTCCTCGACGGCGGCAACCCGCAGGCCGGCAACCGTATCGAGCACGCCCAGCACCTGCGCGAACGGGATGTCGGCCTCTTCGCGCGCGCGGGCGTCGCCGCGTCGATTCAGCCGGCCCACCTGTGGGCGGACCGCGGCGCGACGGATCGCCTCCTGGGCCCGCGGCGCGCGGCGTGGACGTACCCGTTCCGCTCGCTGCTGGACGCGGGCGCCACGCTCGCGATGGGCAGCGACGCGCCGGTCGTGCCGCCGAGCCTGCAAGCCTCGCTTCACGCGGCCGTGACACGCACCGACCCACACGGCGTGCCGGCCGGCGGGTGGCACGGCGAGCAGCGCATCACGCCGCGGGACTGGGCCGTCGCCGCCACGCACGCCGCGTGGCGGAGCATCGGGGAAGGCGATCGACTGGGGCGCCTCGCCCCCGGCATGGCGTGCGACCTGTGCGTCCTCAGCCGCGACGTGCTCGCCGAAAGCTGCACCGACTTCCTGGACTGGCACGTGGAGGCGACGGTCGTCGGGGGCGAGGTGGTCTACCGGAAGGACGACGCGCACGAGACGTGACCGCAGGTTGGAGCGGGCAGGCAAGTGCCCGGCCCTTGGGCGAGAAAGAGAGCGGGATGATGAAGCGTACGAGCACGTATCTGGCACTCGTGGTCGCGGCGGGCGTCTGTGTCGCTGGCGGGGCGGAGACGGAGAAGCTGCCCGTCGTGACGGGCGGGTATCCCCGGGCGTTCTTCTTCCGCGCGGCGGAGGGATGGGCGGCCAACCCGCGAATCCCGTTCGAGCGATGGGACGCGACGTTCGCCCGGTTGATGGGCATCGAGGGGAAGGTGCTCGACGAGGAGGTGCCCGGCCGGGGGCGGCGGAACCCGGAGTTCTTCACGCGCTTCAAGAAGGCCCATCCCGATCAGCTCGTGCTGCTGCACTACAACGGCAACGCTCGCGACCCGCGCTGGCAGCGCGGCGAGTTCTTCGCCGGCCACTGGGTCTACCGGCAGGCAGCGAGGATCCTCGCCGACGTGCCCGCCGAGGAGGGCGTTACGGAGATCCGCGTCGACCGGCCGCAGCTCTTCCGCGTCAACATGGGGCGCTACCGCGACAAGAACGACGACGTCGGCCTGTGCGAGCGCGATGCGCGAGGCCGGCTCGATTGGCACAAGAGCGAACAGGTCCAGCTCGTCGGCGTGGACGCGAGGCGAGGCGTGATCCGCGTCCGCCGGGGCTGCTACGGCACGAAGCCGCGGGCCTTCCGCGCCCGTCGCTCCGCCGCCGCCGCCCATGCCACGGAAGGCCCCTGGGGGCGGCGGTCGAACCTGATGTGGTTCTACAACTACTCCACGCGCTGCCCGCGCGACGCCGAGGGGCGCACCTGCGGACGGGTGCACGCGGAGGAGCTGGCGCGGCGCTTCCTGCCGGGCGGGGAGCTGGGCGCCTTCGACGGCGTCGAGTTCGACGTGCTGACCCACCACCGCGGCGGGGGGCTCGACTGCGACGCCGACGGCCAGGCCGACAACGGCGCGTTCGACGGCGTCAACACCTACGGCATCGGCGTCGTCGAGTTCCTCCGGGCCCTGCGCAAGCGGCTGCCCGACAAGCTCATCCTCGCCGACGGCCACGGACCCAACCACCAGCGGGGCTTCGGCATCCTCAACGGGATCGAGTCGGAGGGCTGGCCCGCCCTGCGCGACGTGGCCCTTCGCGACTGGTCCGGCGGGCTGAACCGCCATTTCTTCTGGGCCGCCAACGGCCACACGCCCGCCTTCCATTACGTCAACCACAAGTTCAACGAGGCGTCGGGGCAGCCCGGCGTGGTGCGCAGGCCCGATCTGCCCTGGAGCACGCACCGGGTGGTCTTCGCCGCCGCCGTGTTCACCGACGCGGCCCTGTGTTACTCCTTCGCCCCGCCGAAGGGCCCCGGCGAGCTGCTCGGCGTCTGGGACGAGCTTTGGTGCGGCCGTGAGAAACGCGTTGGCTGGCTCGGCAAGCCCGCCGGGCCCGCCGTGCGTCTCGCGATGAGCCACCCGGACCTGCTCCGCGGCCGTGGGTCGGCGCCGACCGCGGACGATCGGTTCTGCTGGCATGGCGACGGCGCGCGCGTCGCGGTGGCCGAATCGCACGTGCGAGTCGAGGCCAAACAGAAGGGGCGGAGAGACCTGCGCTTCCGCCTGACGGGCGTGCCGTGCCGCGGGCCGGACCTGTTCGTCCGCGTGACCATGGCGGCCGAGCCGATGCACGGCTACCCGAGAGAAGTGGCACGGCTGGTCCACGTCGGCATCCCCGCATCCGAGGGGCTGCTGGTCCGCCCCGAGCCGCCCGCGACGGGCATGTGCCTTCGCGGCGGGAAGGAGGCGCCCCTGGCGCCGGAGACGGGCGCGTCGGTGCGGTACCTGGCGCGGCGTCGCCTGGCCGGGGAGGCCCACAACGCCTACCTCGTCCACCCGCCGTACAAGGGCGAGACCGGCTACACCTTCTGGAGGCGGGACGTGACGATTCCCGCCGGGGGGAAGCTGGCGCTCTTCCTCGGCATGAGCGAGAAGGCGCCGACCCGCAGCGACGGCGTGACCTTCCGCGTGGACGTCGTCGAGCAGGCCGGCGAGGAGGCCGAGCGGCACGAGCGGGTTCTCGAGCACGTCCAGAAGGCCGCGACGTGGACGCCCCACACGGTGGACCTGTCTCGCTGGGCGTCAAAGCCGGTGCGGCTCAAGTTCATCTCTGACGCGGGACCGGAGGACAACGCCACCACCGACCACAGCCTGTGGGGCGACGTGTGCGTCGTCGGCCCGGGGGGGCGCAAGGCGCTGACGCCCGCGCGGCGGTTCATGACGTGGGCGAACGCCCGGCCGTTCGCCTCGGGCTTCTACTTCTCCGACGTGCGGTCCGAGCGCGTCGACCTGGAGTTCGTCGTCGAGGGCGCCGAGACGGTCCGCGTCACGCGCGTCACGGCGCACGCCGGCCCCGACGCGATCTACCGCGAGTTCGCCAACGGCGTGGTGCTGGCCAACCCCGCCCCGCGGCCATACGAGTTCGACCTGGCCAAGCTCCTGCCCGGGCGGCGCTACCGGCGCCTGCGCGCCCAGCCGAGCCAGGACACGGAAACGAACAACGGCGCGCCCGTCGGCACGACGGTTCGCCTCGCGCCGAAGGACGCGCTGTTCCTCGTCCGGGAGGCGCGCCCGAAGTAGCGGGGCGGCCGTGCCCGCGGCGCCTATCCCGCCTTGGGCGCCGGCAGGGCGAGGAGCTTGCGTATGTACGCGGCGTTCTTCCGGAAGTACGCCATGCGGTCCTTGCCGAAAGACCGCTTCATGATGAGCCAGCCCTTGAAGCCGGTCTCGCGAATCGCCTTCGCGATCGGCTCGCACTTCACGCCGCTCTCGCCGAACGCGCCCTTGGTGTTCTTGAAATGGAACTCGCAGATGCGGCCCTTGAGCATGCGGATCTCGGCCGGGACGTCGTAGCCGCCGTTCGTGGAGTTGGCGATGTCGTAGTAGACCTGGACGCGGTCGCCGCCGACCTTGTCCATGATCATCATGTTCTCCCTGGCGGACAGCGTGTTCTCCAGGCCCAGGTAGACGCCCTTGGCCTTGGCGTGCGGGGCGGCCTCCTTGAGCTTGCCGATGACGGCGTCCACTTCCTTCTTCTTCAGGGCTTTGCGGGCCTTCAGGCTGCCCTTGCCGAAGAAGGCGATCAGCGTGGCCGTGCAGCGGAGGGCAGCCGCCGTGTCGATCGTCTGGACCAGCCAGCCCGCGCCGCGCTCGTCGGTCGCCAACGGACAGCCGTTCGTCACGGTCAGCCCCACGGAGGCGATCCTCACGCCCGTGTCCCTGGCGAGCTTGTTGTACTCGGTCTGCACCTTCTTCGCGGCGTAGGAGAGCTTCTCCGCGGCGCCGTTCGGCGAGATCTGCACGGCGTCCAGGCCGGCCTTCGCGCACCACTCCATCGCCGCCCGTGGCTGGCCGCGCAGGCCGATCGACCAGTCGCAGACGCCCACGCCGAGATCGGGAGCCGCCCTCTTCATCGCCAGCAAGGTCTCCACGAAGCCGCCGGCCACCTACCCGGCCGCCGAGCCGGCCAGAAACTCACGTCGCGTAACCGCCATTGCGTCTTTCCCATCTGATGTTCGTTCGCCGATTGCAGCATATCCCTGGAACACGGGCGACGGCGGGGGCTACTTCCGGATCTCGATCTTGCTGAGCGGGTACCAGCCGTCGCGGGCGCGCCCGTCGATGCCGAGGCGAACGACCGGCCGGACAGCGCCCTCCGCGACGACGGCGAGGGACAGGCGGTACGTCCCGGCCGGAAGGTCCGCGGGCAGGGCCACGGCGTCCGAGACGCCGACCACCTTGCCGCGCGGCAGCTCCCACTTCCCGGCGTAGAACTCCTTCGTGAAGAGCGTGACGGACCCGGGCATCCACTTCTCCACGGTGACGCCGCCGACGAGGACGTGCTTTCGCCCGCGCGCCCCGACCAGCCGCCAGGCCAGGCGATACGGCCGGTAACACGGCGCCGAGCCGGCGTTTTGCCACTTCATGACCAGCGTGAGCTTCCCGCCGGCCTTCGCGGCCGCGGGGTGCTGCAGCTCCGTCAACACCAGCCGGTAGCCCAGCCGCCGGAGGAACCGCTCGATCTCGGGGCGGACGGCCTCGCCCTCGGGCAGCGGGGCGGACTTGTTGTTCAGGTACGAGCCGTGCAGGGCCAGCGCGTAGTTGAAGATGTACCGCAGCGGCCAGCCCTCCTTGACCCACCGCCGCATGTCCCAGCAGCTCTCCCAGGCGACGGGGGCCGTCTTCCAGGCATCGTCGGCGCCTTCCTGCTGCGACATCTTCGGATAGGCGTACCGCATGTGGCACCACGTCTTGGAGAAACCGCCCATGTCGCCGAGGCAGTCGGCTCGCCAGCCGGCGCTGCGCTCGCACGCGTACGTCAGCCACTTGCCGCCCCCGATCAGCATGACCAGCGGCGTCTTGCGGAAGGCGGCCAGGTAGGCGTCCACGATCCGCCGGCAGGTCGCCGCCTTGGGCATCTTCGCCTCCGGGCAGCCGCTCATGTGCCACTCGCCCCACCAGCCGACCGAGCCGAGGTCCACGTGGTCGAGGTCCGGGTGCCCGTCGTAGCGCTTCCCCAGCCGCTGGATGAGGTCCACGTGCCGCTCCAGCACGACGGGATCGTCCAGGTCGGGCACGAGCAGCCCCTTGACCTCCCGCCGGCTGCATCGGATCTCCCTGCCGCCGAGCTTGGCCAGCCACGCGGGGTGGTAGGGCTTGCCGGGGCGCGTCGAGCAGCACATGACGCGGAAGGCCAGCGTCTGCCCGGCCGCCCGGCTCTCGGCAAGCTGCTTGTCCAGGAAGGCGTAGTCGATCTTGCCGGGCTGGGGCTCCACCGCGCCCCAGCCCCACCGCGCGTAGTGCACGGTCGAGGGGATCCACGCGGGCAGGTTCCTGTCCTTGTCCCTCGTGCGGTGGAACGTCTGCCAGCCCATGTGCGGATTGGCCAGCAGCTCGTCGGTCTCCTCAGGCCGGATGGTGACCATGGCGGCGGTCTCC
>CAZXOC010000233.1:6521-12192 GCA_964642165.1 uncultured Planctomycetaceae bacterium | reverse complement strand
CGCTGATGGTGTGGATCTTCCAGCTCTGGACGCAGGCCCACCAGGCCGTCGTCTACGCCTCGCTGGTCATCGCGGCCATTCCGACGTTCCTGATGTTCGTCTTCTGCCAGAACATCATCATCCGGGGCATCGTCGTGCCGACGGAGAAGTGACCGCGCCGCCTGGCTTGCCTCCGGCCTGGCACGGGAATGGAACCATGCTGATCGTCTCGGCGCACGTGACCTCGCCGCACGCCACGGACTTCCGCAGCATCGCGTCGATCCTCGCCAGCCCCCGCCTGGCCGGCAAGCGGGGGCAGGAGCTCGCCATCGCCGTCTGGCGGCTCGTCGTGGACACCGCCGAGGGCCTGTACCACTACTGCCCGGCGCTGGAGCGGCTGACCGGGCACGGACGGCCGCGTGCTTCCCGCCGGGCGGGGCGACTACGAGATCGTCTACCGCATCGACGCCCCGCCGCACGGCCGCCTGGTGGGGCTCTTCGTGCACAGCTCCGTTCGCGGCGAGGCCGAGGGCGATCCCACCGGGGCGCGCGTCCTCGCCCAGTGGGCGCCGGACGAGTCCGGGCCCTGGCAGCCGATCTACGACGAGCCGGTGCGGCCCGTCGCCCGCCCTGCGGCGGATCGTGCTTCGGGCCGAGTCGCTGCGTCGGGGGTGAGGGCCCCTACATCCGCACGAGGTTGAACTCGCCGCACGAGTGGTAGAAGGTGCGGCCGCCGCCGGCGTCCTTGGCGGCCGCCAGGCACTTCCGCACCAGCGGCAGCATTTCCGCCGGGTCCTTCCCGCCGATGTTCTGGCGGGAGGCGATGGCCATGCTGACGGTGATCTCGAGGTTGCGGCCGCAACACGAGAAGTCGTGCTCGGCGATCTGGCGATGGAGCTTTTTGGCGAAGCCCGTCGCCCGGCGGAGGTCGGCCTCCGGCAGCAGGACGATGAACTCGTCGCGCGCCCACCGCGCGGCGGAGTCGCTCTCCCGCGTCGTCGCCCGGAGGATGGCCGCGATGTCGCGCAGCACGGCGTCGCCGGAGGCCCGGCCGTGGCGCTCGTTGACCTCGCCGAACCGGTCCACGTCGACCATCGCCAGGGCGAACAACGATTCGTACCGCCGGGACCGGTTGCACTCCCGCTCGAACTGCTCGGCGAAGAAGGCCCGGCTCAGCAGGCCGGTCAGCCCGTCCCGGACCGACGCGCACCGCAGTTCGTCCTGGAGCTGCTTGAGCCTCAGCGCCGACGCCAGCCGCGCCCGCAGCTCGACCCGGTCGAACGGGTCGAGGACGTAGTCGAGCGCCCCGGCCTCCAGGGCCGCTGCCCTGTCCGCCGCGCCGGCCTCCGGGGCCAGCAGGAGCACGGGGATTGCCTCGGCCTCCGCATCCGCCTGGAGCTGTCGGCAGATCGCCGGTGCCTCGCCACCGCCCGTCGCGGCGTCCAGCAGGATCACCTGCGGCACCTGGTCCCGGATCCGTTCCAGCGCATCGTCGGCGTTCCGGGCGCAAACGACGCGGCAGCCCAACGCGTCAAGCTCCGCCCGGAGGCGATCCGGCGCGTCCCCGTCTTCCTGGATGATCAGGACCGGCTGAGCATCTGTCCCTGGAGGGTTCATCTTCGCCTGTACTGCAATGAAGGTCGCCCCGACCGTTCTCTCCCCCGCCTCCGCCGCCGGAAGTGTGCCTGCGGGCCTGGCCCGCATCGTCCTCCGCTTGCACCGCCTCCGCAGCCTTGGCGGGACCGCTTTCCGTGGGTAATGTGCGATTGCCTCCGCCCGAAGGCAAACCGTCCCGCGGAATTCCTGCCCGCCGGGGCATGCGGGGCGGGAAGGTCACCCCCCGTCGCGCTTCGGCACGCCGTGCGCGCGGATGTGCTCCAGGTACCGCCTGGCGGCCTTCTCCCATTCGGCCATCGGCTGGTTGCGGGGTGTCTGGACGCCGATCCCCCGCATGCGGTGCTGCATCTGCCAGGCGTCGCCGCGGTACAGCGTCCGCAGCATGATGGACGGCTGGATCCGCTCCCGGTGGACGATGGTGTCGATGTCGGCCGTGCCCGTCGGGCGGTACAGCACCCAGGGCGACTTGCCTCGGCTGCCCGTGGCCAGGTCCTCCAGCAGGGCCTTGTAGAGGTCCAGCGGCAGCTCGCAGGGGTAGGTAGCCGGCCAGCTCGTCTCGTGCAGCAGCAGGCGGAAGGCGAACCGCCGCCGCCCGTAGTCCGTCCCGGCGACGGGCGTCTCGCTGGCCGGGTGCGGGGCGACGGCGAAGACGCCCTTGCGGGCGTCGATGGTGATGGCCCAGGGGGCGGCCTCGTTCGCGTCGTCCACGACGGCCGTCATGCCCCAGTCCGGCTCGGAGTAGTCGGCCCAGCCGGGCGCGCCGCGGCCCTCGGCGAGGGGGTAGGCGAGCGTGTCGGCGTGGTTGGCCTTCCAGATGCGGCAGGCGCCCCGGGCGTGTTGCAGCACGCCGCCGAGGTCCCAGTACGGCCGGTGCCCGCGCGGCGCGGAGATGAGCTGCTTGCCGCCGCGGTTGATGTCGTTCATGTCCATGCGGAACAGCTCGGCGCGCCCCGGGGCGCCGAAGCCGAACATCCGCTCGTGCGGGTCCTTGCACACCACCAGCGGCAGGCGCAGCTCGTGCCTCGCCACCAGCCAGCGCGCGCCGAGCCGCGTGAAGTCGGCCTCCTCCGAGACGTGCACGGCGCCGTCGCGCGCGGAGAGGCGAATGCGACGCACGAAGGGCACCCGGAGCTTCCCGTCGGTGTAGCTTCCGCGAACGGCCATCGCATCGGCCTCGACGCGGACGCTGTCGACGGCCGACGCCAGGGCACCGGCGGCGCGGTGGGGGAAGAGCGACTCGATCGTGCCGTCGCCGGCCGGGGCCGGCACGACTACGCCTGCGGCGAAGCCGTTCGCGGCGCGGACGACCTCGCGGCCGCCGAAGCGGATCGAGTCCACGAAGCCGCACCCGTCCTTGCGGACGACGAGCGTGACGCGGCCGGCCTTCAGCTCCGCGGAGTCGGCGCGGCCGGCGGGCAGGGCGATCAGAAGCGCCGCGAGCGTGGCGGCGAGGGAACGGGTCATGTCACCGGCCCTCCTTTGTGTCGCGATCCAGGTGCAGCGAGTACAGGGCGAAGGGGATGTCTCGGACGGCGTTGCCGTCGGCGAAGAATCGCGGTCCCCCGGCCGGGCCGGGCCAGTCGCGCCGCGGCAGCTTTCCGGCGGTGGAGTTCCTCACGGCCTCGACGTACAGCGGCAGCATCTCCTCGATGGCCTTGCGGTACTTGGCGTCGCGGGTGAGGTTGTACGCGGCTGCGTAGACGCGGTAGTAGCCCAGGCGCGTCCAGTGGCGCTTCATCTTTTCCGGCATGGCCTCGTCGGCGAACCGGCTCGCCAGGGACTTCAGCGACTCGTCCCCCGTCAGCTCCATGTACTCCTCCAGGGCGTTGTAGATGCCGAACGCGGCGTTCATCATGACCTGCCAGCCGCCGCTGGCCTTCTTCAGGTCCGAGTGGACGATCTCGGCCTCGAGCCGGTCGCGCCACTTCGCCTTGCCGGTGGCCTCCCACTGGTAGAGGAAGATCTGCGCGTTGGGTCCGAGCGGCCCGTCGCCCATGCCGCCGCCCGGGCGCTTCAGCGCGAGCTGCGTGATCTCCTCCAGGATATCCCGCACGTGTCCCTCGCCGGTGAGGAAGTAGTGGATCTTCGCGCCGACCGGGTGCGAGCCGCGGATGCCGGTGTACGGGCACGCCCAGGGCCAGGCGCCGTGGCGATGGCTCGTGCCCTTGAGGTACGTGAACTGGCGGAAGTGCTCGGGGTAGGCCGGCGTGTGGATCGAGCAGACGTCGTGGACGTGGTAGAGGAACCGTTCGGCGAACGCCAGGTCCTCGCGCCGGGCCTTGCGGACGGCCTGGAGCATCAGGGCGTAGCCGAGGCGCCCCTTGCTGTCGCCGTTGGCCCAGCCCCAGCGCCCGAACTCGCGCTCCCACCGACCGATCTGCTGGAACTCGTTGAGGCACTGGCAGACGTTGCCGTACAGCCAGAAGCCGTACCAGCGGAAGTGCTCCTGCGAGAAGCGCCAGAAGCGAATGGGGGCGTCGAGGGCCTCCTCGATCTCCTCGTGCTCGCCCGCGACGTACTGGCGATAGCGCCCCAGCGCCCGCGTCGCGGCGTAGTGCTCCGGCGGGGCCCACAGCAGCGGGCGGCGGTTGAACAGGCGCCAGACCGCGAGCAGCTCCTCGGCGGGCCGGTCGGGCTCGTGGACGTGGACCAGCGCGTAGTGCGTCTTGCCGACGCCCTTGCTCGCCAGGCGATAGTACGCCCGGCGGAAGGGCGCCGGCGTGTCGGCCTGCTTGTCGTCCGGCTCGCCCGTCTCGCCGACGGACCACTCGCGGGCGTGCCGGCGGAAGTCCAGCGGGCACGCCTCCGGCGGCCAGAGGTTAATGCCCACCTCCCGGCGCGTCAGGTCGGCGTGCAGGCTCTTGGCGTGGTTCTGCCAGGCGTCCCTCACGCCGACGGCGACGCCCACCCCGCCGGCCGTGACGTCCAGCACGCCCTCGAAGCGCCGGCCGCGGTCGATCACGCGCGGCGCGCGCCCGTCGCTGTTCCACAACTCGAAGGCGTCGGCCGACTGCTGGTACAGGCCCGCGAGGGGCCCGGCCGGCCGCCGGACGCCGTCGCGCCCGATGCACCGAATGCGCCCGGCGTCCGAGCCGCCCGGCAGGGGCACCTTGAGCCCCAGCGAGCGGACGAAGTCGTGGTCGCCGTCGCCTTCGTAGACGAAGAAGTGTTCGATCCTCAGCAGCGACTGCCCGGCGTAGGCGTGGATGCGGACGCGAAACGGGCAGTCGCCCTTCACGTCCGTGCCCCGGATCGTCGAGCCGACGAGCCGGTAGGTGTACTTGCCGTCGATCCGCACCACGGCGTGCAGCGGGCCGGCCTTCTCCAGCGTCACGCCGGTCAGACGCACCTTGGAGGCGTCGAGCCGGGCGTTGCGGACGTACCGGTCCATCGGGCGGCAGTCGGCGGGGCTGTCGGTGTGGAGGGCGTCCATGAAGTTCAGCCGCCGGCCCCCCGCGCCGAAGACCTTGCGCCCGCGGAAGAGCAGCTCGTCGAGGAAGCCGCAGCCGTCCTTCCGCACGCGGAACGTCACGGCGCCCGTCTCGACGGTCACGACGCCGTTCGCCTCCGACGCGGCGATGCCCCTCGCCGGCGCGCCGGGCTGGACGCCCGCCCCGTAGTGCAGCGTGAGCGTCTTGGCCCCCGGGCGGGCCTGGAAGTCCAGCAGGAGCCACTTGACGCTCCCATCCGGCCACCAGGCCAGCACCTCGCTCTGGAGCGGCATCGCGCGCCCGCCGGGCCCGACCAGCCGCACGCGCCGAGCGTCCTTGAGCGCCCCGCGACCGAACGGGACGCCGCCGGTGACCGGGAACGGACGGTCGAGCTTCACGTCGGGCCAGTCGACGGTCAGCGCCAGCTCCGCCGCGCCCGCCGGGCTCGCCGCCGTCGCCGCCAGGGCGGCCGCCCACACGATCCATCGAAGAGACATCTGCTCCTCCCGCTTCTGTCGGGTCACCGGCTCAGCGGCCGGACCCGTCGCCCTGGACGATCTCGATCCCGCAGATCAGCGGCTCGCCGGCCCTCGCCGAGAACTTCAACCCCATCGCATCGCCGCCGGCACGGACGCCGCGGAGTT
>CAZXOC010000233.1:0-6421 GCA_964642165.1 uncultured Planctomycetaceae bacterium | reverse complement strand
CCCCGCGGCCGCGGACAGCGGCGCGATCGGGGCGAGACAGGTTCCCAGGAGCCATGTCGCCGCGTTGCTGCCCATGCGGGAGCCTTCCTTCCGCCGACGTTGCCAGTCGTTTCAACCCGCCGTGCGAAGGGCGGTGGCGTCGTCCGGGGCAACGGCCCGTCCGCGACTCGCCGGCGGGTCATCCGCCTTCGATTGCGGTGGAATCGCCGGAGGTTTCGTCGTACAAGGGTCGCCGGTCGGCGGGAACGGAAGGAGCAGCGAGTATGTCTGAGGGCCAGAGCAACCCGCTTCGCCTGGCGATCGCGGGGATGGGGCTTCGCGGCGTGTCGATGACGGGCGCGATCCTGCGGAACGCCCCGGGCATCGAGGTGGTCGCCCTGGCGGACACGATCCCCGCGCGGGCGGAGCTGACGCGCGAGCGCTACGGGCTGAGCGTGCCCGTCTTCGACGACCCGCAGCAGTGCCTCGACGAGGCCCAGCCGGAGGCCCTCGCCGTCTACACGCCGGACGTGCACCACGAGGGGCCCGCCATCGCGGCCCTGAAGCGCAACATCCACGTCTACTGCGAGAAGCCCATGTCCACGACGCTGGAGGCCTGCGACCGCATGATCGCGGCGGCCGAGGCCAGCGACGCCGTCTTCTACATGGGCCACAACATGCGCCTCAGCCCGTACTTCCACACGGTCCACGAGATCATCGCCGCCGGCGAGATCGGCCGGCCGCTCACGCTCGAGATGAACGAGTACTACCACGGCGGGCGGACGTACTTCCGGCGGTGGAACCGGCTGATGCACGTCGGCGGCGGGCTGTGGATCACCAAGAGCTGCCACGACTTCGACATGATGAGCTGGCTGGCCGGGGACGAGCCGGTCCGCGTCTGCGCCGTCGGGGGGCGCAAGCACTTCCTGCCCCGGTCGGGCGCGGCCGAACGCTGCCGGGACTGCGACCTCCGCTGGGAGTGCGACGACTACCAGCCGCCGCGCGGGCTCACCTTCGGCGGGGAGGGCAGCGACGAGGAGGTCCGTTTCTGGCAGCGCTGGCAGGAGCTGGGCGAGTCCGAGGGCTACCTGCCGCACGACGCGTGCCTCTACCGCGGCGACATCGAGACGCTCGAGTACGGTATCGCCACGGTGCAGTTCGCCGGCGGCGCGTGCGCGACCTACGCGATGAACTGCGTCACCACGCCGCAGGTCAGCGGGCGCTGGGCGACGGTCCTCGGCACCAGCGGCGCCCTGCGGGCCGACCCGCTCTCGCAGCAGATCCACGTCAGCTACCGGGGCGCCAAGGCCGCCCGCACCTACGACGTCAGCGCGCTGGCCCGGGGCGGGCACGGCGGGGCCGACCAGCGGGCCCTGGGCGACTTCCTCCGCGCCTGCCGCGCGGGCACGCCGCCCGTCGCGAGCTGCGCCGACGGCCGACGCGCCGTCCGCATGGGCCTCGCCGCCCAGCGGAGCATGGACGAGGGACGCGTCGTGACGCTCGACGAGGCCTGACGCGCCCGCGGACCACCGCGACGTGCCCGGCCCCGCCGACCCGGCCGCCGCCTACGTCCCCAGGCCGAACAGCCTCGCCGCGTTGCCCCCGAGGACCTGCTCCCTGGCCGTCGCCGGCACGTCCAGCTCGCGGACGACCGACGGCGGGAGGCCCTCGTAGGCGTACAGGATGCGTTCCGGCCCGAGCACCTCGATGCCGCGCGCGATCAGCTCGCCGGGCCGGACCCTCGGCAGCATCCGCTTGCAGAAGAACGGCAGGTATGCCGTGTCGAGGAAGACGTTCTCGTGCTTCTCGGCGACGATCAGCGCCTCGTAGTGCCAGTTGCCCCCCATGTGGGCCAGGATGATTCGCAGGTCCGGGAAGTCGAACGCCACCTCGTCCACCGGCAGGGGGTGGGCGTACTTCGTGATGTGCGGGATGCCGAACTCCTGCGGGAACGCCACGGCCCCCGTGTGGAACGTCACGACCAGCCCGAGCCGCTCGCACGTCTCGTAGACGGCGTACAGCTTGCGGTCGCTCGCGTAGAGGTGCTGGAGGAGCAGTTGGAACTTCACGCCGCGGCAGCCCCACTCCGCGACGGCGGCCTCCAGCTCGGCGACGCTTCGCTCGACGTTCGCCACGTCGATCCAGAAGAACGGCACGTACCTCCCCGGCGCGTCGAGGGCCATCCGCCGCGCCTGCCCGAGGGCCTCCTCGCCGACCGGCAGCAGCACCGACACGTCGATGCCCAGCTCGGCCATCACCTGCGGTACGTGCTCGCCGGGATGCTGGTGGCTGTCGATGACCATCGTTCCGGCCTCCACCTGGTTTGCGTGCGGCCCCGCGGGAAGGTCGCCCGGTCGCCGGCGGCGCCGAGGCAGAGTCGGCTTCGCAGCGCCCGCGACCCGGTGCCGCACATCGTCGAGCGGCCGTCGGCCGCCTCACCGCGCGTAGAGCATGCCCTCGTCCACCATGGCCAGGTAGTTCTCCAGCGGGATGTAGTTCGCCACGCTGTTGCCGGTGCCGAGGCAGTAGCCCCCGCCCGGCAGGCAGACGTCCAGCGTCTCGCGGACCCGCCGGCGGATGGCCTCCTCGTCGGCGCGGCAGAGGAAGTCCACGTCGATCCCCCCCAGCAGGGCGATCCGCCGCCCGTACGTGTGCTTCACCTCGCGGACGTCCTCGATCGTGTCCTCGAAGCTGTGCTTCGCGTCGATCTCCACGTCGTCGATGAGTTCGTCGATGACGTCGGCGAGGTTGCCGCAGGAGTGCAGCAGGTACGGCCGCCCCGCCTCGTGCGACATCTCCGCCATCAGCTTGTGCCCCGGCAGGAAGAACTCCCGCGTGTCGTCCGGCGAGATCAGCAGCCCCGTCTTGTGACCCATGTCGTCGCTGCCCCAGATGATCTTCACCCGGTCGAACGTCAACATGCGCGACAGAATCACGCGGAAATACTCCGTGAGCCGCCCGGCAATCGCCCCGACCAGCTCGCGGTCGTCGTACAGGGCGTAGCAGAGCGTCTCGTAGCCCATCAGCCACGTCAGGAACTCCGCGAAGTGCGCGAAGCCCCCCGAGCCGATGATGCACATGTCCTCCGGCAGGTGCTCCTGGTACCACTCCAGCTCGCTCGTGGCCTCCGGGGCGTGCGGGTCCGGCCAGGCGAACTCCTCGAAGTCCTCCCGGCTCATGATCGGGCCGCTGTGCTCGTCCTGGTAGGCCCGCCCGCCCGTGCGGGACAGCCCGGCCGTGTCCTGTGTCGTCGCCCGGTGCAGGTGGAAGTCCATCCCCACCACGCCCACGCGGACGAAGTCGAACCCGCAGAAGCGGCACACGCGGATCAGCTTCCACCGCTCGTAGTCCGCGTCGTCGCGGCCGATGCCCCCCATCAGGTCGAACCGCTCGGCGATGGCGTCGCGGACCTCGGCGTCGTGGAACAGCTCGATGTGGTGGCAGCGCTTCGGCGTGGCCTTGCGGAGGACGTTGCGGATGAGCCCCTGCCAGTCGCCCGCCACGCCTCGCTCCAGTCCCGGGTAGCTCGCCATGGTGGTCTCCTCGCCGTCTGGCCGAGCGGACCGCCCGGCCCGCGGGCAGGATAGCTCCCTCGCGGCGATCCCACAAGACCGGGCTCTGCCGCAGCCGGGGGCAGCGCCCGTCGTCCGCGGCCCAGCGCCCCCGGCCGGGACGGTCCCGCGGCGTGGCGAGGCGGAGAGGCCGGCGCGCGGGGCGGCAATCCTCATTCCCCTATGGCAGATTCGATGGCTTCGACGCCCGTGACGCGTGTTGATTGTGTCGACATTAAAACCGACTGACACAATCGCCTAGCGTTGGTACAATCTGTCCACACTAGAGTTGCATATCCTATGCCTCAAGCGGTCTTCCGGAGGATCGGACAATCAGCCCTTACATCCATAAATCCTATTATTCTAATAGGGGTTTCCGACGCCCTTCGACGCGAAGGCAATCCTAACACCTTTTCTAGCAACGGTTTCTATTGCTTCCGCGCCCCGGCCGCGCCGAGGGCTCGAATGCCTATGGACTGCGGCGGCCGCGACGCCGCTTTTCCGTCCCGCTGCGAGACGCCGCGGGCGCGGACGCCGAGAGCAAAGCAAAGCGGTCCCGATGTCCATCGGGATGGCGCCGCACTCCCTATGGGCCCCGCCATCGCGACGGCGCGTCGGGCTCGTGTGGCACCACGTGACGCACCCGACGGGGCTCCCCCTCGAACGCTGCCGACGGAAGCCCGGCGCGCCGGCGCGCGGGCCCTTGCGGAATCCCCTCGGCCTCGCTACGATAGCTGACAGCCGCGATGCACCGACGGTCTTCTGGCCTCGGCGCATCGCCGGCACGGGAAGACGACCATGGGCCACGGGGAGCTCACCCGCCCGGCCGCCAGGGCAACCGCCTGCGCCGGCGGCCGTCGGGGCCCGCATCACGTCTCGACGCCCCCGCCGCCCGGCCCGCGGGCAACTGCCCGCTATAAGTCCCATAACCCCTATACGACCTATCGCCATCCCCGCCTCCCCCTCACCGCGCCTCCGAGACCGCCGCGTCACGCGTTCGGCGGGCGCTGCCGCCGGGCAGCCCTTCGCGCGCGGTACAGGCGCTCCGTGAAGCCGCCTTCCGCGAGGAACCGCCGCTCGAGCTGCCGAAGCTGCCGGTCGAGCAGGAAGTTCGTCTGGTGGATGAGGCAGACGGGGGCGTTGGCCGCCACCTCCGCGGGGGACCTCTCGACATAGGGCCGATAGGTCGAATAGGACCTATCCTCGCCGTAGGCCAGCCGGCGCACCCTGCGCGCCTGGGGGTGGTCCTTGGCCCACAGGGCCAGCCCGCGCTGGCGCAGGAAGTCCTCGTAGTCCAGCAGGAGCTCCTCCAGGCTCGCCCGCGCCACGCCCACCAGCTTCAGTTCCATCTTCCGGCTGGTCCCCGACGCCATGCTCCCTTCCGCGATGTTCTGTTTTCCGCTGCGGGCGGCTTGGACCATCTGGTCGTGCGTCCGCGAGCGGCGGCCCACGAAGCGGTCGCAGAACGCGACCGTCGCGTCATAGAGGATCTCGGCGTTGCGGTACGACTTCAGCCCCCGGTAGCCGCCGTGCGGGCCGATCAGCTCCCCCGGCGCCCCGGCACCTCGATTCGCCATCCCGCACCTCCTTCCCCGATCCCTTCCCTCGTCGGTCGGCCCAATATAAGGCCTATAGGCCCCATAGGACCTATAGCCGTTCCACCTGTCGCCTCACGGCCCCCCGGACGTGGCGCCCCCTTTCTGTCCGCACGGCAACGGCCCGTGATGCGCTCAGAATCCCGGCGTTCCGGTTCGTAGGCAAGTCCCGCGCCCGGGTTCGCAGCGCGAAGGCCCACCGGCTGCGCCCGGTGGGTTCCCGCACACATGCCCCCGCGCCGTCGGAGGCCGGACCATGCGGAGCGCGCCCCGGGCGCGGTACAATGCGCGCCGAATCGCCCGGCGGGGTCGCCGGGCGCGGTCGGCCGGGAGAGCCCGGCCCAAAGGACCCGCCGCGATGGCCGGACCGATCGATCGCCTCCGCCTGCCTCTCGTCGTGACGCTCGCCTGCGCGGGCGCCTCCGCCGCCGCCCGGGACGGCGCGGCGAGCAGGCCCTCGCCCGTGCGCATCGTCTTCGACACCGACATGGACACGGACTGCGACGACGTGGGCGCCCTGGCGATGCTGCACGCCCTGGCCGACGCGGGCGAGGTACGCATCCTCGCGACGGTCGTCAGCTCGAAGTACGCCTACTCCGCCCCGTGCGTCGAGGCGATCAACCGGTACTACGGGCGCGGCGAGCTGCCGATCGGCGTGCCGAAGGGCGAGGGCGCCTCGACGAAGCGCGGGTCGCGCTACGCCCGCCGGATCGCCGAGGCGTACGAGACGCGGCTGACGACCAACGCCGACGCCGACGACGCCGTCGACGTCTATCGCCGAACGCTCGCCGCGCAGGGCGACGCGTCCGTGGTCGTCGTGACCGTCGGCTACGTGACGAACCTGCGCGACCTGCTGCGCTCCGGGCCCGACAGGCACAGCAAGCTCGACGGCACGCGGCTCGTGCGCGCCAAGGTCCGGCGCTGGGTCTGCATGGGCGGGCGCTACCCCCAGAACCTCCGTCACGGCGGGTACGGCAACTTCATGCCCGATCCCCGCGCCGTCGTCGAGTCGGCAGCCCGCTGGCCGGGCACGATCTACTTCAGCGGCCTGGGCACGAACGTCCTGACGGGGCGGAGGCTCGACAAGACGCCGGGCGACAACCCCGTCCGCCGGGCGTACAAGCTCTATCTCAAGGACAGGCCCGCACGCCCGAGCTGGGACCAGACCGCGCTGCTGTTCGCCGTGCGCCCCGGCGCGCCGCACTGGAAGCTGCGCAGGAAGGGCTCGAACCTCATCTACCCCAACGGCACGAACCGCTGGGTCGACAAGCCGCACCTCGACCGTCACGTGCTGGT
>CAZXOC010000232.1:0-12195 GCA_964642165.1 uncultured Planctomycetaceae bacterium | reverse complement strand
GGACTAGGGCGGTTGAAGAGAATGCTGACCGGCGAATTCCCCCGTAAGCCAGCCCGACACCGATTCCCTCTGGCACTTCGGGCTGGCCGGCGGCTGTGCCGGAGGGCGGGATTTGCGTCAAGTTATCCTGAGCCGCTCGTGACCAGATCAGGATATCGGCGTCTGATGATCGCCTGTTCTTCCGCCGTCAATTGCTCGATCGCAATCGGCTGATCCTCGGGGCGAACGCCCTTCTGATTGATTCGGTTGATCAAGCTCCAGTTGCGCACGTGCTGCCCCGGTCTGGGATCGTCGGGTTCCCGGGCCTTGAGGTCATAGCGCGTGAAGTCAACGACCTTCTCCGGCGTATTGGCTCTCCAGTTTCTCAGCAGGGCCAGCCGGAACTCCCTGTTCATGAACCACCGGATTTCCATGTCGGGGTCGGATCCGCCGATGCCTGATCCGCGTTGTACAAAGCGATAATCGAGCTGGTCGTTGCTCTTGAACCGCTCACGCCAGAGCAGCCCGAACTCCCCTTGGGTAATGCACACCGCCCTTGGCCACCGTCGCCGGATTTCACTGAGCCAGATCGCCATGCCATCCAGTCCGTTGCGCCCTTTGTAGCCGTAGATTTTGCGCCCCTCGACAAGACACAGCTCCCAGATGCAGGTGACCCAGGCAAAACCATTGAGTTGGAACCCCCGGTCAAAATGGGCAGCCGTAGTGGCCAGCATCTCCTTTGTCCCCATCTCGGTACCCAATCGGAGAACGGTTTCGATAGGGCCCACCCCCTGACGGCTACTGCAGATCGACGAACCGGGGAATCGCGCGTTCAGAAAATCGCATGTCCAGCCGTCGAGGTTGACGCAATCAATAAGATCATTCTTGCCCTGGGCCGGTTTGCAGAAATGCTCGCACGATGGATAGTAAGGGTACGAGATTGAGCCGTCACCGTCTCCGTTGTCAATGCCATATTGGCTCCAGATGTTTCCTTGGCAAACGTGGATTCCCTCCTCTTCGGCGAGGAATCGCAGGTTATCCGCAGAGAGAAATCCGGCAAGTACGCTTTGGGGACGGTAGCCGTTGCCGACCATCTCCGAGACCATCTGGATCCCGTCATGCAAGTCACGATTGACTTGCTCACGCGAGTTATACATGTTTGCAAAATAGGCGCCGGGAAGGAAGGTGATCTCATCGCCGTACTTCCGGTTGTAGGAAACAACCAGCTTCTTCAAGTCGCGATAATTGGGGCGCTGGTCCTTCAGCGCAAGCCAACTGAATGCCCAGGTGATTCTTGCCCCAGGCCAGCCTTTCTCCACCGTTTCTCGAAACATGCGTGCTTCCCTCGGAGTATGGATGCTTGATTCGTCCGGACCGAGGGCCTTGTCGCGCGACGTCTCAATCTGACGGACGCGCACGACCGTGTTCAAAGTGAAGAAACGGTTGCCCGGCAGTTGCGGGCCCTGCCTTTTTGCCGTGGGAGAGCCGGCCGTAGACGGGGTGGCGCCCGGTGAATCAGCAGCCATAGGGTACTCCAGCATCGCCCCGTCAACTGACGTGGCGGCGACGAACCCGGGATTTCCTGGACAGCCTCTGGTCGACAACCGGCGTCGGCCTTTCTGACGACTCTATCGCCTGCCCCAACGTCCGCAAGCGACTATTCTGCTGCATGGCGAGGGGATCGGGCCGTTTCCGGGGCACCGTGTCGCCCAAGGGGATCCCTGCAGAGGCGTCCGTTGCCGATTCGCACAGACCCTCCCCGTCGCCTCCGCGTCCTCCGGGTGTTTCGTCCGTCGCTGCGGTCATCGCGGCACCGTCTCCGCCAGGCGCAGCCGTCGTGTGCGCCGGAGAATCGGCCGGAACAGCTTCTTCGGCACGGCTGTCTCGGCCATCTCGAAGAAGGAAGAGATCTTCTCGCTGCTTTCCAGGGCGGATACGGGCAAGTAGCTGACCCCGATTCCTACCGGCGGGCGGGGACGCCTTCGTGGCGGCAGGCGGGGCGCCTCGTCGGCGGAGAGATAGCCGTCGCCGTTGGTGTCCAGGACGTGGAAGCGCTCCGCGGGGCCGTCGAGCTCGCGGCGGGAGACCTGGCCGTCACCATCGGTGTCCAGGCGCCGGACGAAGCCGCCGGCTGCCCGGGAATCGCGGGCGATAGCGCCGCGCGGCGGGCGACTACGCGGTGGCACCTCCGCGCAGGGCGAAAGGAGCGACGGCCATGCTCGCATCCGGTTGGAGTGTCTTCCGGGGGCTGGACCCCTTCGGCCTGGCCGCGGTCATCGTCGCGACGATCGCGGCCGCCATCGTCGCGGGCGGGATGATCTACGCGGCGTGCTGGATGTACAAGATCTACCTCATCCACCGGGAACGGGTGAAGATGATCGAGCGCGGGATGGACCCGGGCCCGTTCGTCGAGGACGCCGAGGAGTACCGGATGGTGCAGGAGGCCAGGGAAGGCGAGGGGGGGGGCCGGCGAGGGAGAGGGCGCCGAGGCCGGACCGCCGCCGGCCGCTCCGGCGCCGGCCCGAACGCAGGTTTGACCCGTCGCGTCGGGGGCGGGCCGGAAGCCGCTATACCGGGGCCGGCGTTGCGGGTAGAATCGCGGAGTGGCCCCCCATCATGATGGGGGGCAGGTTGTTTGGGCAGTCCGACAGGAAGTGGAAGGGCACGTGATGAAGAAGGCAGACGTGGTGATTGTGGGCGGCAGCGCAGCGGGTCTGACGGCGGCCATTACGGTGAGGCGTCACTACGCGCACAAGAGCATCCTGATGATCCGCAAGGAGAGGCAGGTCCCCATCCCGTGCGGGATTCCGTACATCTTCGGCACGCTGGGCGGTCCCGAGAACAACCTCATCCCGGACGCGCCGCTGGAGAAGAACCGGATCGAGCTTCTCGTCGCGGAGGCGACCGGGATCGACCGCGGCCGCAAGGTGGTTCAGACCGACGAGGGCGAGGTGGGCTACGAGCGGCTGATCCTGGCGACCGGCTCGGTGCCGGCCAAGCCGCCGATCCCGGGCGTGGACCTCGACGGCGTGTTCATGATCTACAAGGACGTGGCGCACCTGAGGGAATTGCAGCGGCGGCTCGAGGGCGCCCACGACGTGGTGGTCATCGGGGGCGGGTTCATCGGCGTGGAGCTGGCGGACGAGATCAACAAGCTCGAGGGGAAGAACATTTCGATCGTCGAGATCGCCCCGTGCTGCCTGAGCCTGTCGTACGACGAGGAGTTCTGCGCGGAGATGGAGAAGATGGTCGCGTCGCGCGGGATGACGGTGCGGACGTCGACGAAGGTCGTGGAGATCGTCGGCGAGGGCAAGGTCGCGTCGGTGCGGCTGGACGACGGCTCGGAGCTGCCCGCCGACCTCGTCATCCTGGGCATCGGCGCGGTGGCGAACGTCGAGCTGGCGAAGGCGGCCGGCCTGCGCATCGGCGTCACGGGGAGCATCGCCGTGGACCGGACGATGCAGACGTCCGATCCGGTGATCTTCGCGTGCGGCGACTGCGCCGAGAAGATCTCGTTCTTCGGCGGCCGGCCTTGCCAGCTCAAGCTGGCCTCCATCGCCGAGCTGGAGGCGCGGATCGCCGGGGCGAACCTCTTCGGCATCCGGCGGGAAAGCAACGGCACGCTGGGCGTGTGGTCGACGGCGGTGGGCGAGTTGGCGATGGGCGCGGCGGGGCTGACCGAGTCGATGGCCAAGGAGCTGGGGTACCAGGTGGTCTGCGCGTCGATCGAGGGCCCGAACCGCCACCCCGGGAAGATGCCGGGCGCCGCTGCGACGAAGGTGAAGCTGGTCTTCGAGGCGAACTCGCAGGTGATCCTGGGCGGGCAGATCCGCGGCGGGGACACGGTCGGCGAGATGATCAACATCGTCGCCGCGTGCGTGCAGAAGCGGATGACCGCCGAGGACATCGCGACGTTCCAGATGGGCACGCACCCGGCGTTGACGGCTTCGCCGATCGCCTACCCGCTGGTCAGCGCGGCGGAGATCGCCATCGGGCAGATGAAATAGCGGCCGATCCACGCGCCGCCGCCGGGCCGGCGGGCGGGTATGCTGGTGGGGATGGCGCGGCAGATCCTTCACGTCGACATGGACGAGTTCTTCGCGGCGGTGGAGAAGCTCGACGACCCGTCGCTACGGGGGCGGTGCCTCCTGGTGGGGGGCGACCCGAACGCGAGGGGGGTGGTCAGCACGGCCAGCTACGAGGCCCGCGAGTACGGGTGCCGCTCGGCGATGCCGATGTCGACGGCGCTTCGTCTCTGCCCCCGCGCGGTGGTCCTGCCGGTCCGGGGTCGTCGCTACCGCCAGGTCAGCGAGCGGGTCTTCGAGCTGCTGGGGCGCTACACGCCGCTGGTGGAGCCGCTGAGCATCGACGAGGCGTTCCTGGACGTCACCGGCTGCGAGCGCCTCTTCGGCGGGGCCGAGGCGATCGCGCGGTCGATCAAGCGCGACGTCCGCGACGAGATCGGGCTGCCGGCCAGCGTGGGGGTCGCGCCGAACAAGTTCCTCGCCAAGCTGGCCAGCGACCTCCGCAAGCCCGACGGGCTGGTGGTGATCACCGAGGAGAACATGCGGGCGACGCTGGAGCCGCTGCCGGTGAGCCGCCTGTGGGGTGTCGGCCCGGCGGCCGAGAAGCGGCTCGAGCGGCTGAACGTCCAGACGATCGGGCAGCTCCGCGCCGTGCCGCTGGAGCGGCTTACCGACGCCTTCGGGCAGGCCGGCGAGCACTTCCATCGCCTCGCCCGCGGGCTGGACCGGCGCCCCGTCGTGCCGGACAGCCGCGCCAAGAGCATCAGCCAGGAATGCACGTTCGCGGTGGACGTCGCCGACGCGGAGCAACTGCGTGACGTGCTGGTCGAGCAGGTCGAGCAGGTCTCGCGTCGCCTGCGGCGCCAGGGGCTGAAGGCCCGCACGGTGACCGTCAAGCTGCGGACGGGCGACTTCACCACGCACACGCGCTCGGCGACGCTGGACGACCCGACCGACCTGACCGGGGAGATCCGGCGCGACACCGAGCGCCTGCTGTCGGCCTGGCTGGGGCGGCACCGGCGCCCGCTGCGCCTCCTCGGCGTGGGCGTCAGCGGGCTGATCCGCCAGGGGGGCCAGCTTCCGCTGTTCGGCCGGGCGCAGCGCGACAGGGAGCAGCGCCTGGACCGGACGCTGGACGACATCGCGCGGCGTTTCGGCGACGGCGCGGTGCGTCGCGGCCCGGCGGGGCGTCGCCCGCAACGTGGTTGACCCGCCCGCCGCGCGACTCGTATCATCGCATCGGCGGCTCGGCTTTGGCGGGGTCCTTGCACCGGTCACGTCGGCGCGCGGCTGCACGGGAGCGATGTCATGACTGTTCTGTTGGTTATGGTCGTAGCGATTGTGTTCCTCTTCGGCGCCGGGCGGCTGTACTCCGGCTTCATCGCCCGGCACCTGGGCGAGGACCCCGGTCGCCCGACGCCGGCGGTGGTGCGCAACGACGGCCGGGACTACGTCCCCACGCCGACGCCGGTGGTCTTCGCCCACCATTTCGCGTCGATCGCCGGCGCGGGGCCGATCCTCGGGCCGGTGATCGCGATCATCTACGGCTGGGTGCCCGCGCTGCTGTGGGTGCTGCTGGGCGGGGTGCTGATCGGCGCGGTGCACGACTACCTGGCGACGTACATGGCCACGCGCGAGGGCGGCACGTCGATGGCGACCATCGTCCACCGGATGGTGGGCAAGGGCCCGTTCGTGGCGATCACGATCTTCCTGGTGGTCATGCTGGCGTTGGTGTGCGCGGCCTTTCTGAACGCCTCGGCGGCGGCGTTGACGAGCATGATGCCGTTCGACCGCCTGGACCTGCCGACGGACCAGACGACCTTCCGCGTGCAGGACGGCAAGGTGATCATCGGGGGCATCGCGTCGATGAGCGTGGTGTGCATCACGGCGGTGGCGCCGCTGATCGGCTACCTGTACATCAAGAGGAAGGTGTCGGTCTGGCTGTGCAGCGCGCTGGCCGTCGCGATCTGCGCGATCTCCATCACGATCGGCGTATACTTCCCCATCGCGCTGAAGCCGCTGACGTGGCAGCTCATGCTGAGCGGGTACGTGCTGGTGGCCGCCGGCGTGCCGGTGTGGATCTTCCTCCAGAGCCGCGACTTCATCAACGTGCATATCCTCTACGTGGGCATGGTGCTGCTGCTGATCGTGCTGGTCGTGGCGGGCCTGCGCGGCGCGGGCGTGGGCGACCTGGACCCCCGGGCCGAGGGCATCGCCGGGCTCAACATCGAGGAGGGCACGCGGGCGAAGGGGTTCGTCTGGCCGGGGCTGTTCATCCTGATCGCCTGCGGCGCCGTCAGCGGCTTCCACAGCCTCTGCGCGGGCGGGACGACCTGCAAGCAATTGCGGACGGAGCGTGCGGCCCGTCAGATCGGCTACTACGGCATGCTGCTGGAGAGTTTCCTGGCCGTCTGCGTCATCGGCGTGCTGATGGTGGGGGCGATCAAGGCGGACTACGTGAAGGACGTCCACCCTGTCCTGGCGGGGCTCAAGGGCGCGAAGGTCAACTGGGTGCTGGGCTTCGCCATGGCGGTGGGCAACACGGTCAGGCTGGCCTTCGGCGTGCCCGTCGCCGTCGGCGCCCTGGCGGGCATGGTCCTGCTGGAGGGCTTCCTCGTCACGACGCTCGACACGGCGATCCGCCTGACGCGCTACCTCATCGAGGAGGTCTGGCGGGCGCTGCTCGGCCGGTACGACGTGTTTGCCGCGCCCGTCGCCGCGAAGGAGACGGCCGAGTGGGGCCGGGGCGAGCCGACCCCCGCCGGCGCCGGGGGCCTGCCGATCGCCCCCGAGGCGAGCGACCAGGAGGCCGCCCCGCCGCGCCCCCGCGAGACGAGGGGCCTCCTGCGCTGCGTGCTGAGTGTGATGCGCCAGTACTGGTTCAACTCGGCGATCGCCGTGGGGCTGATGCTCGTCTTCGCCCTGACCGGCGGGCAGGCGGCGCTGTGGGACATCTTCGCGACGAGCAACCAACTGCTCGCCGCCATGGTGCTGTCCATCGCCGCGCTGTGGCTCCTTCGCCAGGGACGCCGCCTCTGGTTCGCCTTCGTGCCGGGCGTCCTCATGCTGGTCACCACCGTGACCAACCTCTTCATCATGGCCTGGCGGTTCGCCCAGCCGGAAAGCCGCAACACCACGCTGCTGGTGGCCGACATCATCATCCTGGTGATCACGGTGTTCCTGCTGATCACGGGCGTCCGGGAAGCGGTGCGTTTCCTGGCCCGTCGCGCCGCAGCGGCGGCCGCCTGACCGCGCCGAGGCCGCCGCGGCCGGCCGGCGTTTCTATCGGCCGTTCGCGCCCTCGCGGCGCCCGTCGGGCGCGGGCCATCCCGCCAGGAAGCTGCTTCGCGGGACCGGGCGCGGGTCCAGCTCCCCTTCGGCCAGCTCGCACAGCGTTTCGACGCGGGGCCACGGCTGCTCGATCCTCTCGACGAGCCGGAGCGCCTCGGCCTTCCGGCCCGCGCGGTACAGCCGCGTCGCCGCGACGGAGAGCACCTTCGCCGCCAGCTCCCTGTCGCTCAGCGCGCCGCCCAGCGCCACGACGCCCTCGACGTTGCGGAAGCGGGCGTTGGGGCCGCCGACGAGACGGCCCGCGGCCTCGAGCACCAGGTTGCGGCGCTGCCACCGGTCCTGCAGGTCGAGGGTCGCCAGGACCTTCTCGACGTCGGGTCCGGCGTCGGCGATGCGAGCGATGCGGCGCTGCCGTTCCATGTCGCGCCGGGAGGCCACGGGGAAGCGGTTCGACTTGTGCACGCCCACGCGCTCCGCGAAGGCCTCGGCGTCGCCGACCGACCGCCCGGCGACGGCGAGGGCGCACGCGATCTTGAGCCGGTTGAGGCTCTGGGCGTGCTGCTTTTCGCCGTGCTTCTCGATGTACTCGGCCACGCAGGGGGGGTCGAAGGGCGCGAGCTTGGGCAGCAGCTCGGATGCGGCGTGGGACGAGACGGTCTCGTTCGCGCGAGGCCGGGCGTGCGGCCCCCGCCGGAAGACGTCCAGCGCCCAGCGCGGGTCCAGATCCGCCACGACGTCCAGCAGGAGGTAGAGGCGTTTGCCGGTCCAGTGGCCCTTCAGGCTCGGGATCGTCTCGACCAGGATTCTCTCCGTCTCCCCGACGCCAAGGGCGCGGACGGTCAGGGCCGTCACGTCGGCCAGACTCCGCCCGTACGGGTCCGCCGCCGCGGCAGCCCGCATCGCCCGGGCCAGCCCCTTGCGGTCGCGGGCTTGCGCGGCAAGGGCCGCCTGCGCGACGGCACGATGCTCGGGGCGGCCGACGACTCCCAGCAGCTTCCGCGCCGCGTCGAGGTCACCTCGCCGGACGTGGGCCCGCACGGCCAGGTACGCGGCGTGGGACCTGTCCCAGGCGACGTCGAGCCGCCGGGCGAGCGCCATCGCGAGGTCCGGGCGTTCCGGCGCCACCGCCGCGACGGCCAGGTTCAGCCCGCTTCGACGCGGGCGGCCCTTGGGCAGCGCCCCAACGATCCGCAGGGCCTCGTTGGGATCGACGGCCGCGACAGACGAGATCAGGTCGCCGATGGGCTGCCCGCCGCCGACCAGCACGCGGCGCGAGGCCCGGAGGACGCCCAGGGCCTCGTCGGCGGCCCCGGCCTTGTGCAGCGCCGCCGCGGCGCGGTTGCGCGCGGCGTCGTCGGGAGCGTCGGGGACGAGGGCCCGCACGAGCTTCGCGCCGCGCCCGGCGTCGTAGTGGATCACGTCTTCCGCCCGGCGCAGCCGGGCCTCCCACGACCGCCGGGAGGGCGCCTCCTGCCAGGCCTTGACCGCCAGCTCCGGCTCCAGCAGCGAGACGTAGTCCGCGAAGGCCCCCGCCGTGTCCGACACGAGGTCGGACTTCTGAACCTGCGGGCTCCGCTGCCGGAAGTCCCTGGCCTGCCGGAGCAGGGCCGCTTCGTCCGACCCGCCGAGCCTGTAGTTCAGCACGAGTTGGATCGCCAGCATCTTCAGGCGAACGACCGGGTGCCGGCGGGCCTCGGGCGGGGGCTTGATCTCGACCAGGGCCCGCGACGACAGTTCGCGGTCGATCGGCGCGGCGTGCAGCGCCACCGCCTCGAGGCGCCGCAGGCGCTCGGCGGGATCGGCGGTCGCCTTGGCCTCGCGCAGCCCGCGCCGGAGCAGCGCGAGCGAGCGCGGGCGGTCGAACCGTGCCAGGAGCCGCGACAGGCGAAGGGCTGCATGGAAATCGACGTCTCCCTTCGCGCGCGAGGCTCGCGCCGCCCGTTCGAGCAGGCGTCGGGCCGCCCGCGCCGACGGGGGCTGCCGGGCGCCCGCCGGGGCGCTCGCCACGCAGAGCACCAGGCTGGCCAGGAAGCGCCGCATCCGCATGGCCGCGCCTCCGCGCCGGCCCAAGGGGCGCCGGTTACTTGCCCAGGACGATCCAGATGTTGCGGTAGCTGACCGGGTTGCCGTGGTCCTGGAGCAGCACGGGCTTGGCGGCGCCCTTGCCGAGCGTGACCTTCTTGTGGATCACCACGCCGTTGTGGACGACCTTGTACCACGCCGGCTGGCCGTCGGCTGCCGGGCGGTACTCGATGTCGTACGTCTGCCAACTCAGCGGGGGCAGGCACATGTGCGGGCGTGGCGGGTAGTTCTTGTAGATGCCGCCGCACTCGTTGGCCTTGCCGTCCAGGCCGAAGCTGTCCAGCACCTGCACCTCGCGCCCGCCGGGGGGGTAGACGCCGCTGTTGCCGCGCCCCTGGCTGCGGGCCCTCGGCTGGAACGGCGTCATGAACTCCACGTGCAGCTTCCACGGGCCCTGGAAGCTTCGCTGGGTGCGGTTGGAGCCGCTGCGGCGGATGACCTGCATGTAGCCCTCGGGCGAGGTCTTCCACTTCGGGTTCGTCCACGCGCCCAGGCTGGGCGCCTTGCCGGGCCGGTAGGCCAGCAGGACGGTCGCCCCCTGCGGCGGCTTGGCGCCGAGCGTGGGGCTCTTGCGGGTGACTTTCCTCGCCTCGATGGCCTTCCCGGTGTCCGTCTTGCCGGTGAGCCTGCCGCCCTCGATAGTGGCCGTGTAGTCCTTCTGGCCGGCGGGGGGGAACGCAGCCGTCGCGCTGAACCGGTCGGGGTTGCCGTCCATGTAGCGGCGCTCGCCCGCGGCGGGCTCGAGGCGGACCTTGCCGCCGTCCAGCTTGCCCTGGCAGAGGACCTTGCTCTTGGAGTCCCAGCCGGCGCCGGGCAGCCCGCCGGGCAGGAAGACGGCCTGGAACTTGCTTTGGCCCAGGGCGATGACCTGGACGCCGATCTTCTTGTCGGCGTCGCCGCCGACGGTGCCTTCGTACTCGCCCTGGATGTCGAAGTCCGGTCCGGCCTTGCGGGCTTCGGCGACGGTGGCGTAGACGCCTTGGCTCGGGCGCGGGCGGGCAGCGGAGATCCGCGCGGCGAGTGCCGGAACCAGTGCGACGGCCAGCAGCCCTGTGAACGTGCTTCTCATGACGGCATTCCTTTCTGTTCCTGAACCTGCCTGTTAAACGGGCATCGCCCTGGCGCCGGTCGCGCGGGCGGCGCGCCGACGGGGCGCCGCGCCCTACTCGCCGGGGGACGCCTTTCGTACGACCTCTTTGCTGATTCGCATGGCGCACCAGTCCCGGCCGCACATCGAGCAGTAGTCGGCGTCGGCCTCGACGCCGTCCTTCTCGCGGAAGGCCTTGGCGGCGTCGCCGTCGAAGGCGATCTCGAACTGCTTCCGCCAGTCGAAGTTCGTGCGGGCCTCGGCCATGCGGTCGTCCCAGTCGCGTGCCCGGGGCAGTCCGCGCGCCACGTCGGCGGCGTGGGCGGCGATCTTGCAGGCGACGCAGCCCCGGCGGACGTCCTCGGGGCCGGGCAGGGCGAGGTGCTCGGCGGGGGTGACGTAGCAGAGGAAGCTCGCGCCGTGGTACGCGGCGGCCGTCGCGCCGATGGCGGACGTGACGTGGTCGTACCCGGGGAAGACGTCCGTCACGACGGGCCCGAGCACGTAGAACGGCGCGCCGTCGCAGAGATCCTCCTGGCGTTTCATGTTCATCTCGATCTGGTCGAACGGGACGTGCCCGGGGCCCTCGACCATCACCTGCACGCCGGCCTCGCGAGCCCGCCGCACCAGCTCGCCCATCGTCTCCAACTCGGCGAACTGGGCCTCGTCGGAGGCGTCGGTGAGGCACCCCGGCCGCAGACCGTCCCCCAGCGAATACGTCACGTCGTACTCGCGCAGAATGGCGCTGATCTCGTCGAAGGCCTCGTACATGGGGTTCTCGCGCCCGTGGTGGACCATCCACTTGGCCAGCAGGCTCCCCCCCCGGGAGACGATGCCCATCTTGCGCCGGCCGACGAGCGGCAGGTGCTCGCGCCGGATGCCGGCGTGGATGGTGAAGAAGTCCACGCCCTGCTCGGCCTGCTTGCGGATCGTCGCGAGCATGCCGCCGACGGTCAGCTCCTCGACGGGGCGGTCGACGATCATCGAGTAGATCGGCACCGTCCCGACGGGCACGGAGGTCCGCTCGATGAGGTACGTGCGCGTCTCGTCCAGGTCGCCGCCCGTGGAGAGGTCCATGACGGCGTCGGCCCCGTACTGCACGGCCAGCCGGAGCTTGATCAGCTCCTGCTCCTTGCAGCTGCTGACGGGCGAGGTGCCGATGTTGGCGTTGATCTTGGTGCTCACGGCGCGGCCGATCGCGACGGGGTCGAGCGGGCTCGCCTTGCCGGCGAGGTGGAGCCGGTTGGCCGGGATGACCAGGCGCCCGGCGGCGAGCTCGGCGCGGATCGTCTCGGCATCGAGGCCCTCGCGCTCGGCGGCGCGGTGCATCTGCGGGGTCTTCCGCCCCGCGACGGCGTCTTCGTACTGGGTCATGTGCGGCTCCCGCATGCAGCCTGGCGTCGTTGCGCAAGAGAAGCGGCCGCGTGGACGGCGGCCGGGATCACGACGCGATCCTGCGATGTCCGTCCACTTTCCTACGCAACTCACGCCTCGGCGGGCATTCGTTGATCAGGTTCCAAGGGTCTTCTCAGCCCCGCGTGCCGGCGCGGCGAGGCGCCCCTAGTGAACCCGTCCATCATAGCGATTCGCCGGCGCCGATCAAGGGCCATGCGCCTGGAGTCTCCCCCGGGTTGGGGCGAGGCAGGGCCGGGGTCCCCGCCGCGACGTAGTGCGGCGAGGTGCCCCTCACGAGGCCCGCCGGCACTTCGACTTCGCTCCGTGCCCTGAGCC
>CAZXOC010000231.1:0-12200 GCA_964642165.1 uncultured Planctomycetaceae bacterium | reverse complement strand
CCCCGCGATCAAGGCCGCCCGCCTTGATCCCATCGAGGCGCTTCGACATGAATGACCACTCCTTGCACCGGTGCCGGGCCCTGGTTTGCCTCCTGGCGCTGACGGGCCTCTCGGCCGCGGGCTGCGACGTCCTTCGCGGGTGGGACTGCATGGACTTCGACGTGAAGCCCGAACGCCTCCGCGAGATCCAGACGCTCGACCTGGAGGCCTTCGACCACGGGCCGACCGGCGAGCCCAACGCCCCCGCGACGACGCAGGCGGCGGCGACCCGGCCCGCCGTCGAGCCGCCGCCCAAGGAACTCCAGCTTCCGCTGGAGCAGTGCCGTGCCCTGGCCCTGGAAGGCAACCTGGACCTGAAGGTCCAACTGCTCAGCCCGACCCTCGCCGCCCAGTCCATCACCGAGGCCGAGGCCCGGTTCGAGTCCCTCCTGGTCGCCAATGCCGGCTACGCCAAGACGGACACGCCGGTCTCCTCGGACCTGCGCGGCTCGGCCGTCGAGAGTTGCACGATCACGCCCGGCCTGCGCGTGCCGATGCGGACCGGCGGGACCGTCGCCGTCGACATGCCCTTCAGCCGGCTCATGACCAACAACGTGTTCTCGACGCTGGACCCGTCCTACGACGCGGACCTGCGTCTGTCGCTCTCCCAGCCGCTGCTGCGCGGGGCGGGGTTCCGGACCAACACGTACGGCATCCGCATCGCCCGCTGGCAGCATGCCCAGTCGCAGGCCCTGGCCAAACTCGAGGTCATCCGCGTGCTGGCCGCCGCCGACCGCGTCTACTGGCGGCTGTACGCCGCCCGGCAAGAGCTGAGGGTCCGCCAGGGAGAGCTCGACCTCGCCAAGGCCCAGCTCGAGCGGGCCCGACGCCAGGTCCAGGCCGGCGACAAGCCCGAGGTCGAGATCCTCCGCGCCCAGCTCGGCGTCGCCGAGCGCCGGGAGGCGATCATCACGGCCGAAAACCTCGTCCGCCGACGCCAGCGCGACCTCAAACGCATCCTCCAGAAGCCCGGCATGGGCATGGGCAGCCGGACCGTCGTCCTCCCGGCCACGCCCCCCAGCGTCGCGCGCTACCGGCTCGACGCCGACCGCCTCGTCGAGCTGGCGTGGAGCAGCCGCATGGAGCTGCTCGAGCTGGAGCTCCAGATCGCCCAGGACGCCAGCACCATCGACTTCGAGCGCAACGGCACGCTGCCGCTGGTGGCGCTGAGCTACACGTACAACATCAACGGCCTGGGGCCGACGCGCGGCGACGCCTTCGATCTGCTGTTCGAGAAGCGCTTCACGGACCACCAGTTCGGCCTGCAGGTGGAGGTGCCGCTGGGCAACGAGGCGGCGCGGAGCCGGCTGCGCCGCGCGATCCTCCAGCGCCTCCAGCGCCTCGCCACACGCCAACAGCGGCGCGCCCTCATCGAGCAGGAGGTCCGCGACGCCATCGACCAGTTGGGGGCCAACTGGCACCGCGTCCTTGCCAGCCGCGGACGCGTCGTCCTCGCCCAGCGAAACCTCGCCGCCGAGCAGCGCCAGTTCGACCAGGGCTTGCGGACCTCCACCGAGGTGCTCGACGCCCAGACCCGCCTGCGCGACGCCCAGTCGGCTGAGATCCGCGCCGTCGTCGAGTACCAGGCCGCCCAGGTCGACCTGGCCGTCGCCACCGGCACGCTCCTCGGCGCGGCCCGCGTCCGCTGGGATCCCGTCGTGCCGGCGGAGGTCAGGAAGGGGTAGCGGCCGGCGGGGGTCGTCAGCCCCGCAGCCGGGACAGGTAGTCTTTCATCAGCGGGTACAGCCCGGCGTAGCGCTCGTGGCGCCGGCGGTAGATCTCGTGGCGTCGGGGGTCGGGCTCGAAGACGCGCTCCCGTCGGACGAATCGCTCGGCCGCCTCGGCGGGGGAGGACAGCGCGCCCGTCGCCAGCCCCGCCAGGAGGGCCGCCCCGAGCGTGCTGCCCTCGGTGAACCGCGGGCGCACGAACGGCACGCCCAGGACGTCCGCCTTGATCTGGAGCCACGCGTCGCTGCGCGCCCCGCCGCCGGTGGCGATGAACTCCGACGTGTCGATGCCGATCCGCCGCAGCGCCGCCAGCCCCTCCACGAAGTACAGCGTCACCGACTCGAAGATGCTCTTGAGGATCTCGCCGCGCGTCGTGCCGGCGTGCAGGCCGACGATCACGCCGGCCGAGTCCGACGTGAAGTGCGGCGGGCCGGTCACCTCGAAGTGCGGCAGCACGAGCAGCCGCGTCGGCTCGGGGGGCATCTCGGCGGCGAGAAGGTCGTAGATGTCGGCGTCGCCCGCGAGCCGGCGGTCGGCGCCGGCGAACGTGTCGCGGAACCACCGCACCAGCATGCCGGACTGATTCCACAGGAACGAGACGTACAGCCCGGCGAGCACGTGGTGCTCGACGCTCAGCCCGTGCGGCAACATGCTCGCCGCGTCGGGGATGTGGTCGAAGACCGGCGCGATGCACTCGTACGTCCCGATGCCGCAGGCGGCCCGGCCCGGCGAGACGATCCCCGCGCCGAGGGCGTTGCAGCACTGGTCGTGGCCGCCGATGACGATGGCCACGCCCCTGGGCAGGTGCAGCTCATCGGCCAGGTGCGGTGTCACCGTCCCCGCGATCGTCCCCGACGGCACGCAGGGGGCGAGCTTGTCGCGGTCCAGGCCGCTCGCATCCAGCAGCCGGTCCGACCAGTCCTCGGCCCGGATGTCGAACAGCAGCGTGCGGTTGGCGTGCGTGTAGTTCGTGACGGCCTCGCCGCCCAGAAGGAACGCGACCAGGTCCGCCCAGAGCAGGAACGTCTCGGCCCGGCGGTAGAGCTCCGGCTGGTGGTCCCGCAGCCAGCAGAGCTTCGGCATGGTGTAGCTCGGGGCGAAGAGGTTCGGGTTGACCTGGTAGAAGTCCTCCTGGGAGATCGCGTCGCCGAGCCGCTCGACGTACTCGCCCCCGCGGGAGTCGCTCATGAGGATCGACGGTCCGAGGATGCGCCGGTCCGCGGAGACGGGCGTGGTCGCCTCGCCCATGGAGCTGATGCCCAGCGCGGTGACGGGCTCGTCGCCCGTCTGCGCGGCGACCTCCGCGATGGCCTCCTTGACGAGCGCGAACACCGCGGCGCTGTCGAGTTCGGCCCAGCCCTCGCGCGGGCTCTGCGTGGTCACCTCGCGGTAGGCCGTCGCCAGGCACGCGCCGTCCTCGGCGAAGGCCGCCGCCTTGCAGCCCGTCGTGCCGACGTCGATCCCCAGCAGGCTCATGCGTCACGTCCCTCCGCCTGCCTTCACCGGGCCCGCGGCGCCCTTGCCGCCGCGCACGGATGGTCCCGCGGCGCTGAGGTGGTACACCGGCGCGCCATCGGCGTCGAACAGAGAGGCCGCCACCTCCGCCTCCGACGCCGTCTCGCCGAAGCGCACCGTCCCGCGATCGGCCGCCCGCAGCAGCACGAGCGCCTTGCCCCGAGCGCAGTCGGCCTGGAGGGCGAGACCGCTGGCGACGGGCGTCAGCTTCGCCTCGGCCGGCGGCTCGGTGCCGACGCGGTGGGGGCGGATCAGCGTGACGAACGCCATTCGCGACGCCGGCTCGGCGGTCTTGGCCGTCAGGTGCCACTCGGTGAGCTTGACGCGCGCCCGGGGGGGCGGGTCGAACTGGTCGGTCAGCGACAGCTTCAGGCCCGCCGGCGCGAGGAACGAGACGCGTGCGGCCGCCTTGCGGTTCACGATGCGGACGTCGCGCTGACCGGCGAGCTTCATGGGCGTCGGGGCGTGCAGGTGCCACTCGAAGGCCATGGGCGTCGGGGCCTCCAGGCGATCGAAGACCACGACGAGGTCCGGTTTGACGAAGAGGATGTGGCGGGTGAAGCGCTTCAGCGTGCCGCGGGGGTAGGATTGCGCGGCCTCGCCGGCGACGTAGTCGATCGCGCCGGACGTGTGGAATGCCAGGATCTCGCCCCGGGCTGCGGCGCTGTGCTTGACCTGCGCGACGCCGCCGACCGTCACGCAGTTGGTCGACTTCGTATCCCACATCCAGTCCTTGTGGTGCTTGCTGCCGTAGATGTCGCGCCGGCCGGTGCGGATCAGCAGCCGCTCGCCGAACGCGTAGAGCAGGAACGAGTTGCTGGACTCGTACCCGTGGCTCTGCGTGCCGAACGGGCTGGACTTGAGGAGGATCTCGACGTTGCTGCCGGCGCTGCTGAGGTTGCTGTTGAGCATGGCCAAGCCGGTCCCGCGGAAGCAGCGGCTGGCGGGCAGGTCGTCCGGCGGGCGGGCCCGGACCTTCGGCAGGGCCCCCCGGATGAAGCCGATGTACCCGCCCTCGCCCCGAGGCCCGCCGTGGGCGTCCACGTACCACTGCCAGTAGGGGTTCTGCGCCTGGGTGGCGAGGATCGTCATCAGCCCCCGGTTGTCGCGCGACCGGCGCGACGCGCACAGGTCGCCGAAGCCCCCGCCGACCGTCCCCGGCGGCTGGAGGTACATCGGGTAGTAGCCCACCTGCGAGAAGTAGGGCTTCCGGTAGGCGCTGACGTCCATGGCCACCCGCATCACGTCCGCCCACCACGTGAAGCGGTGGATGTAGCTTCGCCAGTAGCTGACGCCCTCGTGCCACCCGCCGTCAGCGTCGCACCAGACCGGATAGGCGTTGTAGAAGACGTTCATCGCGAACCAGACCCACTCCGCGGCGTCGGGGATCTCGTCCAGGAACGCCACGCCGACCTCGCCGAGGAAGTGCCAGGCGCGGTTGCGGTGGCTGCCGTACGGCCGCCAGATGTGGGACCGCGCCATGTGCCGGTACATCTCGTCCCCGCGAATGGCCATCACCTTGCGGCACTTCGCTCTCTCCGCCTCGCTCAGCAGGTCGTGGACGAAGCTGTACGTGCGGGCGAAGTAGTAGTTGTAGGGCATACCGGCCTCGTCGTTGTAGCGATAGCCGGTGGCGCCCTTGGGGTCCCATTCGGCCGCGGCAAGCAGCAGGCGCTTCGCCAGGCGGCCGTAGTCCTCCCTGCCGGTGATCAGCCGCGTGAAGCCGAGCGTTGCCGCCCCGTTGAGCACCTTGATCGTGTAGACGCGGTTGCCCCACCACACCCTGCGCCAGTCCTCGCTGAGCCGCTTCATGCCGGGCGGGTACCTCGGGGGCTCCCGGGTGGGCGGCGGGCGGCGGAGCAGTCGTTCGCACTCCGCGACGAGGGCATCGCGCTGCTTCTCGAGCGGGCCGGCTGCCAGCTTGCGCAGGTGGGGTAGCTGGCCGGGGCGGACGAACAGGCGCGGGTGGCCCTTCGGGATGCGCCCGATCAGCTCCCTGCGCGTCGGCATCGGGAACACGACACTGCCCGGACCGATCTCGAACGAGCGTGCCTTGCTCCACGCCGACGTTGCGCCGCTGCGGGTGTTGTAGCGGAACCGCCAGTGCCACCTCCCGGGTTCGAGCGCCGCCGGCGGGCAGTGGCAGTTGTAGCGGATGCCGTCGGCGGCGTAGTGGACCTTCCGGAAGCTCGCCTCGCGGGCGATCTGGATCTCGTAGCTCGCGGAGGACTGCTGGGGCCGCCATACGAAGCCCGGCGGGCTGGTGGGGCTCGCCTTCCCGTCGGCGGGGCGGAAGCCCCACTCGCCGGGCCTGGCGGGCGATTCGTTCACCGTCAGCTCCTCGGCCAGAAGCGCGCAGGGGGCCCATGCCAGCACGGCCAGCAGGCCCCGGACGGCGGATCGGTGGCTCATGGGGTTGCTCCAGCGGCGGCGACGCCTTCGCTTCGGCGCGTATCGGCTTGGCACGCGAACGGATGCGCCGCGCCTCGGCCGTCAACCTAGCAGCGGCGCGAGGGACATGCAAGCCGCCGCCCAAGGGCATGCCCTCCCCGGGCCGCGCGCCTCGGCCAGACCCGCCCGACGAGGACGAAAGGAATCCTCCTGCCGGGCGACTACCATTGAGGGGGCGGACGTGTCATGATGAAGTGAAGAAGGGCGAGGTCGAATGACCGACGCGAAGGACAACGCGCCGTCGACGCCGCCGGCCGAGGGACAGGCCAAACGCGCCCGGCGGCTGCCGGGATGGAAGAAGGTCCTGGTGGCCGGGTCGGTAGCCCTGATGGCCGCGGGGTTGGGGCTTCAGGGATACAGCTACGCCCGCGGCCCGGAGGCGCAGCCGCCCGCGCCCGGCGGGACGGAACGCAAGGGGCTCGTGCAGCCGAAGGGCTTTCTGCCCGGCACGTCACACGCCGTGGCGGACGGCCAGGGCGACGCGGAATCGCCCGACGACGGCGCGCGGGACTGGTACCCGGCGATGTTCCGCTGGGGCTTCAGCTTCTTCGTCGGCTTCTGCATCGCCTACGCGCTGCGGACGTTCCTGAAGCTGACCGTTGTGGTGATCGGCCTGCTGCTTGCGGTCCTGTTCGGCCTGCAACACGCCGGCATTATCCAGGTGGACTGGTCGGCGATGAACAGCTACTACGGGCCCATCGGCAACTGGCTCGCCGAGCAGACGTCCTCGTTCCATCGGTTCGTCACCGGTCACCTGCCGTCGTCGGGCACGGCCGCGCTGGGGCTGGTCGTCGGCTTCAAGAAGAGGTGATCTGCCGACCCGCGGCAGGGGAATTAGGCGCTGCGGGTGGGGTTTTCCAGGGCCGCTGGCGTGCGGATCGGATCTGGCCGTCAGGGCTGGCTTTGGGGACGTTCCGATCCCCGGTTCGAGCTTGCTGGGCGGCGCGATTCGCGCGCCACAGGGGCAATGGGGCAGTCGGTGGGGGCCAAAGTTTGTGAAAAAAGGCTCAATTTCCTTGACCCCTCTTTGCCGAATCACTATTGTACCAAGAAGACAGGTTCGGTTTTCGTATTCCGGCTGTATCAAATGCTGAAAGCCCTATCAGACTTCAGCACGTTCGCGGGTAGCGAAAGCGACCCATCGGTAGTTGCCACCTCGTTGTTGTCTTTGTCGTTCGCTGTTCTCTCGGCAGATCCAGCCGCTCGTACCAGGCCGCGTTAGTGTGACACGGCCTCTATTACATGGGCCCGTCGCGGGCGGGCGCAGCATAGGGGCGTGGCAATGGCGACGTACTTTGTCTCGAAGGCGCAGTTGACGGAACTTGCCCGGCAAGGGGCTCGGGCCACGCATCTGCTGGCGGAGGCCGGCACGGCGTGGTCCCCGGACGCCCAGGGCGAGCTGCCCACGGAGGCCCTCTCCCAGCCCCGGCCGAGCCAGAACCCCAAGGGGTTCTTCTTCCCGTCGGCGGAATCGGTCGGGCGCTACGGCTCCGGCTCGGCGGCCACGGCCGTTCAGGCTCAGCCCATCGTCCTGCTGGGCCTGCGGGCCTGCGAGCTGCGGGCGCTGAAGTACCTGGACAAGGTCCTTCTGGGCGGGGACTTCCAGGACCCGGTCTACGGCGCCCGGCGTGAGGTGCAGACGGTCGTGTCGGTGGACTGCGTGGAGGCCGGCGAAACCTGCTTCTGCACGTTGGTGGGGGGCCGGCCCTTCGCGGCGGACGGCTTCGACGTGAACCTCACCCCGCTGGAAGATGGTTTTGTGGCGGAAGTTGCGACGGACCGCGGCCGCCAGTGGCTCGGCGACGCCGGCTTGCCGGAAGCGACGCCCGAGCAGCTCGCCCAGCGGGACCAGCAGCGGCAGGCGGCGGCCGACCGCGTCGCGGCGCAGAACAGCCAGTTCACCTTCGCCGCCGTGGACGGGCGAGCGACCAACCTGCCCAACGACGACGACCCGGCGTGGCAGCAGTTCGCGGCAGACTGCGTCGAGTGCGCCGCCTGCACCAACATCTGCCCGACGTGCCACTGCTTCTATCTGTACGATCAGGCGCTGGGGCCGGAGGAGTTCGAGCGCGTCCGCACGTGGGACAGTTGCCTGCTGAGCAGCTACCATCGCATGGCCGGCACGCCGAACATGAAGCCGACCCCGCGTCCGCAGCTTCGCAGTCGCCTGGCCAACCGCGTGCTGCACAAGTTCAGCTACTCGCCGGAGCAGTACGGCCTGCTGGGCTGCGTGGGCTGCGGGCGCTGTGTGGACGCGTGCCTGGGGGCGATCGACATCCGGCAAGTCGTCCAGGAGTTGAGCTCATGATCTCGGGAAACTCCTACGTGCCCCAGCCGGCCGAGCTGGTCGAGGTGATCGACGAAACGCCGACGATCAAGACGCTGCTGCTGGCGCCGGGCGAGGCGGTGGCGTTCCGTGCGGGTCAGTTCATGCAGTTGACACTGCCGGGCGTGGGGGAGGCCCCGTTCACGCCGTCCAGCTCGCCGACGGACACGCAGCGCGTCGCCATCACGATCCTCAAGACGGGCGCCGTGACGAGCCGCCTGCACGAATGCGAGCCCGGCAGCACGCTGGGCTTGCGCGGGCCCTTCGGCAAGGGCTACCCCATCGAGAAGCTCGACGGCAAGGAGGTGCTGATCGTCGGGGGCGGCGTGGGGCTCGCGCCGCTGCGGGCGCTGATCCTCGCGCTGCTGGCGGACCTGGGGCGCATCAAGCGCATGAGCATCAAGTACGGTGCCCGCTGCATGGAGGAGCTGCTCTACCGCGAGCAGTACGAGCAGTGGACAGCGGACCCAAAGGTCGACATCGCCGTGACGATCGACAATCCGCAGGAGGGCTGGAGCGGCAAGACCGGCGTGGTCACGACGCTGCTGAAGGACATGGACATCGATCGCGACAACTGCCTGGCCTTCGCCTGCGGGCCGAGCATCATGCTCAAGTTCACCACGATGGCCCTCATGGAGGAGGACCTCGACCCGGAGCAGATCTACCTGTCCATGAACCGCCGCATGAGCTGCGGGATGGGGCTCTGCGGGCGGTGCAACATCGGCAAGTACTACCTGTGCAAGGACGGACCGGACATGAACTATGCGCTGATCAAGGACGCCCCGAACGTGTTCGCGTAAGTCGTTGCGGAGACAACGTCCTGCTGGGTCGCGGCCCTTGGCCGGCGCCGACAATGAGGGAAGCGAAGTGGTCGGCCCCGAACAAACGCAAGATGCACGATCCTGCTGCACGCTCTGTCCAGCCGGGTGTGAACTCCGGCTCGTGGCGAGCGGTCCCGACTGCTGGCGGGTGGAAGCGCCCCTGGCGGAGACGACGTCGGGGCTGTGCCCGCGCGGAACCACCATGGGAGAGCTCCTCTCGCATCGCTTGCGGATCGTGAACCCCGCTCGGCGAAAGGAGGGCTCGCTCCGGCCGATGGGCTGGCCCGAGGCGCTGGCGGGCGTCCTCGAAGCCGCGCAGGGGCGAGGGATCCTGCTGTTCCTGGATGCGAACCTCCCATGCGAGCAGCTCGTCGCGGCCGACGCATGGTGCCGCGCATGGCCGAGCGCCAGGCTCTGCCTGGTGATGGAGCCCGGCGACGAGCAGATGCTCCTGGGGGTCGAGGCCGCCGCGGCCGAGCACCTCTCTGACGAGGCCCTGGCCGACTGTGACGGGTTCCTCCTCATCGGCGACGCCTTCGCGGCGAACCCGCGCTGCTCGCGAGGCGTCTTCGAGCGGCGAGCGGCCGAGCCGAGGACGCCGATCGTCGCGATCGACCCAGGCGGTGGAACGGCGGCGAAGTTCGCTACGCATTGCGTCCCCGCCGCCCCCGGCGCGGAGCTGCAAGCCCTGGCTTCGGTTGCGTTGGCGGCGGGGATTGATATGGACGTGTCCGGCCTCTGCGGGGCCGGCGAGACACCCGCCTCGGCGGCCGGGAAGGCCCTTGCCGGCTGCCGGCGGCTGGGCGTGCTGTTGGCGGCGGAATACGGGCGCACGTCGGCCTGGCGGCAGGTGGGGTACCTGGCCGGACGCCTGGCCGCGGCGCGAGGCGGGGGGGTCGCCTGCCAGACCGCCGGGGCGAACGCCCTCGGCGCCGTCCGGTGCGCCGCGGGGCTCGAGACGGTCCCCCTGGCCGAGGCCGTCGCCGACGAGGCGAGCGCCTGGGTGGTCCTGGGCTGCGACCTGCTCGGGATGCTGGGCTGGTGCGACCGCGCCGTCCTGGCGGCCGCGGCGCCCCTGCCGAACATCACGACCGGGGCCGCCGAATTCGTCCTGCCCGCGCCGCTGCCGGTGGAGATGGGCGGCACGTACGTGCTGAGCGGCGGGCGGCAGGTGGCGAGTCGGGCGCTGCTGGCGCCCCCGGCGGGCGTGGCGACGCCGCTGGAGATCATCGAGCAGATGGCCCGCTCGGCGCACGTGGCGCCGCCGGAGGTTCCGGGCATCGCCGCCGCGCTGGAGGCCCGCCCGGCCGAAGCGCCGGAGCTGGTCGCCGCCGAGGGGGATCCGGGCCAGCCGCTGCTGCTGTTCGCCCGGCAGGCGCTGCACGCCGGCAGCGGGGCGCTGACGAGACACGGTTCGTGGCAGCAGGGGGCGGAGGGGCAGATGGAGCTGCGCGTCTCGCCCGCCGACGCGGACGAGATGGACCTCCGCAACCTCCAGGCGGCGCGCGTCGAGGCGGGCGGGAGGTCCGCCGCGGCGCAGGTGCGGGTCTCCGACGGGCTGCCCGCCGGGGCGGTCGTCCTGCCCGAGGGCTTCGTCGAAGCGCGGGCCCTTGCCCCGTGCCGCGCGGAGGCCGACCGGAACGCACTCGTCGCCACGCCGGCGGCGGTGAAGATCGAGGCGTGAGATGGCAACGACGGTATCCAAGGCCGTGGAGAAGCGAGTGCTGGTCGATCTCGACCGGTGCATCGAGTGCCAGTCGTGCGCGGCGGCGTGCTACTACAGCCACGCCAACATGCCGGCGGTCCACTTCGCCCGGGCCGGCTGGGCGCTGCTCCCGCTGATCTGCCGACAGTGCAAGGCGGCGGCGTGCGTGGAGGCCTGCCCGGTCGAGGCGATGGTCCTCGACGACAACGGCGTGGTCCGGCGGCGGCTGTTCCGCTGCATCGGGTGCGGCTCGTGCGCGCGGGCTTGTCCCTTCGGGGCGATTCCCGACCAGCTCGGCGGCACGCCGGTCGGCTGCAAGGCGCCGGAGGGCCTCACCGGGCACCAGGTTGCCAAGTGCGACCTGTGCGAGGACCGCCTGGCCGAGGCGCCCGACGCCGTGCCGCGGTGCGTGGCCGCCTGCCCCTCGGGGGCGCTGCGCTTCTGCGACGAGCACGAGGCCGAGGAGCTGCATCTCCAGGTCGTCGGCGGGCGGACGTCGGGCGACCATCTCTTCAAGCGAAGGTGAAGCATGGACTGGGGCCTGACCATCCTGATCTACGTGCTGGCCGCGGCCGGGACGCTGGCCCTCGGCCTGCTGTTCCGCTGGGTCGACCGGAAGGTGACCGCCCGGGTCCAGTGGCGCAAGGGCCCGCCGCTGCTCCAGCCCGTCTACGACGTGATCAAGCTGATGGGCAAGGAGAGCCTCATGCCCGTCACCGCGCGGGGCACGGGCTTCCTGCTGGCGCCGGTGGTGGCCCTGGCGGGCTCGGGGGTCGTGGCGGCCATCCTGTGGTGGGCCGTCGTCGTGCGGGACCCGGCCCAGGGCTTCATGGGCGACCTGATCGTCGTCCTGTACCTGTTGGCCATCCCGGCGATCATGACGATCGCCGGGGCGGCCGCCAGCGGCAACCCCCATGCGTCGGTGGGGGCCAGCCGCGAAATGAAGCTCTTGCTGAGCTACGAGCTGCCCCTGTTCCTGGCGATCCTGGTGGCGGTGGCGCACTGCGCGACGGCGGACCCGGAGGTGGGCTGGACGTTCCGGCTGGGGGGGGTCATGAAGGCGCAGGCCGGCTGGCCCGTCGCGTTCGGGAGCATCTCCGGCACGCTGGCCCTGATCATCGCGATCGTCTGCATGCAGGCCAAGCTCGGGCAGGTGCCGTTCGACCTGGCCGAGGCCGAGTGCGAGATCATGTCCGGCGTGTACGTGGAGTACTCCGGGCCGTCGCTGGCGATGTTCCTGATGACCCGGGCGATGCTGCTGGCGCTCGTGCCGCTGCTGCTGATCGCCGTGTTCTGGGGCGGGCTGTACACCGGCAGTTGGTGGGGGTACCTGACGTTTCTGGGCAAGTACGTGCTCCTGGTGGCGCTGGTGACGCTGATCCGGAACACGAACCCGCGGCTGCGGATCGACCAGACGCTGCGGTTCTTCTGGTTCCGCCTGACGCCGGCGGCGATCGTCGCATTGATCCTGGCCGTCGTCGGTCACGCGAAGGGTCTGTCATGGCTGTGAAGAGCTTGGCCTTGCGGAAGTCGCTGTGGGTCTACCACGTCAACACCGGGGCGTGCAACAACTGCGACATCGAGGTGCTGGAGCTGCTCACGCCGCGGTACGACA
>CAZXOC010000230.1:0-12220 GCA_964642165.1 uncultured Planctomycetaceae bacterium | reverse complement strand
GGACGGCCGAGGGCCGCGCTCCCACGGCCTTGCGCAGCCCGATCTCTCGGGTGCGCTCCGAGACGGAGACGAGCATGATGTTCATGATGCCGACGCCGCCGACGAGCAGGCTGATGCCGACGATGCCGCCGGCGATCAGCGTGATCATGGCGGCCATCGCGTCGAACTGCTCGAGGAACTTCTGGATCGCCTGGACGCCGAAGGTGTCCGGCTCGCCGGGCTGGAGCCTGCGCGAGCGTCGCAGGAAGAACCGGATCTCCGCCTGGGCCTCCTCGGACTGCTCGGGGGACCGGCTGGCGGCGATGGCGTACATCCACCCGTGCTCCAGCCTCCACAGCGTGCGGAACGGGATGAACACCTCCTCGTCGCGTTGGCCGATGCCGAACACGCCGAACTTCGTGGACGGCTCGACGATGCCGACGATCCGGTAGGCCCGCCCGAGGAAGCGGATCTGCTGTCCCCGGCAGTCGCGGTCCAGGTGCAGCTCGTCCTGCACGTTCGCGGTGATCAGGCACACGGGTCGGGCCGCCTCGTTGTCGATCAGCGAGAACGGCCTGCCCATCGTCACCGAGCGGTTCTCGATCTTGTGCCAGTCCGGCTCGATGCCGATCACGCGAACGTCCACCGACCGCTCGCGAACGCGAACGGCGGCGCCCCGCTCGGCGATGCGGGTCAAGCGGCTGACGGAAGGGCAATGGTCCAGCAGGCCGTCGAACTCCTCCGGCTCGAGCAGCAGGTCCCACCAGCGCGCGTGCTTCTGCGAACCGCTCTCGGGGCGCCGGGTGTGGACGTAGATCTTGTTGACGCCCAGGGACTCGAAGTCCGCCAGCACGTTCGCCCGGAGCCCGGTGAGTGCGGCGATGACGGCCGTCACCGACGCCACGCCGATCACGATGCCGATGGTCGTCAAGATGGCACGGCCCTTCCGGGCCCAGATCTGGCCGAGCGCCAGGAAGACGCTCTGCACCAGCAGGCCGACGAAGCCGAGGATCAAGCGAAGCACGATCACGGCGCGTCGGCCTCCTTCTCCTTGACGAACTCGTCCGGGTTTGCGGCGGCCCGCCGGGCGTCCTCCTCGGCGAGGAGGTCGGATTGGATGCGGCCGTCCACCATCCGCACGATGCGCCGGGCGTGTCGCGCGACGTGCGGCTCGTGGGTGACCATGATGATCGTCTGTCCGTGGTGGTGCAGCTCGTCGAACAAGGCGAGGATCCCGGTGCTGGTCTTGCTGTCGAGGTTTCCCGTGGGCTCGTCGGCCAGCAGGATCCGCGGGCCGACGATCAAGGCCCGGGCGATGGCGACCCGCTGCTTCTCGCCGCCGGAAAGCTGGTTCGGGCGATGCCTCATCCGGTCGCCCAGCCCGACGCGACGGAGCACCTCGCGGGCCTGTTTGCGGCGGCCGTACCAGCCGATGCCCGAGTAGATCAGCGGCAGCGAGACGTTCTTGATCGCGTTGACCCGCGGCAGCAGCTCGAAGGACTGGAACACGAACCCGATCCGGCGATTGCGCACCCCCGCCAGGCCGCCGGCGCCCATCCGGTGAACCGCCTGGCCGTCCAGGTGGTACGTGCCGGACGTCGGGCGGTCCAGGCAGCCCAGGATGTTCATCAGCGTGCTCTTGCCCGACCCGGACGGACCCATGATCCCGACGTACTCGTTCTCGCCGATCCGGAGCGAGAGGCCCTCCAGGGCGGCAATGCGTTCCACGCCGACCTTGTAGACCTTCGAGATGTCTTCGAGTTGGATCAGCATCCGATGGGATCGTCCGCGCCGGGGACGCCCTGGGCGGCCACCGGTCAGCCCGCGGGCTGCGACGCGACGGCCTGTGTCGTGGGCCGGCTTGCCGGTCCCGTGGTGGGCTTCGTCGCCGCGGGCTGGGTCGTCGCGGCCTTCTCGTCCTTCACCTTCTGGTCGTGCTTGAGCTTCTCCAGCTCCTTGAACGGGCCGACGATGACGCGGTCCTTCCCGGCCAGCCCCGACTCGATCACGGTGTGCGTGTCGTCGCTCGGCCCGACCTTCACCGGCGTGACCACCGCCTTCCCGTCGATCAGGCGGTACACCACCGGGGCGAACGTCTTCTTCTTGTCCAGATTGGGATTGCCGTCGCGGATCTTCATCGGCAGCTCGTCGACGCGCCGGCCGAGGACGGCCTGGCTGGGGACCTTCAACACACCCGCGTGCCGCTTGGTCTCGATCTCCACGTCGGCGTTCAGCCCGGAGAAGAGCTTCCGTCCGGGGTTGTCGAGAAGGATCTCGACGCGGAATTCCTTGGACTCCCTCCCCTGGCCTCCCAGGCCGTACAGCGCAACCGTGTCGACGACGCCCTCGAACCGCTCGTCCGGGTACGCGCGGACGTCCATGACGGCGCGCTGGCCGACCCGGACGCCGCCGACGTCCGCTTCGTCCACGCGAGCGACGACGAGCATCTTCGACAGGTCCGCCACGTCCATGATGACCGTGCCCGGATTGTTCATCGTGCCGGTCATCACCAGCTCGCCAACCTCGGCGTTGAGCCGGGTGACCACCCCGTCGATCGGCGAGGTGATGGCCGTGTAGCTGAGCCGGTCGCGGGCCTGGGCGATCTCGGCGTCGGCCGCCACCAGCCGGTGACGCATCACGGCGAGGTTCAGCTCCTGGCTGTTCCGCGTGTGGGCCGCAGCGCTCTGCTGGGCCGACAGCTCCTCGACCCGGTAGCGGGCCTGTTCGTAGTCGGACTCGCTGATGTCGCCGGTCTCGTAGAGCTTCTTCTGGCGCGTCAGGTCGCGTTTGGCGTCGTCGAGGGAGGCGGTGAGGGCCTTGATGCTGTCGTCCTGGCTGGCGATGCGGGCCTCGGCGACCTTGATCTCGGCCTCCTGGGCGGCACGGCGGGCCTCCGCGGAGCGCAGCATCGCCTGGAGGTCGGTGTCGTCGAGTCGCACCAGCAGCGACGGCTCCCGCGGCGGGTCGGCGTTCGGGTCGCCCTTCGTGACGCGGTCGCCCTCGTCGTAGGGCAGCTCGACGATCCGCGCGGCCAAGCGGGCGCTGATCGAGACATTCTTCTTCGGCTCGATCTCCCCGGGGGCGCTGACGATCTCGACCAGGTCGCCGCGAACGGGCTGCTCGGTGGTGACGGTGGTCGCCTCGCCCAGCTTGAGCGCCCGGCTCGCCATCCACAGGCCGATGCCCCCCAGGATGCCCAGCATGACCACGACCGTCACGACGACGGTGATGAAGATCTTCACACGATGCCCTTTCGATGCCGGCGGCCTGTTCCAGTGGGCAAAGCCCGGCCGCCGGTGTTGACACTACTCCTGTCGCGTGCCCTGGCCGATTACTACAGCAATCATCGCGCCGTGCAAAGTGCCCGGGCGCGCCGGACCTCAGCGAGTCACCTTGGCGCCGATCAGCCGCGTGGGCTTGCCCTTCATCGTCTCGAAGATGTCGCGCTTCATCGCCTGCTGGTCGATCTGGCGGATGACGCGAACGGTCGTCGGCCGGTCCGTCTTCGTCCAGTGGAACTCCTTCTCGCGCCCCGCGACGGTGACGGGCTCGACCTCCTTCACCCAGCCCAGGCCCAGGCGCATCGAGATGATCGCCGCCAGGCAGCTCGGGTCGAACAGCGGCTTGTTGCGGGCCGGCATGATCTTGAGCAGGTACTGGCCGAGCGGGCTCTTGGCGTACATCCCGGGCTCCGTGCGCTTGTCGATGCGGACGCGGGCCCCCACGGGGGCGGGCATGATCCACGTCTCCAGCCCGCTGTGGCAGACGACGTACATCGACCACGGGTCGTTCCGCGCGTTGAACTCGCGGTGGATGCCCTCGTTGCTGCCGCCCAGCCACATCACGCGGAGACGCCCCTTGAGCTCCAGGCCTTCGGCGCGGGCCTGGAGGATCGCGCAGGCCGCGTTCGTCCCCGGGCCGACGGGCACGACCCAGATCGGGCTGCTCGGGGAGGCGCCGCGCGCGGCCGCGAGGATCGCCTCGCTCGCCTCGGTGACGATCGGCCGCGTGTCCTGCCACCGGCCGCTCGCCGGCACGTCCAGGCGCTTGTTCGCACCCCGGAAGAGGAAGGGCACGCGATGCTTCGCCAGGCCGCTCTTGGTCGCCAGGTCCAGGACGTGCAGGAGCTCGGCGTAGTTGATCGGCTCCTGCCCGCCGCCGTGGTGGACGCTGTTGACGCCCAGCAGGTCCAGCTCGCTGAACAGGCCGTAGCCGAAGTAGTGCTGGTCGTCCTGCTCGTTCTTCTGGTCCGTGTCGAGGACCACCTGCGGCACGTGGAGCGTCTCGGGCGTGTGGACGCGGACGATGGCCAGGCCGTCGTCGCTGTGCGTGCCGTCGGAGACGGTCAGCTTGACCTTGTAGATGCCGCCCTTCGCGAAGGTGTGCCTCACCTTCGCGCCGCTGGCGGTTCCGCCGTCGCCGAAGTCCCACTTCCACGTCTTGATCCGCCCCACCGACCCGCCGTCCGCGAACTCGACGCCCTTGCCCGCCAGGACGGGCGCCCGCAGCGGAGCGACGCGGGCTGCGACCGGCTTGGCCACCGCGACGGTCGTTCGGACCGTCGCCGAGTGCTCCCCGTCGAAGAACGTCAGCCGCACTTCCTGCTCGCCGGGCTCGGCGAACGTGTGGGTGACCTCCTGGCCGTCGGCCCCGGCGCGACCGAACTGCCATCGCCAGGCCTTCATCTTCCCGGTCAGGGGCTCGGCCCGGAAGGTCGCGGGGGTCCCCGCCCGAACGGCCCCGCGAGGCGGATGAATCCGCGCGTCGATCGGCGGCAGGTTCGCCACGAGCCACGACAGCCCTTCCTCCCCGCGGAAGTGGATGCTCTTGAGCGGCGTCTTATCGTCCGGGCTGAAGACGCTGACGCGGAAGGCGTCGAACGCGACCGGCCTGGTGCCCGCCCCGTCCCAGACGTATCGCTTGCTGTCGTACCATCCCCCCTGACCCGACGCATGCGTGGCCCAGCGGCCGTCACGGCGCAGCTCGATTCTCCAGCGTGCCTTCGCCTGCGGCTGATTGGGGTACGTGCCGCTCAGGACGATCAGGTTGGCCTGAACGGGCTTGGGCCACTCGGCCATCCAGTACGCGGGCTTGTCCTCCGGCACGACGCCGAGGTCCTTGCCGAAGCCCACGCCGTACTCGTGCCACTGCGAGGCCTTCACGAAGCGGCGTTCCCGGAGGTCGTAGATTATGTCGCGGGGCCGGCCGCGCAGGCCCAGCTTGTAGCCGGCCAGGTTGCTGGTAATCTCCGCGTCCACGAGCAGGTTGTGGGCCGAGGCCGGGATGCGCGGCAGATCCTCCGCCGGCGCGGCGGCCCGGGGGCAGACGAGAGCCAGCGCGGCGGCAAGAACGTGTGCAGTCCTCATGCGAGGTCTCCCTGTGACTTGGGCGGCAGAGCGACTCGGGCGGGATTCTACCACGCCGGTCTCGCGGAAGCGACCGGCTCGGCGCGGAGAACAGGCGCGGGCGGGCGCGCGGCCGCGTCCCTGCGGGCAGATTCCCGCTAGTCCTTGATCTTGATGACGTGCTCGTTGCTGTTGGCCCGCAATTCGGGGACGTACATGCCGTAGAGGACGGTCGGCAGGGCGTGGAAGACGCCGGGCACCTCGGCCCGCAGGCGGTAGCGCAGCAGGTGCTCGCCCTGCTGGAGAGCGCCCAGGAAGAACACGACCTTCTCGTCGCGCAGCTCCATGTAGCTGTAGAAGCCCTCCTGGCCCTTGCCGCCGCTGCGAAGCTGCGTCGGCTCGCAGCCCGCGGGCTTCATGTCCTCGAAGCACAGGTACGTGTAGTCGTTGTCGCTGGCGACCTTCAGCTCCACCTGGATCACGTCGCCGCTGGCCACCGTGTCGCCGTGCTTGACCGGCACGCGCTGGTAGCGAAGGCGCTTCTCCTTGAGCTTCTGGCCGTCGGCGCCCTCGACCTCCACCACGTAGGGGATCTGGACGAGCTTGAAGTACTTGCGGTCGACCTTCAGCTCGTGCCCGGCCGCCGTGATGTGCTCCTCCTTCGTGAAGTAGCGCAGGTAGGTGTTGAAGTACAGCGCCCCGGGGCCGTCCTTCGTGATCTTCAGCGTGTGCCGCCCCCCGCCCAGGGCCGCGCCCTTCAGCACCAGGGAGTTGTTGAACGTGAAGAAGTTGTCCTGGTTGATCTTGACCTTCTTCACGATCGTGCCGTTGTCGAAGTCCAGCGTGAGCGTGAAGTCCGGCTTGCCCTCGCCGCTGGCGACCACGAAGTCGCTCATCGCCGCCACGCACATCGTCGTGTCGCGCGTGCTGCGCCAGTAGTAGCCGTTGCGGCGATTGTTCAGCAGCCACTTGACCAGCCGCGGGGCCACGTCGCTCTTGGGCTCCAGGCGCACGATCGCGCGCAGGACCCAGGCGTTGGTCTCGATGTCGCTGTTCCACCAGTACCACCACCCGGCCTGCGGCGTGCGGAACCACGCCACCTGCGTCTCGGCGTTCTCCTGCTTGTACTGCATGATGTTCCGCAGGACGGTCCGGGCGCGGGCCTCGTCGCCCAGGTTCGCCAGGGCCAGCGACAGCAGGGCCTTGCCGTAGAGGTTGAGCTTGTCGCGCCCGATCCAGAGCCGTTCGATCAGATCGCCCGGCCGCTTGTCGCCCTTGTCCGGCTTGAAGGTGCACTTGATCTTCTTGAGGGACAGGACGTAGGCGACGTAGGCGTGGTTGGCGTGGGGGCGCCACCAGGGCTCCTTCATCCGGGCGATCTCCCAGTTCTTCAGCCAGTTCATGCCGCGGGAGATCATGTTTTCGTTGACCTTCACGTCGCACTGCTGGGCGTGGCAGAGGGCGAACAGCACGTAGCTGGTCAGGTAGCTGCTGGAGTCGCCCCTCGTCCACCAGCCCCAGCCGCCGTCGCCGTGCTGCATGTTGCCGATGCGGGAGACGCTTCGGGTGATCATCTTGTCGAGCTCGGCCTCGTCGAAGATCGGGCTCATCCAGTAGATGGAGAGGTGCTCGCCCTTCTCGATGCGCCGGATCTCGTCCAGCCGCCCGCGGATCTTCTTCACGTCCTCCAGCTTGATGCCCATGTTCTGGAGGGTCTTGCGGGTCATGACGGCCGGCAGGAAGCGGCTCATCGTCTGCTCGGTGCAGCCGTAGGGGTAGTAGATGCAGTACGGCAGGGCGTCGAGCATCGCGCCGATCAGGCTGGGGGCGTACTTGACCTCCAGGTACGTCAGCTCCGGGCGGCGCTTGTCGGGCACGTCGAGCCGGACGGTGAGGCTCTTGTGCTTCTCGTCCGGTCGCATCGAGCCGGTCGTCGCCACCTGCTTGGTGATGCCGTGGACGAGGACGGGGAACGCCATCTGCATGGCGTCGGATTCCTCATCCGTCAGGGCCCTGACGGTCAGCCTCGCGACGCCCTCCTTGACCACCTTGACGCGCCAGTCGACGCGTTTCTCGCCGCCGGCGGGGACCTTCACGTCCACGCTGGCCGGCGCTCTGCCGATCATCTCCAGCAGCTCCTTGGGCACGTCGAGGCTGACGCGGGCGGTCTTGGCGCTGTCGAGGTAGTTGTGCACGTTCGCGCTGATGACCACCTCGTCGTACTCCATGAAGAATCGCGGCGCCTGGAGGCGCACCAGCAGGTTCTTGGTCGTGACCGCCGACGCCGTCGCCTGCCCGACCTTCGTCGCCTTCGTCATGCCCCAGGCGTTGATCTTCCAGGTCGTGAGGTTCTCGGGCATCTCGAAGGTGGCGCCGGCCTGGCCGTTGGCGTCGGTGGTGAGGGTGGTCAGCCACACCGCCGTGTCGGCGAAGCGCTTGCGGACTTCGGCCTCCACGAGCGGGCCGCCGCTGTCGGGCGACTTGGCCTTCTCCTCGGCGCGGTGCGGAGACGACATGGGCCCGCCGGCCGGCCTGGCAGCTGAGGCGCGCTTGGCCAGGGCGCCGCCGTAGCCTTCGGCCCCGGACTGGCCGTTCGCCAATTCCAGCCTGTCGGTCGCGACGCCGGACCGGCTCTCCTCCGCCAGGTCCTCGCCCCAACCGCCCATCCGGCCCATGTCCTTGTCGCCCACGGTGCGCCAGTCGCGGACGGTCGGCCCCCAGACGCCCCACCACGCGGCCGGGTAGGGGTAGAGCTGCTGGAACGGCCGGTGGAGGTAGCCCCACGCGCTGAACTGCTCCGTGAGGTTCGTCCGCATCTGCACGTGGTGCGTGCGCAGGTTGCCGTGGAAGAACTTGGCGATCGGCGGGGTGTACTCGTCCTGGATGTACAGCACGGACTTGTCGAACGCGCTCAGCGTGACCTGCGCCCGGGCCGGTTCCCCGTCCGGCGTCCTGGCGACGACCTTCACCGTCGCCTTCTCGCCGGGCTTGTACTCCGCCTTGTCCGACGTGACGGCCACCTTGATGATGCCCTTGGCGGGGGGCACGCAGATCCGCCGTGACTGCTGATGCACGCGCGTGTCCGCCACGGTCGTGGCCTCGACGAAGAAGTTCGGCTGGCTCGTCCGCTGGATCGGGATGTCCACCACGGTGTGGCGCTTCGGCAGGTGCAGCAGCCGCCAGGTGATCAGGTGGTTGTTGTCCACGTCGTCGCTGAACAGCACGTGGCTGCCCGCGTGCTTCGTGTTGATCATGACGTGGGCCGTCTCGCCCGGCTGGTACGTCCGCTTGTCGGTGATCAGCTCGAGGTTGTTGAAGCGGTACAGCTTGCCGTCGAAGTCCCGCCCGCAGTACCACACGAGCCCGTAGCCCTCGACCACGCCGCCCCACTGGTCCGGCGCGGCGAACTTGATCTTGAGCTGCCCACTCTTCTCGTAGCGCATGCGGAACTCGACGTAGCCCAGCTCGTTGGTGGCCGCCTTCCAGCGCTTCAGCTCCTTCTCCTCGATGCGGGCGTTGTCCGGGCCGCCGAACACCACCGACGAGACGGTCACCTGCCCCTCGGTCCGGACGGGCTTGTTGTCCGGCGTCAGGCAGCGGATGCGGACGAGCATCTCCTCGCCCGGTCGGTAGTAGCCCCGGTCGCTGCGCACGAAGGCGTAGTAGGCCTGGCGCGTGGCCTTGACGGCGCCCTCGCCGGTGATGACGCGGCGACTGGCGTCGCGGACCTCGGCCTGGATGACGTAGCGGTGGTCGCGGTCGCTGTGGTCGCGCAGGGCGGGCTTCGTGTCGATGTGGACCTTCACCGTCCCGTCGGGGCCGATGTGCGTCTCGCCCTGCTGCACCAGCTCGCGCACGGGGTTCGGCGCGTTGACGCCGTAGTAGCCCCACCACCAGTGCGGCGGCGCCCAGCAGCACCGCAGGCGCCCCCACCAGCCGAACCACGGGTACGAGTACCAGCACCAGCCGTAGCCCTGCCCGTAGAGCCAGTCCCACTCGCCCGGGAAGTAGTAGCGGTGCGTGTACTCCTCGCGGAAGACCTTGTACTTGACCGTCGCGTCGGTCACGGGCGCCCCGAAGTAGTACTGCGCCTTGATGACGGCCGTGAGCTTCTCGCCCAGCTTGGCGTGCGTTTTGCCCGGCTCGACGGTCACCTCGAACTCCGGCTTCTTGTACTCCTCGACGCGGAAGTTCTGCCCGCCGGCGTAGTTCCGCCCGTGGATGTGGATTCGGTAGACCCCGAGGCGCGGCTCGGCGCCCAGCGTGAGCTCGCCGTCGAGGCCCCCGTACGGGTCGGCGCGCTTGGTGACGTGGTGGACCTTGTTGCCCTTCGGGTCGTAGACCGTGATCGAGACCTGGCGGTTCGGCTGGTTCTCCAGGATGCCGTTGTTCATGTGCCGCAGCCAGATCTTGAACCGCACCGTCTGCCGGGGGCGGTAGACCGGCCGGTCCGTGATGACGTAGGCAAACAGCCCGTCGCGCATGCGCGAGGGAGAATAGTGACTCCAGTAGCTCATGCCGCTCCAGGCGAGCCGGTCCTTCCCGCTCTTGGCCAGCACGTGCAGGTTGCCGCGGTTGTGCTTGGGGGGCTTCAGGACGGCCATGCCCTCGCGGTCCGTCGTCAGGTGGTACATCTGCTTGAAGTGGGTGCTCTTTCGCTTCTTGCTGTCCCAGACGCTCCAGACGTTCAGCACGTCCACCTTGGCCTCGGGCACGGGCGCGCCCGTCCGGGCGTGGCAGATGAAGTAGAGGTTGCCGTCCTTGACCTTCTTGTCAACCATCGCCAGGTCGGTCAGGACGAAGACGGCGCGGCTGTGGCCGAGCTTCAGCGCGTCGCGCCCGGTTTTCTGGGCGTGCTCGGCGGGGGGCGCGGTGTGGTAGGCGTAGACGAGGTAGCTGCCGCGCTTCTTGAGCTTCGACTGAAGCGTCACGTGGGCGTAGCGGTGGGTGCCGTCGTCCTTGACCTCGTCGGACCAGCGGGCGACCTCCTTGCCGACGTACTTCGGCGCGATCTGCCACGGCAGGTCCTTGCCGTGGTAGTCGTGGACGAAGTACGAGTGCCAGCTCCGCAGCGCCCAGAAGCCGGGCAGGCCCTTGTCCGGGTTGATCTTCCCCTGGCGGATCTCCCTCATGAAGCCTTCCGGGTCGATCTCGCGGGCGACGAACCACACCTTCGAGACGTTGCGGTGGCTCAGTTGGAGCCTCGCCGGCTGGCGCGGAAGCTGCGCGCCGGCCTGGCTGATGCGGACCTGTGGCGCCTTGATGCGGCTGACCTGTCCGTCGGCGTCGCCCTTGCGCTTGCTGTCGCCGTACTTCTGCTTGAGGCTCTCGTACTCCTTCAGGGCGGTGAGGTACTGCTGGCGGCTCTGGTAGTACAGGCCGATGGCGTACTGCGCCTCGTCGGCCAGGCCGCTCGCGCGGAAGTCGCTCTCGACCAGCCGCAGCAGCTTGAGCACGTCGAAACGCTCCGGCAGCCGGACCTTCCGCACGCGCCCGCCGGCCAGCACGATCGCCTCGGAGTCCGTCATCTCCCACGGGTTGAGCTTCCCCAGCTCCTCCCGCAGCGGGTACTTCCCCCCGGCCCAGTACAGGCTGCCGTACTGGTTCAGCCGGTCCATGCCGAAGCGGCTCCGGGCGAGCATCGCCTGGCGGTACCAGCTCAACGCGGTGTACTTGCGCTTGTCGGTGCGGTCCAGCTCGCGGGCCTCGGCCAGCAGGTAGAGGATCTTCTGGTCGTCGGGCAGGTTCGCCGCGTAGCGGTTGGGCTTGGAGGGGAAGATGGGCTGGGCGCCCGGGCCGACGCGCAGGCCGATCGGCCGCTTGCGCCGCCGCTGCCAGTGGCTGTAGTACTCGTCGAAATCCCTCTCGCCGGCCGTCCCCGCGATGAAGTCGTCCCGCTCGCCCCAGAACGACCACCAGAACTGCCAGGAGTTCTCGTAGATGCCGAAGCGGCTGCACGTGCCGGCGAGGTCGAAGACGCACTCGATCCGCTCGTTGTGCCAGTTCTCCCGCTCGGCCTCGGACAGCTTGGCGAGCAGCTTCGCGTCGGCGTCGTACCGGGCGTACAGCTCGCGGGCCCGCTGGAGGTGCTGCACCGCGTGGCGCTTGTCGTACTGGTACGAGCGGACGCGGATGCCCTGCTTATACTGGGCGCGGTGGAACTTCCCGCCGGCACGCGTGCCCCAGTGCGGGATCAGCATGTACAGGTTGCCGAGCTGGCGTTCGGCCCGCGCCTCGTACGGCGTGCCCTTGGCGCGCCGGACGAACGTCGCCGCCGCCGCGATCGCGTCGTCGAAGAGCTGCAGCCGCAGCTTGCAGATCACCGCCCGCCGGCTGGCGTGACGCCACTGCTTCACGAACACGGCGCCCTTCGCGTCGCGCTTGGCCAGGTCGGCCGCGAGGCGCTCGTACTTCGCGTGGGCCTCCTTGTAGTGCTTCTCGTCGAAGAGCTTGTCGGCCTGCTTGACGGCCTCGGCCAGAGCGACGGGGCTGCCGGCTGGGCCGGCGTCCTTCGTCTGTGCGACCGATATGCCGATCACCACGGCCAGACACGCCGCCAACGCGGCATTGACCCACAGGTGCGTCTTGCGCTTCATCTTCACTCTCCGGGCTGGTAGGTCCATCCGCAGCGTCGCGCGCGGATCCAACACGCAACGTCTCGCTGCTATTGTCTCTGACTGGCGAAGTCCCCTCCGGTTCCCCCCGGGCGACCAAAGGCACCGCGCCAACGCCCCGGCACCGCGGTGCCGGGGGTCTTCCCCCCAAGGCGGACGTGCGACAGAGGAGTCGGATTCGTGGTTCGGTCACGTGGGGTCCGCTCGGTATCTCGTGGTCCGTGCGGGAAGAACGCACGGGCAACGCCCGTGCGACGCGCGGGCCAAGGCCCGCCGCTAAAC
>CAZXOC010000229.1:7557-12227 GCA_964642165.1 uncultured Planctomycetaceae bacterium | reverse complement strand
GCCCAGACGCCGCCGCGTGCGACGAGCCCCGCGTCGCTCAGTGCCCGAGCGCTGTTCTTCTTCGCGATCCCCACGTAGTGTCTCGCAGCTCTCTTGAGGAGCTCGTAGGTGTCGATCCTCCTGTTCCTGGGAAGCCCGGGGATCTCGATCCCTGGGTCTCTCTCCCGACCCACCGGCGTGAACCGCGCGAGGATATGGTAATGCGCGGCGCCGACCGACAGGTCGATCAGCTCCACCTCGTGGAACACCAGCGTGCGGGCCATCTCGCGACAGGCGACCACGCGGTGGCCCCAATCGAGGAGGACCTCGTCGCGCTTCATCGATCGCCTGGATCGTGCGTAGATCTCGTCGTACTTCCCGGTCGGCGGCGGGTGCTTGTAGTCGCCCTCCACGTGCTCTCGATGGTGCCGCGACCGCCACCCGCGGGGGTCGCCCGGCAGCCACGTTCCGTACGTGGACCCGCTGCAGTGGAACCAGTTGCGCCAGGGAAGCACGGGCGCATCGTACGGGGGGCAATGTCCGACCACGAGACGGGGCGGGCGGGTCGACCGAAGTGGAAGCCCGGGGATCCGGAGCCCAGGGATTCAGATCCCCGGGCCTTCCTGCGCCATCCGAGCTCATCCACGCCAACGTTGGCGTGGTCATGCTGGTGCACGTGGGCCTGGCCACGCTGCCGGCGGCCTGCCCCCGATGGGAAGGGACGCTCGCCCAGACGCGTCCCCTGGACTCACATCGCAACCGGCTCTCTTTTCTTGACGCCCGGGCGGTACGTCGGGCCGCGGCGGCCGATATAGCGGTCAGGTCCGCGAGACCGACTCGACCTTCAGGCTCCCCTTGACCTCGCGGAAGCAGACGACGGTGCCCCCGGCCTCGACGACGACCGAGCCTTTCTCGTCGGCTTCGAGTCGCACGCCGCGCGGGAGCTTCCGGCGGGAGAACACGCTGGCCGTCAGCGCCCGGCCGATAAAGCCGCTGGTCAGTTGCAGGACGTTATCCCGGCGTCGGCTGTCGATCGGGTAGGACTTCATGACGGCGCGGACTTTGGCGGTGGAGGCCACGGCGAAGTGGATCTCCGCCCGTCGCCCGGCGATGGTGCCGCCGAGGCGACCCGGCTCCAGGTCGACGTGCCTGGCGGTGTGCCAGAAGGTCTCGACCTTCTCGGGCACGCCGTTGGTCAGGTCGTCCACCACGAGGAGCATGCTGCCGGCGGGCGGGTCTCCTTCGACCGCCATGACCAGGTGCCGGACGAAGCGGACGTTCTCGCCGCAGGCGGATCCGGCGTCGCAGACGACGTGGCGGAAGTTGCGCCCGGTCCTGGCGTCGACGATCCTGCCGTGGGCGTCGATCTGGTGATCGCGTTCGGCCACGATGACGGTGTTGTGGGCGCGGGCCTGGGCCTCGTAGTAGTCGCCCCGCGCCGAGGAGAGGTACTCGCGCGAGTACGGCGCGTTGCCCAGGTCGGCCAGGAGCATCTCGCCGTCGACCTGGACCTGGATGGAGCTCATGTCGCGCTGCGAGTGATGGGCCGACAGGTCGCCCGTCTTGGCGGCGACGTAGAACGACGGCCGGGGCCAGTGGTCCGCCATGGCCGCCCAGCCGACGCTGGGGAAGACCTTGACGGGCTTGAGCTTCGGGCGGCGCGGCGTGCGGGCGCGGGGCGGGCGGAAGAGCATCGCCAGCCCCGCCGCCGACCAGCCCGTGGTGGTCACGTCGCGATGGAACGCGTAGGTGTCCAGCCACCACGTGACCTCGCGGCGGGCGTAGTACTTCGGCAGGAGGTAGAACGTCCCCAGCAGCGGCACGGCGGCGAAGTCGCCGAAGCTGGCCGGCTGACCGTTCGGCGCGAAGTAGACGCCGAAGAGCCCCGTCGCGTCCATGCCGCGGCTGTGCAGGAGGGTCTGGTCGTCCTGGAGGCGGCGAGCGGCCTCGGCCAGCAGCAGCACGTACCGCATGCCGTAGCCCCAGTACCCGGTGCCTTCGTCCCAGCCGCCGTCGCGCCCGAGCGCGGCGAAGAAGTGCCCGAGGTTCGCCCGCGCCAGCCCGTAGGCCTCGCGGGCCCCGTCGTCCCCGTCGGCCAGCGCCAACGCGGCCAGTCCCACCCCGGCGTTGACCACCGCGTTCCAGTGGTGGTAGCAGTTGGACCAGAACGCGCCCTGCTCGACGCCCTGCACGTAGGGGCGGACGGCCTTGTCGCGAAGGGCCCGGAGGAACCGCTCGCGGTCGCCCGCGCCGAGGTCCTCCCAGAGCCAGTCGAGCCCGACGGCCGCCGCGACGGCAGCCTCCGCCGTGCACAGGTCCGCCGGCACGTGGTTGTGGCACGGGTCGACCCACGTGCTCCACCGGACCAGCCCGGTGAGCTCCTCGACGGCCCGATCGCGGTAGGCCGTGTTCGCGTCAATGTGGTGGGCGATCAGCAGGTCGAACACTCGCCCCTGCACGGCGCGGGCGGCCTGGACGGCCGAGCCCCAATGCCCTTGCGCCCAGAGGTGTCGCCACCGCTGTTCGGTGATGGGGGCCGACTCCAGGATCAGCGCACAGCGCCGGCGCAGGGCCTCGTACATGCCGACGTAGGCCTTGTAGCCGAGGTGCTGGCGAAGGGCCCTCAACTCGTCCCGACTGGCAAGTATGCCGCGTCTCATGCGTTCGGTTCCATCCAGCCGGCTTGGGGAAGTGCCCACAGGATAGGATCGCCTTGGGCCAAACGCAAGGCGGCTTTGGCCCGGCCGCGGAGAAACGGTTGGACGCGGCGCGGCGGCAACCCTATCATTCCCCGGTGGAAAGTCCTGTCAGACGAAAGGGAACGTCTGCTTGGTGACGGATCCGCCAGACGGCCGCCGGAGCGTCAGCGACACCGAACTGCTCCAGCGCCACCTCGACGGGGACCCGGAGGCGTTCGGGGCCCTGGTGCGGCGGTACCACCGCGAGCTGTTCAACTTCCTCGTGCGGTTCACGGGCGACGTGGCGCTGGCCGAGGACGTCTTCCAGGACGCGTTCCTTCAGCTCCACATCTCGGCCGCGACGTTCGACATGTCCCGCCGGCTGAAGCCCTGGCTGTTCACCATCGCGGCGAACAAGGCCCGAGACGCCATGCGCAAGAGCTATCGCCGACGGGCCGCCTCCCTCGACGCCACCGTCATTGGCAGCGGCAGCCAGGAGACCACCTACGCCGAGCTGATGCCCGCCGACGTGCCGGCGCCGGGGGAATCTTTGGTGAACCTCGAAACCCGGCAGGCCGTACAAAATGTCATACGGCAGATGCCGGAGAGCCTCCGGACCGTTCTGCTGTTGAGCTACTTTAACGAGTTTCCGTACAAGGAGATCGCGGAGATCCTGGACGTGCCGCTGGGGACGGTCAAGAGTCGACTTCACGCGGCCGTGCGGTACTTCGCCAAGCAGTGGAAGGCCCTGGCCGATAGGTCTCGACGTGGTGGATAACCAACGTGCCAACGAGATGCTGCTGATCGACTTTCTCCTGGGTCGGTGCGACGACGCCCGGGCCGAGGAAGTCCGCCGGCGCCTCGGCAGCGACGAGGCGCTGCGGCGCCTCCACGACGACATTCGCCGGACGTTCGCGGCCATGGACCTCGCCACCGAGCACGAGCCGCCGGAGGACCTCGTGGAGCGCACGCTGGCGCGGATCCGCTCGGCGAAGCAGACCGACGCGCTGCTGGCCCGGGAGGAGCTCCAGCGCCGCGACGTGATTCGACCGACGTTCTCCCTGCGCGAGGTGGGGGCCATCGCCGGCGTGGTGCTGCTGCTGGTCAGCGTCTTCGGCGTCTCCTACCGGGAGGCGCGGCGGCGAAGGCAGCGCACGATGTGCGGGGCGCAGGTGGCCCGACTGGCCTCGGGGCTGCTGACCTACGCCAGCCACAACGACAAGTACCTCCCCGCCGCCGGCGAGTCCCCGCGCCGGAACTGGCTCCCGGCGGCCGGGCGCCCCGGCATCAGCAACTCCGCCGCGCTGTTCCGCCTGATCAAGGCCCGCTACGTCGAGCCGCCGGCATTCCAGTGCCCCGCCGTCGGCGGGCGGTCGTTCGTGGTCGTGGCCGGAATGAAAGACTTCCCGCACCCCGAGTCGATCACCTACTCCTACCAGTACGCGATCGGCTTGCGGGGCCCGTGGCTGGAAGACAAGCGCTTCGCCAAGATCAAGATGAGCATGGCGATCCTCTCCGACAGCACCCCGCTCTTCGCCGGCGGGCAGTTCCGCCCGGACCGCCTCGCCACGGCCGTCAGCGACAACCACGACCGCGTCGGGCAGAACGTCCTCTACCTCGACATGCACGTCGAGTTCAAGCGCCGCGCGTCCGTCGGCGTCAACGGCAACAACATCTACATCGCCGAAGGGGTCTATGAGTACGACGGCGACGAGGCCCCCACAGGCCCCGACGACACCTTCCTCCTGCCGGCGTTCTCGAACCTCCAGGTCGATGGCAGCCGGCAGGTGGAGCAGCCCCCGGCCGGGCGCGACGAATAGCGCCTGCCGCCCCGCCCCGGACAAGCGTCCGTCCCCCGCCGCGCCGGCTCCGCGCTTGGCTTTGACAGCGCAGCAGAGGCGTGCGTACAATTGCAGTCATGATAACGACGAGACGGTGCAGGGTCCCCGGCCGCGGGGGCGCGGGGGCGCTGGCGGGATGGCTGGCCGTGGGAGCGGCCCTGTCGGCGCGCCC
>CAZXOC010000229.1:0-7457 GCA_964642165.1 uncultured Planctomycetaceae bacterium | reverse complement strand
ACCGAGCAGGAGGCGACCGTCCTGGAGGACATCCAGGACCGCACGGGCAAGTTCGACGAGACGGCGCTGTACGTGATGTTCGCGGTGGCGGCGCGGGCGCCGCGGCTCGAGCCGATCGAGTGGCACGAGCTGGACAGCCCGGCGTACGTGAACCTGCTGGCCGAGCCCGATCGGTACCGCGCCACGCCGCTCCACATGAAGGTCAAGGTCTACGTGGTCAGGAAGCGCCAGGCGGGGGCGGGCCTGGGCTTCCGCCCGAAGCTCTGGCCGAAGGACAGGCCCGTCTGGGAGATGGACTGCGTCCAGACCGGCGTGCCCAACGAGGACGGCAAACCCCTGAAGGTCTTCTCGATCGTGGACCCCAACGCCTTCGTTGGCGAGTCGGACCGGACCGACCGCTACCGCCGCGGCGTCTACAAGGGCGGCAGGCGCATCCGCATCGCCGCGCTGTTCTACAAGGTCTACCGCGCCCAGGAAGAGGGCAGCGGCGACATGCGCGACTACCCGGAACTGATCGCCTGGCAGATCAGCCGGACCGCCCTGCCGCTCCGCGGCGTCGGCAGCGGACTGGGCGGCCTGGCGAACTTCCTGCCCCTGCTGCTGCTCATCATCGCCCTGGCCGTGGGGTTCTACTTCACCCGTCGGCGGCTGGCGAGGCTCAAAGCCGACCGCGCCCCCGCGGCGAGGTACCGCCCCTTGCGATACCGGTCCGACACGCAAGCCCCCGGTCCGCCCGAGCCGGAAGGTGGCCGCGACGGGAAGGAACAGGCCGACGGGCCGGTCGACCCGGACCTCGCCGCGGCGGCGGAGGAGTACCTCCGCGAGCACGAAGAGGAACAGGACGATGGCCGCGATGGCGAAGGCCGTTGGCGTTGACCTCGGCGAGCGGAGCTACCAGGTTCGCGTCGGTGCCGGCCTGCTGGACGACCTGGGCGCCGCCGCGGCGGCCATCGAGGACGTCACGTCCGTCGTGGTCCTCTCCGAGACGACCGTCTCGCGGCTGTACGGGCGGCGCGCCGCCGACTCGCTGACGGCCGCCGGGCTCGACGTCTCGCGGATCGACTTTCCCGCCGGCGAGGCCCACAAGACCCTCGCCACCGTCTGCCGGGTGCTCGACGACCTGTTCGCCGTCGAGCCGCCCATCGACCGCTCCAGCCTGATCGTCACGCTCGGCGGGGGCGTCCCCGGCGACCTCGGCGGGTTCGTGGCGGCCGTGGCCCTGCGAGGGCTGCGGTTCCTCCAGTGCCCCACGACGCTGCTGGCGGACGTGGACGCCTCCGTGGGGGGCAAGACGGCCGTCGACCACCCCACGGGCAAGAACCTCATCGGCGCGTTCCACCAGCCGGTCGGCGTGCTGATCGACGTCGAGACGCTGCGGACGCTGCCGCGGCGCGAGCTGGTCGCCGGCCTCGCCGAGTGCGTCAAGCACGCCGTCATCCGCGACGCCGGGCTGCTGGAGTTCATCGAGGACCATGCCGCCGAGCTGCTCGCCTGCCAGGCCGACGTGATGGCCGAGCTGATCGCGCGGAACGTGGAGATCAAGGCCGCCGTGGTCGCCGCCGACGAGCGGGAGGCCGGCGAGCGGGCGCACCTGAACTTCGGGCACACCATCGGCCACGCCATCGAGGCGTTCGTCGGCTACGGCGAGATCTCCCACGGCGAGGCCGTCTCGCTGGGCATGGCGGCCGCCTGCCGCATCGCCGTCCGCCGCGGCTTGATCGAGGCCGAGCCCGCCGAACGCGTCGAGAACCTCCTGCGGGAGTTCGGGCTGCCCGTCCGCCGCGACGGCCTGGACTTCCAGCCCATCTGGCGCATCATGCAGCACGACAAGAAGGCCCTCGGCGGGCAGGTCCGCATGGTCCTGCCGGTCATGCTCGGGGCCGTGGCGATCTTCGACGACCTCACCCCCCGCGCCGTCCAGGACGCCGTGGCGTACCTGAACGCCTGACGTGCGTCCGCGGCGCGCGGTCAGGGAAGCCTGCTCTGGTCGCGGTACCGTTCGTCCCCGAGAACCCGCAGGAACCGGCGAAGGGATCGCGAGTTCCCCGCCGCCGAAGCGACGTCCATGGCTTGGACGATCCGTGGCGGGTCGCGCCGCTTGTGGTGGGGACGCCGTACCGCGATCCGGTCGAGCAGGGAGGCCGCCTTGCGCACGTTGTCTGCCTTGTTGGGGGAGACCCGCTTGGTGAGGGCCGTTGCGGACCGGAACCTGCCTTCCAGTTTGCCCGGACAGCCTGGATCCGCGATGAGCCAGTTCTCGATGGCCCGGTTCTTGACGACCACGTTGATCCCCGGCTCGCCGAGACGATCCAGCGCCTTGGCGATCTGCCCGGCAAGACGGGGGGGACACTCCGAGCGGTCTTCCCTGTCGAGCAGCAGGATGACTCGCTCGGCGCTCCTCTGCCTGAGCATCCGCACGCGAGAGAGCGCCTTCCTGGCGATCTGCCCCGGGGCAGCCTTCGGCTGCAGGTCAGCATACAGCGGCTGGAGAATGGTACCGACGCCCCGGAGCTTCGGGAACAGCTTCCGAAGGGCTTCGGGCTCGGCCTGCCCGTCGACGATGATCCCGATCGTCACGTATCTTCCCCGCCCGGCACGGCTCGCGGCACGAGCCCGGCGTCGAGGTACTCGGAAAGCCCCACGCGGCCTTGGCGCCCATCTTCCTCGATCCGCGGATCGATCTCCGTCAACCGGCGGATTCCGGTCTGCCCGTTCCTTCGGGACACGATCCAGGTCTCCGACGGATGCAGGAGATCGATGGCAACCGGTGACTGTGTCGTCACGATCACTGTCTTCCGCTTGGACAGCTCGCGCAGCGCCCTTCCCACTTCCCTGATGACCCACGGGTGCAGCGATGTCTCAGGCTCCTCCAGGACCAGCGCGGAGACTTGAGGGTCCGCCGTCGCCGCGAGCACCGCCAAGACATGCATTGTCCCATCCGACACCTCATCCGCTCGCCAGGCGCGACCGAAGCCCTTCTCCGCCAGGAACAGGCCAAGCGTCTTCGAAGGCAGCACCTCTGTCCTGATCTCCTCCAAGCCGGGCACGATGTCCCTCATCGCGTTGAGAATGCGACGCCAGACAGGCTTGTGTTTGCGCTGAAGCCACTCCACCAGTGCCGGCAGGTTCCCACCCGGGAGGGAGAGCGTTGGGCTGGGGGTTGGCGTGCCCGGGGCCCTTACCTCATCCTGGGAGAAGCGGAATACGCCCAGGTGCGTCATGAACTCGCCGAAACTCCAGGTGACGCGATCTCGCGGGTATGGGTGGGCGAACAGCAGTTGCTGTTGGTCAACCACCCACTTCCGATCCCGCCTGCCACCGTGCAGGCCTGCCAGACGCCGAAGCCCGCGGAAGACCTTGCGCGCGGGGCCCGGCAGGGGCAAACCCTCCGTCTCGGATCGGACGTCTCCTTCCGCGTCCCGCATGACTGTTAGCCCGAATTGCGGAGATGCATCATCGAAGTGACCGGGCTTCCTCAAGTCCGCGCGGATCCCCAGCCGCTCCTCAGCCACGGTGTACTCAGCCCGGACACCCGCGCCTGAGGCCCTGACTGAGAACTGGTGGCAGACGGTGAAGCGCGTGACGGCTTCGCCCAGCTCGCGCATGGCCCACGGTGGGAGCGCCGAGGCCTTCCCCGCGCGGCCGGTATCCAGGCTCACTTCGGTCTCGAAGACGACGGGCGACTTCGAGCGGCGTACGCGCCGGAAGGCGATGTTCTCGATGCCTCCCGCCCGAGCTATGCCCGTTCCCAGGCCGTAGCGATACACATCTGCAAGGAAACCGACAGCCAGGGTGAAGTTCGTCTTCCCGGCGTTATTCGGCCCAACAAGCCCCACGAAGCCCGACGGGTGGACCTCGACGTCCTTGAGAGACTTGAAGTTCGCGATGCGTATGAGCTCGATGAACACGCCCCTGGCTCCATGGGGCGCGTGCCGGACTGTGCGGGCGCCCCACGGACCCATTCTCCCGGCCCGCGTTTCGCGCTGCAAGCAGCTTCACCTCGCCATCGGGGCCCGGAGCACCGGCTTCCGCGAACGGTCACCGATCCGCCGGCCAACGCGCACTTCCGGCCTTCGGTGACACCCGGTACAATGCGCCGCATCGGCAGCAAGGAGCATCACGCATCAACGAGAGCGCAACAACTGGAACACCTGCCGGGGGGCCGGACCTGAGCGTGGAGATCGCGGGGGTGACGTTGGCCAATCCGCTGATGACGGCCAGCGGCACCTGCGGGTATGCCGACGAGTACGCCGACTTCGTGGACCTGCGACAGCTCGGGGCGTTCGTGACCAAGTCCATCACCCGCGCACCCCGGATCGGCAACGAGTACCCTCGCGTCGTCGAGACCCGCGCGGGCATGATCAACGCGATCGGCCTGGCCAACGTGGGCCTGGAGGTCTTCCTCGACGAGAAGGCCCCGCGGCTGGCGGAGCTGGGCCTGCCGGTCTTCGTGAACGTCGCCGGCACGACGCTCGAGGACTACCTCGCCGTCGTCGAGGCCCTGGAGGACGTGGCGGTCGTCCGCGGCGTGGAGCTGAACATCTCCTGCCCGAACGTCAAGGCCGGCGGCATCCAGTTCGGCACCGACACCCGCCAGGTCGAGCGGGTCACCTCGGCCGTACGACGGGCCTGCCACAAGAACATCCTGATCGTCAAGCTGTCGCCGAACGTGACGGACATCACGGCGATCGCCAAGGCGGCGGTCGGAGCCGGGGCCGACGCCCTCAGCCTGATCAACACGTTCACCGCCCTGGCGATCGACGTCGAGCGCCGGCGGCCGATCCTCGCCAACGTCACCGGCGGGCTGAGCGGCCCGGCGATCCGGCCCATCGCGGTGCACATGGTGCAGCGGGTGTACGCGGAGGTGGCGCGGCCGGCGGGCGTGCCCATCATCGGCATGGGCGGCATCCAGTACCCCCGCGACGCGTTGGAGTTCCTGCTGGCCGGGGCGACGGGCCTGGCGGTGGGGACGGCCCTGTTCGTAGACCCCGCCTGCGTGATCCGGATCCGCGACGGGCTGGCCGACTACCTCCGCCGTCACGGCCACCGCAGCCTCCGGGAGATCATCGGCTCCCTCCAGATGGGCGTCTGAGGCCGCCCGGGGCACGCGAGAATCGCGCAAATCTCACTGGACGGCGGAGCATTCTCTTTCGCCGGCCTGCCCGGTGGCCTATAATCCCGCGCACCGACTTCGAGGTCGGCTCGAGGCGGGCTTGGGACAAGCCCCAGAGGTTGAAGCGATGAAAGTCTTCATGCTGGGTTGGGAATTTCCGCCGCACATCAGCGGGGGTCTGGGCACGGCCTGCCACGGGCTGACGCGCGGCCTGGACGAGATCGGCGTGAGCGTCTGTTTCGTGCTGCCGAAGGCCGTCGGCGCCGGGGAGGCGGCCCACGTGCAGCTTCGCAGCCCGGCGGACCTGGTCGGCCAGCGGCTCGACGCGCTGCCGAGCGAGAGGATCGAGAGCACGGAGTTCGAGCGCGTCGAGCTGCATCGCGTGGACGCCGTCCTCCAGCCGTACGCGGACCCCGCAAGCTTCGAGCAGGCCGTCCGGAAGCTCGTCCAGATGCAGGAGCTCCTCCCCGCCGAGGAGGCCGAGGGGGCCTCGCCCGCCCCGCCCGAGCGCCCCGCCGAGGCCCGGGCGTCCGCCGCCGACGCGCCGGGCGCGCCCCAGGGCAGCTTCGTCGCCGGCGCCGGGGCGCATTACCGGGGCGATCTCATGGGGCAGGTGCATCGCTACGCGCGGCTCGCGCTGGAGCTGGCGCGGCACGAGACGTTCGACGTGATCCACGCGCACGACTGGATGACGTACCCCGCGGGACTGGCCGTCGCGGCGGCGAGCCACAAGCCCCTGGTCGTTCACGTCCACAGCACGGAGTTCGACCGCTCGGGCATGAACGTCAACCAGCAGGTCTACGAGATCGAGCGGACGGGCATGCACGGCGCGGACCGCGTCGTCTGCGTCAGCCACCTCACCGAGAACCTCGTGGTCAGCCGCTACGGCGTGCCGCCCGACAAGTGCCTCGTCGTCTACAACGCCGTGGAACTCCCCGACGCCGGCAAGTGGCAGATGCAGCCGATCCGCCAGACCGACCGGATCGTCCTGTTCCTCGGACGCGTGACGATGCAGAAGGGGCCGGAGTACTTCCTCCGCGCGGCGAAGAAGGTCGTCGAGGTCTACCAGGACGTCCGCTTCGTGATCGCCGGCAGCGGGGACCTGATCACCCAGTGCATTCAGCAGGTGGCGGACCTGGCGCTCGGGCGGTACGTCACGTTCACCGGCTTCCTTCGCGGCGACGACGTGGCCCGGGTCTTCCGCATGGCCGACCTGTACGTCATGCCGAGCGTCTCCGAGCCGTTCGGCATCGCCCCGCTGGAGGCCCTCAGCCACAACGTCCCGGTCCTCATCTCCAAGCAGTCGGGGGTCTCGGAAGTGCTGACCCACGTGCTGAAGGTGGACTTCTGGGACGTCGACGAGATGGCCAACAAGATCCTCGCGGTGCTGCGCCACGCGCCGCTGCGCCGCGCGCTTCGCCAACACGGGCATATCGAGCTTCGGAAACTCTCGTGGCGAGACAGTGCCCAGAAGCTCAAGACGGTCTACGAGCAGCTAGTCGCGGCCGGCACCTGAGCCGAGGCCGAGCGCCGACCCCCGGCGGCCCGGACCCGGCGGGAGACAAACGCGGGCCTTCGAGGCAGAGAGCAACCATGGCATCCGTCGTCTTTTACTTCCAGGTCCACCAGCCCTTTCGGCTGCGCCGGTACAGCATCTTCGACAGCGAACCGAACTACTTCGACGACCGCCATAACGACGAGATCTGCCACAAGGTCGTCGAGAAGTGCTACCTGCCGACCAACCGGCTCATCGCCGAGCTGATCGACCGCCACCAGGGGCGCTTCCGCGTGAGCTACTCCCTGACCGGCACCGTCGTCGAGCAGTTCCGGCGCTCGGCACCCCACGTGCTGGAGAGCTTCGCCGAGCTGGGGCGGACCGGCTGCGTCGAGTTCATCACCGAGACCTACTACCACAGCCTCGCCTTCCTCTACGACCGCGACGAGTTCGTCCGCCAGACCCGAATGCACTTCGACCTGATGGAGGAGCTGTTCGGCCAGCGCCCGCGCATCTTCCGCAACACCGAGCTGACCTACAACAACGACGTGGCCAAGGTCGTCGAGGACATGGGCTTCGACGCCATCCTCACCGAGGGCGCCGACCACGTCCTGGGCTATCGCAGCCCGAACTTCATCTACAACCCGCCCAACTGCGCCCGCCTGCGGATGCTGATGAAGAACTACCGCCTCGCCGACGACATCGCCTTCCGCTTCGGCAACCGCGGCTGGGCGGAGTGGCCCCTGACGGCCGAACGCTTCGCCATGTGGATCGACCAGATCAACGGCAACGGCTACGTCTGCAACCTCTTCATGGACTACGAGACCTTCGGCGAGCACCAGTGGGCCG
>CAZXOC010000228.1:11786-12237 GCA_964642165.1 uncultured Planctomycetaceae bacterium | reverse complement strand
AGAGCGTGGACGACTACCTCGAGCAGACGGCCATCGCCAACCCGCACGTGACGCTGATCTACCACGCCCCGGACGGGCGCGTCGACGAGTACAAGGCGTCCGTCAGGGACCTGCCGCCGACGCCGAAGTCCATCCGCCCGCACCCCTACGGCGTGGAGCTCGGCGTGCTGCTGAAGATGGCCTCCGAGACGAAGTGCCGCACGACGCAGAGGTTTCTGACCAGCGAGTTCTCGCGCGTCTCGCCGCGCGTGGCCAAGGAGATCCTCGAGAAGGCCGACTGCCGCAACACCGCCCGCCCCAGCCGGCTCAACAACGACACGATCAAGCGCATCTACGAGGCCGTCCAGGACACGCGGATCATGGCCCCCGCGACCGACTGCGTCGTGCCCATCGGCCAGGAGAAGCTCGTCGCGGGCCTGAAGCACGTGGTGGACGCGGCCTTCTACACGGC
>CAZXOC010000228.1:1240-11776 GCA_964642165.1 uncultured Planctomycetaceae bacterium | reverse complement strand
AGGTGGCACTGGCCTACGGCCGGCCGGAGAAGGACCAGGCCGCCGAAGGCGCCGCCGCGCCGCAAGCCGCCAGGAAGGGCAACGGCAAGGTGACGCGCGGCGGCGACGAGGACCAGCAGCTCGCCAAGCTGATCCGCTTCGCCAACCGCGTGCCGCTCCAGTACCAGCAGTCCGCCTGCGCGACGTACAAGTCGGTGGTCGCGTTGAACTGGAAGAGCTACGGCCTGGCCCAGGGGCGCGGCGCGCTGCCGACGGGCCCGCTGACCGTCGTGGTGCACATGGCCAGCGTGTGGGTGCCCTTCACCAGCGAGTCCAAGGAGGCCATCGCCTCGTATCCGGAGATCCTCAAGGAGACCCGCCTGGCCCTTCAGGAGTGCGGGCGCAAGCTCGCCACGCACATCCGCAAGACCGTCCGCCGCAAGCAGGAGCTCAAGAAGCGCAGCTACATCGAGCAGTACATCCCCGCCATCGGCGAGGCCCTGCGAGACATCCTGGACCTCAAGCCCCGCCAGGTGACCGGCGTCTGCAACTCGCTCAAGGACGTCCTCGAGCGCAGCCGCAAGTTCTGAGCCGCCCGCCTGTGGCGCCGGAGAGCGACGGCGGACCGCACAGGCGCGAGGCGCCGTGCCGCGCCGGTCAGCGCGGCGGGGGGTCAGTCGCGGCGCCCTTCCGGATGCGGCCCTTGACCGGGTGCGCCGGCTTGTCGCGTCGGTCGCCCCCGGCAACGTAGCGGCCCTCCCTCGGGAGTGTCTCGACAGGCTGCCGACCCGCGGGGCCGGCGTCCACTTCGTGCCAGCAGGCGATCTGTTCCTCGCCGTACTGCCAGCAGAGGCACACCGGCCTCCCGCCGGCGATCGACGGGAAGTGCACCACGCCAAGCTCCCAGTCCTCCAGCTCCACGCCCACGTCTTCCAGCTCGCCCAGGAAGGTTCGCAGCCGGCCCGCCGACCGGACCAACCCGCGGCGCGCGGTCTCGTACCGCCCCGCGTCGCCGGCGCCCTCGGCCGTCTCCAGCGCCTCCTGGAGATCCACCAGACGCGCGTACTGTGACATCACGTCCCCCACGATCCGCCTGACGAGCACCAGGGCCCGGTTGGCCTGGCCAAGCGTGAAGCTTCGCTTCGAGCCGAAGCCCCGTCCTACCTTCATCCGCTTCCGCTGCCTTGGGCTCATCCAACGACCTCTCTTGGGGCGCCCGGCCGCCGGACGGACGACCGCCCGGCCGCGCTGCGGCGCCTCTTCCGGCGCAAGCTGGACTCATATCGGCCAGAGCGCCGCGAGAACATGAACCAACGTCCGTACGGCCGCCTGCGGCGCTGCCCAAGGGCTTTGCATGGCCCCGCACACGGCCCTATGCTGGGGCCATGTTCGGCCTCTTCGCGATCGACAAGCCCCCCGGGCCGACCAGCCACGACGTGGTAGCCGCCGTGCGTCGCCGGCTCGGGCGCGGCGTGAAGGTGGGCCACGCCGGCACGCTGGACCCCTTCGCCGACGGCGTGCTGGTGCTGTGCGTCGGTCCGGCCACACGCCTGGCGAGCTACGTCCAGGCCCAGCCCAAGCACTACCGCGCCGTCGTGCGGCTCGGGGCCACCTCGTCCACCGACGATCCGGAGGGCGAGATCACGCCCAGGGTCACGCCCGCCGCCGCCCCGGACGCGGCGGCCGTCAGCGAGACGCTTGGCCGCTTCGTCGGGGCAATCCAGCAGGTGCCGCCGGCGCACTCGGCCGTCCACGTGGACGGGCGGCGGGCGTACCAACTCGCCCGGGCCGGCGAACGGATCGAGCTGGCGGCGCGCGACGTCACGATCCACGCCATCGAGCTGCTGCGATACGACTATCCCCACGCCGAGATCGACGTCCGCTGCGGCAGCGGCACCTACATCCGCGCTCTGGCCCGCGACGTCGGCGCGGCGCTGGCCACGGGGGGCTACTGCGAGAAGCTCACGCGAGTGGCCGTCGGCGACTTCCGCATCGAGCACGCCGTCGCGCCGGAGGCGCTGGATCCCGCTGGCCACCTGCTTCCGCCGCTGCTGGCCGTGGCCCATCTGCCGCGCCGGACGGTCGAGGGCGACGACGTCGACCGGCTTCGCCACGGCAGCCGACTGCCGCTGCGCCAGCCCGTGCCCGATGGCGAGGTAGCCTTGGTGGATGCCGACGGCAATCTCCTCGCCATCGCACGGAGCTGCGACCAAGGCACGGCGCTCCAACCGACCAAAGTGCTCCTTGCCCCGTGACCCGCGCGAGGCCGCATTTCCCGGCCGATCCCACGGCCCGAGGTCGCGGGCCGCGCTCGCGGCGCACCAGACCACAAGACATTACACAGAAACCGCTTAACCTGACGCCGCGCCTGGACCACCTCGCGGGGCGCGGTCCGGGGGACTGCCCAGCCGACAGAAAAACTCCCCAACAGGGTTGACATCCTGCTGGCCACCGGAATACATCTATATTCGATTACGCTCATAGAGGCTGGCCCATGCCGGACATCACGGTCATGCTGAAGGCCATGGCAGAGGAGACCCGCCTGCGGATCCTTCGGCTGATCTCCAAGCAAGAGCTTGCCGTGAATGAACTTACGGATACGCTGGGGACGACGCAGTCCCGGATCTCGCGGCACCTTGCCATCTTGCGCCGGGCCGGGCTCGTCCGCACCCGGCGCGAGGGAAACTGGATCTACTACCGCGTGGACGAGGCGCACCTCAGCGCGTCGGCGAAGGCCCTGTGGGCCCCGGTCCGCTCGCAGGTGGAACAGGCGGGGTTCTTCCCGGAAGACTTTGAGCGGCTGAAAGATACGTTGGCCAGGCGGGAGGCGCGGACGAAGGCCTACTTCGACGTCGTCCTGACGGAATGGGACCGGATCCGCCGCAGCTACATCGACGACCACCTGTCGTTCGCGGTGGTCTCGAGCCTCGTCCGCCCCAAGGCGGTGGTGGTGGACGTCGGCACGGGTACGGGCGAGATGCTGCTGCCCCTGGCGCGGACGGCGGCGCAGGTCATCGGCATCGACCGCTCGGAGAAGATGCTGGACGTCTGCAGGCAGCGCCTGGCGCGTGCGGGCCTGACGAATGTCGAGCTGCGGCTGGGCGAGGCCGAGGCCCTCCCGTTGGCCGACGGGCAGTGCGACACGGCCTTCAGCAGCATGCTGCTGCACCACCTCGGCGACCCCGCCCAGGGCGTTCGGGAGATGGCGCGGATCGTCCGCCCGGGCGGGCGCATCGTCATCAGCGACCTGACCAAGCACCACTACGACTGGACACGCGAGGTGATGGCGGACGTCTGGCTGGGCTTCACGGAGGAGCAGATCCGCCAGTGGCTTGCCGCCGCGGGGCTGGCGGACGTGACCTACTCCTCCACGGAGCTGCCCTCGCCCATCAAGGCGGAGAGCCGGCCGAAGCTGCGCGCCTTCCTGGCCACGGGAGCCAAGCCGCGGCATTGACGGAGCGACGCCATGGGACTCTACGTCCTGAAGTACTCCTACCGGAGGCTGCTGGGGCCGGTGGCGACGGCCCTGCGGAGGGTCCATCCGGACGTGCTGAGCTACCTGGCCACGGTGGTCGCGGCCGCGACGGCGGCGTGCTACTACGGCGCGGCCGACCGCCCCGGACTGCTGGTGGCTGCGGTCGGCCTGGGGCTGCTCCGAATGACGCTCAACACGCTCGACGGCATGCTCGCACTCCAGCGAGGAAACCTCTCGGCCAAAGGCGAAGTCGTCAACGCCCTGCCCGACCGGTACTCGGACGTGCTGCTGGTGATCGGCATCGCGCTGTCGCCCCTGTGCCGGCCGGCGTGGGGACTGCTGGCCCTGGCGAGCATGCTGCTGGTCAGCTACACGGGCATGCTGGGCAAGGCGGTGGGCGCGGACTGGCAGCACCACGGCCCGATGGGCAAGGTGGAGCGGCTGATCTGCCTGATGGCCTTCTCGCTGGTCCAGTACTTCGTCCTGCGTGCGGGCGGGCGGGCGTGGATGATCCTCGGCCGAGCGGTGACGCCGCTGGAATGCGGCCTGATCCTGATGGCGGCCCTGGGCCAGGTGACGGTCTGGAAGCGCACGCGGGGGATGCTGCGGCAGATCGCCCGCCTGGAGTGGCGCCGCGCCGGCGCCGGGCGCCCGATCCCCGCGCGCGTGCTGGTCGTCTACGACTCCCGGACGGGGAACACGGAGAAGGTCGCCGGCGTTATCGCCGAGTGCCTCCAGGCGGACCTGCGAAGGGCGGACGACCTGCCCGACGCGCGCGGCTACGACCTCGTGGTGATCGGCAGCCCGGTCCTGCGCGGCAGGCCTTCCCCGCCCGTGATGCGGTTCCTCCGGGACAACCATCGGCTGGCGCGCTATGCCGCGTTCGTCACGTACGGAGCCCCCGTCTGGGGGCCCATCTCCGCCAGAAAGGCCCTGGCCGTCGCGGCCGGCGCCCTGGGCGCCCCGCCCATCGCCACCTTCGCCTGCAAAGGCCGTCACGCGCGGTTCCACACGTACGGAAACCACCCCAACGGGGACGACCTGCTGAGCGCCTTCCTGTTCGGCATCCAGGTCGCCAAGCGGGCCCAGAGAGCCGCCGGCCCAGGGAGGACATCATGGGCACTCCGCGCATCGGGGAGCAGATCCTCTACCTGACGGTCTGCATCATGGGCGGGTTCGGCCTGACGACGGTGGTCGCCTGCGTCGTGGCCCGGGTCAGGGGCGCCAGCGCCCGCCCGCTCGCCGTCAAGTACCTGGTGTGGTTCGCCATGATCCCGCCGATCCTCCTGCCGCTGGTGTACAGCCGCATGCTGTTCCAGGCCGTGGTCCTGCTGCTGTCGCTCCAATGCGTTCGCGAGTTCAACCGCGTGACGGGGCTGTGGCAGGACCGCCCCGTGGCGTGGCTGTGCTATGGGCTGGTCGTCGGCATGTACGTGCCGGTGTTCGGGGGATGGTACGGCCTGCACCAGGCGGGCCCGATGCTGGCCGTGGGCGTGCTGCTGCTGGTACCGATTGCCCGCGGGCGGTACCGGCACATGCTCCAGACGGTCTGCCTGTCGATCCTCGCGGTGCTGTACTTCGGGTGGTTCCTGAGCCACTTGGCGTACCTGCGGGACCTGGCCCACGGCGTAGCCTGTGCCTTCTACCTGCTGGTGCTCGTGGCGTGCAACGACGCGTTCGGGTACCTGTGGGGCACGTGGCTGGGCCGCCACAAGCTCATCCCCCGCATCAGCCCGAGCAAGACGATCGAGGGCGCCGTGCTGGCCTCGGCGTCGGTCGTGCTGATGGGGTATCTCCTCGGCCGGGCCCTGCCCGGGATCGACCCGGTCGCCGCGGCGCTGCTGGCCGTGCCCGTCGCCGTGCTCGGGACGTGCGGCGACCTGGTGGTCTCCTTCATCAAGCGCGACGTGCGCGTCAAGGACATGGGCCGCGCCATCCCCGGGCACGGCGGCATTCTGGACCGTTGCGACAGCCTGATCCTGACGGCCCCGGCGTTCTTCCACGTGGTTCGGTACTTCGTCAAGGCGTGAGGCGCCGCGGAGCCCGACAGGAGGCCCGGTCCCATGGAACTGCCATCTCGTGCCACGCAGGATCGCCTGCTCCGGCCAGGCGAGATGACCGACATCCGCCGGCGCCTCCGGCGCGTCGCTCGCCGCCACGACCTCACGTGCGTCATCGCCTGCGCGTTCGATCATCGCACGCGGATGCTGCCGTTCCTCTACGCGGAGCGCTGGATGGTTCCGGCCGGCGTGCGGGCCATCGGGGCGGCGATGGCCGACGCCGGGTTCCGCAAGACCCGCATCGTCCTTCAGCAGTGGAACCGGGGCTTCCGCCCGTCGCAAATGCGGCTGGACGGCAGGATCCCCGACCTCTTCCTGATCTCCAGCCTGCAGATCCACTCGGCCCCATGCATGGCGCTGATTCGTGACGCGTGCCGGATCGATGCCGCGCACCGGCCGCTGATCGTCGTCGGCGGGCCCCTGGTCATCTACGAGCCGTGGACCGTCTTCCGGGCCGATCCGGCCGATCCCTGGGGCGCCGACGTCGCGGTCACCGGCGAGGAGTACGTCCTGCTGGGCCTCCTCGAAGTGCTGCTCTCGGTTCGGGCCGCCGCCCCCCCTGCCGCCGGCCTGCGGGAGACGTTCCTCCGCGCCCGCGACGACGGGCTGCTGGACGGGATCCCCGGGCTGCTCTACGCCCGAGGCGGCACCGACGGCATGGCCGAGGAGCTCGTCGACACGGGCATCCAGCGCCTCCTCGGCGACCTCGACGAGCTGCCGCGCCCGGCGTTGGGCTACGAGCTTCTCGAACCGCCCGGCAGGAAGGCCGCCCTGAGCTCCCGCGCCCTCGAGCGCGGGCGAGTTCGCCGACACAGCCCGATCGCCTCCCTCTTCATCATGGCGGGGTGCCGGTTCGCCTGCCCCTACTGCCCGATCCCCGCGTACAACCAGCGCCGGCACCGCATGAAGAGCGGCCCGCGGATCGCCGACGAGATGCGCCGCCTCCACAATGCCTTCGGTTTCAAGCATTTCAGCCTGATCGGGGGCAACTTCTTCAACGACCGACACCGCGCGGCGGACATCGCCGGCACGCTTGCCCGGACGGAGCTGAATGGCAGGCCCCTCGGCCGGACGATCCGCTGGGGCACCGAGGCGACCGTCCTCGACACGCTCCGGGCGAGCCGGCACCTTCCCCTGATGCGACAGGCCGGCCTCCAGGCGCTCTGGCTGGGCGTGGAGGACATGACGGCCACGCTGATCGACAAGGGGCAGAGCGTCGGGAGCACCTTGGAGCTGTTCGGCCTGCTGCGAGCCCAGGGCATCTTCCCGATGCCGATGATGATGCACGACGACGAGCAGCCCCTGTACACGCGCGGCAGCGCCCGGGGCCTGCTCAACCAGGTGAGGCTGCTGCGCAAGGCGGGCGCGGCCGACGTCCAGATCCTGATGACCACGCCCGCGCCGGGATCGCGGCTGTACGACCGGGCGTATGCGTCGGGGCTCGTGTTCGAGAGCGTCGGCGGCCGGCGCATCGAACCGTACATGCTCAGCGACAGCTTCGTGGTGGCGTCGAGGCACGGAAGGCCCTGGCGCAAGCAGCTCAACCTCACGGCGGCGTACGTGTACTTCCACAACCCGCTGCGGTTCCTGGCGGCCCTGGTGCGCCCGAAGACCAGGCCGTATCTCGCCGATGCGGGCCTGCAACTGCTCGGGATGTGGGGGCTGGCCCAGACCATTCGGCGAACGAGCGGCTGGGCGCTGCGCCTCCTGCTCGGTCGAAGCCGGCGCGCCGCCCGCCCGCCCGTCAGCCGGATCCCGATGCGGAGCGCCGCGGGAGGGCCCGCAAGCCACGCGCTGCCCGGTACGGCGGTCGCGAGGCCCCCGGGTCCCCCGCCGCAACGAGCCGCGCCGGTCCCGGTGTCGGCGCAGCTCACGGGGTAGTGCCATGGAGCACCAGCGCGAGGACCGCGCGGAGATGATGTACTGGCAGTACGGTCCGCCGCCGTCGGCGCTGGACCTGGCGCGGAACGGCGTCTCGACGAACGTCGCGAGGGTCGTCGTCCAGGTCCTGGTCCGGGCGTACCTGGGGCTCTTCCACGGCGTCCGCGCGCGAGACGGCAGCCGGCTGCGCCACCTGCGGGGGCATCTCGTCGTGGCCAACCACGCCAGTCACCTCGATGCGCTGGTGCTGCTCTCGTCGTTTCCGCTCTGGCGCGTCAACGGCGTCCGCGCCCTGTGCGCGAAGGACTACTTCCTCCGGCATCCGTGGCGGCATTGGCTCGCGTTCCTCCTGGCCAACACGATCCCCATGGCCAGAGACCGGTTCGACAGGCGGGCGATGTCGTTCTGTCGCGAGGAGCTCCGGCGCGGGGCCAACCTCATCGTCTTCCCGGAGGGCACGCGCTCGCGGGACGGCAGGATGGCGCCCTTCAAGGGCGGCGTGGGCCTGCTGGCGTTGACCTGCGGCTTGCCGGTCCTGCCGGCAGGGATCGACGGCACGTACGAGTGCTGCCCGAAGGGCAGAGCGTTTCCCCGCCCGGGCGCGATCCGAGTGGCCTTCGGCGAGCCCGTGCGGTTCGGGGGGTCGAGGCAAGGCAAGCAGAGCTGGTTGCTCGTAGCAGGCGACCTGGAGCGCCGGGTCGGCCGACTCGTCCTGCGGGCCCGCAAGGAGAGCATGGACCATGAGCACGCTGCAACTGACGGCCTGGAAGGCGCTGGTCCGCACGGTGGGCCGCCTGAGCGACGGCGTCCGCATCGCCCGCGAGCACGGGCTTACCTCGGGAACGATGCTGGACTACGTCTACCGCAACCAGCCCTCCGGCAGGCTGTGGGTGGGTAGGCTGCTGGACGGCATCTACCTGGGCCACCCGGCCTGGGAAGCGGTCCGCATCCGAAGACGGAACTTGGAAGGCCTGCTAGAGCGGGCGATCCGCCGGCAGTTGGCCGACGGCGGGAAGATCCTCGTCCTGGACGTTGCCGCCGGCCCGGCCGGGTACATCCAGGACGTCCTGGCCAGGCTGCCCGGCGAGCCCGTCGAAGCGCTGTGCTGGGACCTCGACGAGCGGTGGCTGGCCGAAGGGCGCCGCCAGGCGGCCGCGCGCGGCCTGGGCAACATCCGCTACGAGCACGGCAACGCCCTGGACGTGACGTGCTTCCTTCGCCTGCACCGCCGGCCGGCGGTCCTGGTCGCCTCCGGCTTCTACGACTGGATGGAGAACGACCGGACGATTCGGCGGTCGATGGCGATCGCCTGCCGGGCCCTGGCCGACGGCGGCTCGTTCCTGTTCACGACGCAGACCGGCCACGCGAACCTGCGGATGGTCAACGGCACGTTCCGCGGCTTCGACGGCGAGCCCCTTCGGATGACGACCCGCCCGCTGGCCGCCGTGCACGACTGGGCCCGCCAGGCAGGCTTCGACGTCCTCGACAGCGCATCCGACGCGTGGGGCTATCACGCCGTGACGCTGGCGCGCAGGCGATGAACGGTCCTCGAGAGCGGGCCGGTCGGGTCGCGAAGGGCTACCTCGAGCCCAGGAAGCCGCCGATGATGCCGAGAATGGGCTTGAGCTTCCTGGCCATCGGGTCGATCTGCACGCCGAAGTTCTCCAGGGCCGTTACGCCCAGCAGGTAGAGGGAGCCGACGGGCGCGAAGACCACCGGGCAGGTCATCGTCTCGCCCAAGTCCGGCAGCGTGATGCGGGCCTCGCCGAGCATCCTGCGCTGCCGCCGGCCATCGGCGAGGACCAGCTCTCGCGCGTGAAGCGGCCCCACACCGATCTCTTCCAAGCGGTCCTCGGGCACGAAGGTGTACAGCGCGCCGGAGTCGACCCAGAAATCCTCCTCGAAGGACCGCTTCGGGTCGGCGGGATTGGCCAGCTTCGCCTTGACCTGGAACAGGCCCATATGCGCACCAGGGGCATTATACCACCGGGTGCCGCGGGAGGGCTACTTGGTGTACTCGCCCTTGTGCCTGGGCTCGGTGAGATCGATCCACTTCGCCGCCGGCTTGGCCACGGCGTACCAGCCGCGGGCGAGGTACAGGGCGTCCAGGACGGCGATGGCGACCATGGCCTCGGCGACGGGATAGATCCGCGGCAGGATCGTGATGTCGCGGCGGGTGATGGCCTCGAGCTTCCTGGCCTCCATGGTCATCATGTCGACCGTGTCCTGCTCCTTGGAAATGGTGGGGGTCGGCTTGACGCCCATCTTGACGACGAGGTCCTCGCCGTTGCTCATGCCGCCGAGAAAGCCGCCGCAGTTGTTCGTTCGGAAGCGGACCTTGCCGTCGACCAGGAACGGCGGGTCGTTCCACTCGCTGCCGAGCATGGTGGCGGCCTGGAAGCCCGCGCCGAACTCCAGGCCGGTCATCGCCCCGATGCTGCACAGGCCGTGGGCGATGGTCGCCTTGAGCTTGTCGAAGACGGGCTCCCCGAGCCCGGCCGGCACGCCGCGCGCGACGAGCTCGATCACCCCGCCGGCCGTGTCGCCCGCATCGGCCACCTCCGACAGGTCGGCCAGCATCTTCTCCGCCGCCGCCAGGTCGCAGCAGTTCAGGTCGTTCCTGCGGTAGTTGGCCTTCATCTCCTCGAAGGTCATGGTGCCGGCGCTGACGCTGCGGCCCCGGCGGCCGTGCGACTCGATGACGTGGCTGAGGACCTCGATGCCCTCGCGCGCGAGGATCTGCTTGGCCACCGCCCCGCCGGCGACGCGAACGCAGGTCTCGCGTCCGCTGGCCCGCCCGGCGCCGCACCAGTCGGCGTGCTCGCCGTACTTGTAGAAGAAGTTCACTTCCGCGTGCCCGGGTCGAATCACGTCCTTGGCGTCGCGGTACTGGTTGATGTGGACGTCCTGCGTGTCGATGTTGCGGATGAGCAGGCCGACCGGCGCACCGGTCGTCTTGCCCTCGAACATGCCGCTGACGACCTCGACGCGGTCGGTCTCCTTGCGGGGCGAGTCGATCTTGCTCTGGCCGGGACGGCGCTTGTCGAGCTCGTTCTGGATCATCGGGACGTCCAGCTCGATGCCGGCGGGCACGCCGTTGACCACGCAGAACAGGGCCCCGCCGTAGCCGGCCTCCTCGGC
>CAZXOC010000228.1:0-1230 GCA_964642165.1 uncultured Planctomycetaceae bacterium | reverse complement strand
GGCCGTCTGGTGCCAGCCGTACGACTCGCCGCACGTCGTGACCTGGAAGACCCGTTCGAAGGTGTTGCCCAGCATCCGAGGTTCTCCTTTCGCAGAAGGCACTGCCAGATAGGTCGGGGCCCCACAGCCCCGCGCGAAAGCCGCCGCGTCTAACGCCGCAGCAGCGTCAACTTCGTTTCTCCATGTCGCCGCCGATGCCCTGCATCTCGGCGACGAACGCCGGGAAGGTCTTCCGGACGCACTCCACGTTCGAGACGACGGTCGTGCCGTCGGCGACGAGTCCGGCCACCGCGAGCGTCATGACCATGCGGTGATCGGAGCGGCTGTCGAGGGTCGCGCCGTGGAGGCGCCCGCCGCGGATGACCAGCCCGTCGTCGCGCTGCTCGGCGTCGGCGCCCATCGCCTTCAGGGCGCGGTGCATCTCGGCGATGCGGTCGCACTCCTTGTGGCGGCAGACCTCCGCGTTGGCCAGGACCGTCTCGCCCGCGGCTCCGGTCCCCACGACCGCCAGCAGCGTGAACTGGTCGATGAAGTCGTTGCAGTCGATCTCGCGCCCGGTCAGCCTGCTGGATCGGGCCGTCACCACGTCGCCCTCGATCTCGATGTCCGCGCCCATCTCGCGGAGGACGTCGATCACGAGCTTGTCGCCCTGGCTGTCGGCGAAGTCCATGCCGGGAACGCGGACCTCGCTGCCCTCGGTCAGCACGGCGGCGACGATCGGGTACAGCGCCGCCGACCAGTCGAGGGGAATCCGGCACTCGAAGGCCTCCCACCGGCTCCGCCCGCGCACGCGGTAGTGCGCGAAGTCCTGGTTGCTGTACTCCACGCCGCAGCGGTCGAGCCAGTCCAGCGTCACGCCCACCCAGGGCTTCTCCCCCGGGCGACGGACGACCAGGTCGCTCGGCGCGCCGGCCAGCGACGAGGCGATCAGCAGCGCCGAGACCGGCTGGGAGTCCATGCCGTCGATCTCGGTCTGCCCCCCCTTGAGGCGCCCTCGGACGACGACGGGGGCATGGCCGTCGCCCTTGGTGCAGACCGCCCAGGCGCCGAGGTCGTTCAGGGCGTCGACGAGCGGCTGGCAGAGGCGGATGTGCCGAATGGAATCGTCCCCGCTGAGCACGGTGTAGCCGTCGCAGCAGGCGGCCAGACCCATGAAGAACCGCAGGATGATGCCACTGTTGCCGCAGTCGATCACGTCGTCGGGCGCCCGGAGCTCGCCGCCGGTGCCGA
>CAZXOC010000227.1:0-12253 GCA_964642165.1 uncultured Planctomycetaceae bacterium | reverse complement strand
GGCGCTCGGATCGGCGCGGCGCAGTTGCTATACTGGACTGCGAGCACGGCCGCCAACGGCCGTGCCGTCCTCACCCGTTGGAGACAAGAACGTGTGCCTGGCCGTGCCGGGAAAGGTGACTGCGATCGCGATCGATGAGGCCGACCCCGTCGGGGGGCACATCGGCACGGTCGACTTCCAGGGCAGCCGCATCGACGTGTCGCTGGCCATGACGCCCCGGGCGCGCGTCGGCGACTGGGTGCTCGTGCACGCGGGGTTCGCCATCACGTTGCTCGACGAGGGCGAGGCCCGCGAGACGTGGGAGTACCTCGACGCAAGCGGGCTGGGGGAGATCCCGCCCGAGCTGCGGGCCCAAGCCCGCGCCGCGCCGGCCGGCATCGACGACCAACCGGACCTCGACGGTGGATAAGCAGCGGATCCGGCAGCTCGTTGGGGAGATCACCGAGGCAGCCGCGCCGTTGGAGCGCGCGCAGCTCATGGAGGTCTGCGGCACGCACACGGTGAGCCTGTTCCGCAGCGGCGTCAAGTCGCTCCTGCCGCCCTGCGTCCGGCTGATCAGCGGCCCGGGCTGCCCGGTGTGCGTGACGAGCGCCGGGTACCTGGACGCGGCGTGCGAGTTGGCGGCCCGCGAGGACGTGACGATCTGCACCTACGGCGACATGGTCCGCGTGCCGGGCAGGCTGGGCAGCCTGGAGCAGGCCCGCGGCCTGGGGGCGGACGTGATGGTGGTCTACTCGGCGCGGGACGCCGTGCGGATGGCCCGGGAACGCCCCGATCGGAAGGTCGTGTTCCTGGCGGTGGGGTTCGAGACGACCAGCCCGGCGACGGCGGCGGCCGTGCTCGAGGCCCGCGAGGCGCACCTGGAGAACTTCTTCGTCCTGCCCGCGCACAAGCAGGTCATCCCGGCGATGGCGGCGCTGCTGGCCGGCGGCGAGGTGCCCATCGACGGCTTCCTGTGCCCCGGGCACGTCAGCGTGATCATCGGCTCGGGCGCGTATCGGCCGGTCGCCGAGGGCCACGGCAAGCCGTGCGTGGTGGCGGGCTTCGAGCCGGCCAACATGCTGGAGGGCGTCCTGCACCTGGTGCGGCAGGTCGCCGGGGGCGAGGCGCGCGTGGAGAACGTCTACGGCGTCGCCGTTGCCGAGGGGGGCAACGAGATCGCCCGCCGGATGATCGACGAGGTCTTCGAGCCGGCCCCCGCCGTGTGGCGCGCCATGGGCACCATCGACGCCAGCGGGCTGGAGCTGCGCGAGGCCTACCGGCGCTTCGACGCCTTCGAGCGCTTCGGCGTGGCGCTCGGCGAGGACTACGAGCCGCCCGGCTGCCGCTGCGGCGAGGTCATCCAGGGCAAGGTCGAGCCGCGCCAGTGCCCCCTCTTCGGACGCACCTGCACGCCGCTGAAGCCCGTCGGGCCTTGCATGGTTTCCAGTGAAGGCACGTGCGCCGCGTGGTACAAGTACGGCCGGCACGGGGCGGGTTAGCGGCGGTTTGGATCCCGGATGCCCGAGACGTTCGACAACCTGCGGGGCGACGAGCACATCGTCCTGGCCCACGGCGGCGGGGGCGAGCTGACGCGCCGCCTGCTGGCCGAACGCATCGTCCCCAAGCTCGCCAACGACCTGCTGAGCCCCCTCACCGACAGCGCCGTGCTCGCCACGCCGGGCGAGCGGATCTGCTTCACCACCGACGCGTTCGTGGTCCAGCCGCTCGAGTTCCCCGGCGGGGACATCGGCCGCCTGGCCGTCTGCGGCACGGTGAACGACCTGGCCGTCATGGGCGCCGTGCCGAAGGCCCTCAGCCTCGCGCTGGTCATCGAGGAGGGCCTGGCGATGGCGACGCTCGACCGCATCGTCGACTCGATCGCCGCGGCCGCCGAAGAGGCCCACGTGCCCATCGCCACGGGCGACACGAAGGTCGTCGAGCGCCGCGGCGGCGACGGGATGACCGTCACCACCGCCGGCGTGGGCGAGCTGGCGGGCGAGCCGCTGCCGGGCGCGGCGGGCGTCCAGCCGGGCGATGCGATCCTGATCACCGGGCGCATCGCCGAGCACGGTCTGGCCGTCATGAGCGCGCGGGAGGGCCTGCGGTTCGAGACGCGGCTCGTCAGCGACGTCGCGCCGCTGGGCGGGCTCGTTCAGGCGATGCTCGCCTCCGGCAGCGACGTCCGGTTCCTCCGCGACCCCACGCGCGGCGGGCTGGCCGGCGTGCTCGCCGACCTCGCCGACGACACCCGCCTTCGCGTCGAGGTCGACGAGGAGGCCGTCCCGCTCTCCCCGACCGCTCGCCACGCCGCCGAGCTGCTCGGCCTGGACCCCCTGACCGTCGCCAACGAGGGCAAGGTGGTGGCCGTCGCGGCGGCGGCGGACGCCGAGAGGCTCCTCGCCGCCTGCCGGGCCCACCGCTTCGGCCGCGACGCCGCGGTCATCGGGCGCGTCGGAGAGCGGACCGACCTGCCTCTGGTGGAGCTGGTCACGCGGATCGGCGGGCGCCGCGTCGTCCAGCGCCCCTACGGCGAGGAGCTGCCCCGGATCTGCTAGCGCCGGGTCACTCCCGTTCGCCGAAGTACTTCCTGCGGATCCACTCCGGCTGCCAGCGGTCGGGCTTGCGCTTGCGCCCGGTCAGGTCGAGGGTCTTGGGTTTGGGCTTGTCGCTCTTCAGGGGGCAGGTGTCGCCAACGCGCTTCTGCCACGAGAGCATCAGGGCGGTCAGCTCCTCGACGCGCCGGGCGTGGCGCGGATCGCCGGCGAGGTTCTGCCGCTCGTGGGGGTCGCTCTTCAGGTCGAAGAGTTGCACGTGGTTGATCGGCGGGTAGCAGATCAGCTTCCATCGCTCGTCCCGCACGGACCGCATGAGGTTGCGGAAGGGCAGAAAGACCGACTCCCGGACCTTCGCTGTCTTGCCCATCCAGATGCTGCGAAGGTCCTTGCCCTCCACGCCGGCCGGCAGCGGCGCGCCGGTGAGGTCGCAGACCGTCGGGAAGATGTCCAGCAGGTACGTGAACGCCTCGCTGGACTTGCCTTCCGGGATGCCCGGCCCGGCGAACACCAGCGGGCAGCGCATGCTGTGCTCGTAGACGTTCTGCTTGCCCAGCAGGCCGTGGCTGCCGACGGCCAGGCCGTGGTCCGCGGCGTAGATGACGATGGTGTTGTCGGCACGGCCGGAGGCCGCCAGCGCCGCGAGCACGCGCCCGATCTGGCCGTCCAGGTGCGTGACCATGCCGTAGTACTCGGCGAGTTGGTCTCGGATCATGTCTTTCGGCCGGGGCCAGGGCGCGAGGCTCTCGTCGCGCCCGGTCATGTGGCCGTTGTTGAAGGGGTGCTGCGGCAGGAAGTTCTCCGGCAGCGGCGGGCGGGCGTCGTAGTACATCCGGCGGAACTTCCGCGGCGGCTGGCGCGGGTCGTGCGGCGCGGTGAACGCCACGTAGGCGTAGAAGGGCTTGTCCTCCTTGTAGCTCCTGAGGAATTCGACGGCGGCATCGGCGAACAGCTCGCTGGAGAACTTGGCCCCGGCGCGGCGATTCACCAGCCGCCCGTCCGGCGAGAGGTCCACTACCGGCACCTTTGTGTGGTCCGACATCCCGCCGAAGAAGATCGCCTTGCCCCGCTGGAAGCCCCGCAGGAACGAGGCCTCGCGGTTGTGCCACTTGCCCGTGGCGAACGTCGTGTAGCCGTTCTCGCCGAGCAGCTCGGGCAGGATCTTCACGCCGCGGAGCTGGTTGTCCACGTGGAACCACGTCCGGCCGCTGTTGACCATCGCCCGGCTGGGCACGCACACCGCGCCGCTGTTGGCGCCGAAGCAGTAGTTCCGGCGGAAGCTGAAGCCGCGGGCGATCAGCGCGTCGAGGTTGGGCGTCTTGATGTGCGGGTTGCGGTAGGCGGCGATCGTGTCGCTGCGCTGATCGTCGGCGAACAGGAACAGCACGTTCGGGGGTTTCTTCGGCGCGGCGGCGCGGAGCACACGGCCGCCGGCCAGGGCCGTCGCGCCCAGCCCCAGTGCCTTGAGGAACTCCCGTCTGGATCTTCGGGCGGCTGTCGCAGTCACGATTCTCTCCCTTCGCTTTCGGTCCGCAATCGTCGCGGCCCTGTGCAGGCGATCCTACCGATGCAGGAGGACGAGACAAGCGGTAGAGTGTGCAGGTACGAGCCCCGAATGCGCCGGAGGCGCACCGCCCGCCGCTCGGCGCCGCAGGACGTGCCGGCTGCGTGGAGCCACGAACATGCACGAGATGTCCATCGCGACCGGGATGCTGCAGGGCGTGCTGAAGGCCGCGGCCGAGCACGGCGCGACGCGCGTCGAGGAAGTCGAGGTCGAGCTGGGCGCGATGAGGCTGATCGTCCCCGAGGCCCTGGAGATGGCCTGGGAGGTGCTCGTCGAGGGCACGCCGGCGGCCGGCTCGCGGCTGAAGATGACCGAGGTGCCCATCCGGGCGAAATGCCGCGAGTGCGGGCGGACGTACGAGGCGGAGGTCGGCAGCTTCGCCTGCCCTACCTGCGGGCAGGCCGACGTGGAGATCGTCGCCGGGGACGATATAATCCTGAAGTCCGTGATCTGCTGGACCGGAGAGGAAGCACCCGAGCCATGAAGATCAACGTCGTCCGGAGCGTCCTGGACGCCAGCGACGCGCTCGCCGCCGAGAACCGGCGCCGCATGGACGAGGCCCGCCTGCTGTGCGTCAACCTGCTCAGCGCGCCGGGCAGCGGCAAGACGACGCTGCTGGAGAAGTCCCTCCCGGCGCTCGGCGAGGGCATCCGGGCGGGCGTGCTCGTCGGCGATCTCCAGACCACCCGCGACGCGGAGCGCCTCGCCGGTGCGGCCGCCCAGGTCACGCAGATCAACACGGGGCGCGGCTGCCACCTCTCGCCGGCGCAGGTGGCCCAGGGGCTCAGCGGCCTGGACCTGGCGGATCTGGACTACCTGTTCATCGAGAATGTCGGCAACATGGTCTGCCCGGCGGCGTTCGACCTCGGCGAGCACCGCCGCGCCGTGCTGTTGAGCGTGCCCGAGGGCGACGACAAGGTCGCCAAGTACCCCACCCTCTTCCAGAAGGCCGACGTGATCCTGCTGACGAAGGTCGACCTCGTCGGCGTGCTGGACTACCGCTTCGATCGTGTCCGCGACGACCTGGCGAAGGTCAACACGGCCGCGCCGGTCATCCGCTGTTCGCCGAAGACGGGCGACGGCGTCGGGGAGTGGGTTGCCTGGCTGCGCGAGCAGCGCGCGGCGATGCCGCGGTAGCCGCCGGGGACGCCGCCGTACGGAGCCACGATTCACCTGGTGGAGACAGGAGCAGACTCATGTCACAACAGACCCAGAGGGCCGGATTCGACCTTTCCAGAACGATCGCCGTCGCGGCGGTCCTGGCGGCCGGTGCGCTCGTCGCGAGCGCCGCGCCTGCGGACGCCTCCCGCCGGGCCAAGGCCATCCTCGACGCGACGGGCGTGCGAGGCGGCCTGATCGTCCACCTCGGCTGCGGCCCTTCGACAGGCTCAGGGCAGGCGGGCGAGCTCACCGCGGCGCTGGGGGCCGGCGACGGCACGATCGTCCACGGCCTGGACGCCAAGGCGTCCCACGTCGCCCGGGCTCGCGAGCGCATTCGATCGGCGGGCCTGTACGGGAAGGTGTCGGCCGACCGGCTGACCGGCAGCCGCCTGCCCTACGCGGACAACCTCGTCAATCTCGTGGTCGCCGAGGACCCCGGCCCGGTCGCGATGGACGAGGTGATGCGCGTGCTCTGCCCCAACGGCGTGGCGTACGTCCGCCGCAACGGGCAATGGACGAAGAGCGTCAAGCCCCGCCCGAAGGCGCTGGACGAGTGGACGCATTATCTCCACGACGCGGACGGCAACCCGGTGGCCCACGACGCCGTGGTCGGGCCTCCGCGGCGGCTCCAGTGGGTGGGCAGCCCCCGGTGGGCACGGCACCACGACCACATGGCCAGCATGACCTCCCTGGTGGCGACCGGCGGGCGGCTGTTCTACATCTTCGACGAGGGCCCGACGGCCTCCGTTCAGCTTCCCTCACAGTGGCGGCTGATCGCGCGCGACGCGTTTAACGGCACGGTGCTGTGGAAGCGCGAGATCGACCGGTGGAACACGCGCCAGTGGCCCCTGAAGAGCGGCCCGGCGCACCTGACGCGGCGGCTGGTGGCCGAGGGCGACCGGGTCTACGTGACGCTGTCGCTGGAAGCGCCCCTCACGGCGTTGGACGCGGCGACCGGCCGGACCGTCCGCACCTACCGCGGCAGCGACCGCACCCGCGAGATCCTCCTCTCCGACGGCATGCTGCTGGCGCTGGTGGGGCTGGAGGCGTCCAAGCTGCCGGACTGGCGCCGTCGCGCCAGCTACGTCTGGGACAACACCCGCCGCGCCAACCGCGAATGGGCTTGGGGGGGCGAGAAGCGACGCATCGCGGCCTATGACGCCGCCTCCGGGCGCCGGCTGTGGAGAATCGAGACGCCCGTCGCGCCCTGCTCCCTCGCCGCGGATGCCGACCGCGTCATCTGCTACGACGGCGAGAAAGTCCTCTGCCTGAGCCGCCGCGACGGCTCGACGATGTGGGCCAGCGACCCGATCAAGGCCAGCATGCCCGTCCACACCGGCACGGGGCCGCGAACGCTGATCCAGAAGGGCGTCGTCCTGTTCGCCGGCAACGACGGGCGAATGACGGCCCTCGCCGCGGCCGACGGCAAGGAGCTGTGGCAGGCCAGGAAGCACCCGTCGGGGCACCAGTCCTTGAAGGACCTGTTCGTGATCGGGGACCTGGTCTGGTCCGGCGCGATCGCCAGCGGGCAGCACTCCGGCGTGTTCACCGGGCGCGACCTGAAGACCGGCCGCGTCAGGAAGGAGTTCCCGCCGGACGTCAAGATCTACTGGTTCCACCACCGCTGCCATCCCAGCAAGGCCACGGACCGCTACCTGCTGACGTCGCGCACGGGTATCGAGTTCATCGATCCGACGACGGAGCACTGGGAGACGCATCACTGGGTCCGCGGCGGGTGCATCTACGGCGTGCTGCCGTGCAACGGCATGGTCTACGCCCCCATGCACTCGTGCGGGTGCTACCTGGAGGCCAAGCTCAACGGCTTCAACGCCCTGGCGCCGGGCCCGGTGCCCCGTCCGGGCGCGGCCGAGCTGGCCGGCGCGGCCCGACTGGAGCGTGGCCCGGCCTACGGAACGAAGCCGGACGCGCCGGTGCGGGCGGGGGACTGGCCCACCTACCGTCACGACGCCGCCCGCAGCGGGGCCACCGCGAGCCCCGTGCCTCGCGATCTGAAGCAGGCGTGGTCCGCGAAGCTGGGCGGGCGCCTCAGCGCCCCGGTCCTCGCCGGCGGGAAGGTCTTCCTCGCCTCCATCGACACCCACACCGTTCACGCCCTGGACGCCGCCGCGGGGCGGCGGCTGTGGAGCTACACGGCCGGGGGGCGGGTGGACTCCCCGCCGACGATCCACCGCGGGCTCGTGCTGTTCGGCTCGGCGGACGGGTACGTCTACGCCCTTCGCGCCGCCGACGGGCAGCTTGCCTGGCGGTTCCGCGCCGCCGGCATGGACCGCCGGATCGTCGCCTTCGAGCAGGTCGAGTCCGCCTGGCCCGTCCACGGCAGCGTCCTGGTGCACGACGGCGTCCTGTACTGCACGGCCGGGCGATCCATCTTTCTGGACGGCGGCATCCGCCTGCTGCGCCTGGATCCCGTCACGGGGCGGATGCTCGGCGAGGTCGTCTGGGACGAGCACGACCCCGAGACGGGCAAGAACATGCAGACCCACGTCCGGGGCCTGAACATGCCGGTGGCCCTGTCCGACGTGCTGTCGTGCGACGGCACCCACCTCTACATGCGCTCGCAGAAGGTGGACCTGAAGGGCAAGCGCCTGGAGATCCCCGTTCAGCGCGTCGAGGAGCAGCCCGCCGAGGGCTCCCACCTGTTCTGCCAGATCGGCTTCCTCGACGACTCCTGGTTCCACCGCTCCTACTGGACCTTCGGGCGCCGCGTCACCGGTGGCTACGGCGGGTGGTACCAGGCCGCACGCGTCGTGCCCGCCGGGCGGATCCTCGTCTTCGACGACAAGGGCGTCTACGGCTACGGCCGCAAGCCCGAGTACTACGTCAATGCGTCCGTCCTGGAGTATCACCTCTTCGCCGCAGACCGCCTCGCAACGCCGGAGGCCATCCGCCACGTCCGCTCGGCCAACACGAAGATGAACCGGCGCCTGGGCCGGAGGAACGCCAACTCCTCCGACTGGAAGCTGCGCCGCGCGTTCCCGGTCGAGGACCTGACAGCCGCCCGGTATCGGTGGCGCGTCGACCAGCCCGCCATGCAGGTCCGCGCCCTGGTCGCGGCGAGCGATGCGCTCATCGTCGCCGGCCACGAGGACACCATCGACGAGCGCCGCGCGTTCCGGCTGCCGGACGACGACGACGTGCGCAAGCGCCTCCAGCGTCAGGCCGAGGCGCTGGCCGGGAAGCACGGCGGGCGCTTGTGGATCGCCTCGAAGGCGGACGGATCGCCGATCGCGCGATACCGGCTGCCCAGCCCGCCCGTCTTCGACGGCATGGTGGCGGCCGGCGGGCGGGTCGTCCTTTGCACGCTCGACGGCTCGGTGCTGTGCCTGTCCGCCGACGGCCCGGCGGCCCTCGCCCGGATCGACGAGGGCGAGCCCCTGCACGTCGTCTCGAAGGAGCCGAAGGAGCCCGCCTACCTCAAGCCTCCGGAGGTCGACAAGTCCGCCGACTTCAGCAAGGTGGCGGGCGGCCGGATCGTGCAATCGAAGCTCGGCTACCGGCTGTACGCCCGAGGCGCGAAGCAGGTCGCACTGGCGCTGACGAGACTCCAGGTGCCCATCACGGACAAGGCCGCCTTCGCGGCGACGATGATCGTCCCGGGCAAGCAGCAGGGCTACCAGATCAACGGCTTCCTCGCCTTCGGGGACGGTGCGGCCGAGGACAAGCTCGTCAAGTGCGGGATTCGCTACCAGCCGCAGAAGGCCTACATCGTTCAGGGACGCCTGCTTGGCAAGCCGAAGACCAAGGCAGTAGACATCAAGGCCGATCTCGGCAAGCCCGTCGCGCTGTCCGTGCAGGTCGACCTCCGGCGCGGGGACGTGGTGTTCACGGCCGGGGGCGTGACGGTAAAGGCCAAGCTGCTCCGGCCGCTGAAGTCCGTCACGCACGTCGGCTTCTGCGTGGACAGCGCGATCGCCGAGTTCAGCCCCCTGAAGACCACCCGCCCGTGAGACCACCGTTGCCGGCGGCCGCCCCCTGCCCATCGGCTCCCGCATGGGCCCGCAGAACATGATCTGCTGCGGCCAGGCGCCGAGCCTGCTGCCTACGGCGTCCTTCTCCTGCGGAGCCCGACCGACGCCGCTGCCGCGAACGCCGTCAGCCCGAGAGTGCCCGGCTCCGGAACGGCCGAGCCGTGCAGGACAAACGCCATCTCGTTGTTCAGGATCGTGCTGTACCCCGTGCCGTCGAAGGTGAAGGCCGCCCCGCCGTCGTAGGCGTACGTGCCCAGGAAGCCGACCTCCATCTCCGGGTGGACGCTGCCGCCGCCGCCCGTCCCGAAACGCGGCAGGAAGGCGTACGTCAAGCCGGCCTCAAGTTGCTGGTCCTCGATGTCAGCCGTCAGGTACCAGACGTCGCCCGCGGTGCCCATCCCGGCGGGCAGCGCGGCTTCTTCGTCGATGAGCAGGCTGGACATGCCCGAGCTCGTCTGTCCGGTGAACCCTCGTCCGAACCAGAGCAGCAGGGACTTGCCGCTGACGTCCTGGCCCGGCTTGATCCTCACCTTGAGCGTGATCTTGTCCAGCAGGATGGGCTGGTCGAACCGGAACGTCTGGCCGTAGGCGGACTCGCCTCCCCCCACGCCCGAGCTTCCGCCGCCGCGGGCGATCGTGAAGTAGTTCTGGCTCCCGTCGGCCTCGGTATCGAACGCCAGCAGCACGTCAGGTCCGCCCGGCGCCGTCGCCGACTTCGTGATGACCAGATCCGCCCGGGCGGACGAGCCGGCCAGCAGCAGCACCATCCCGATGAGAGCGACCGTCCTGAACACCTCAACAACTCCTTGATCCTGTCTGGGGATGCCTCCCTTGCCTCCAGGACCTCACGGCGAGGGGCAACGTCCTCGTCGTCAGCACATATACAACAGTATACCCTACGAGCGGCGCGGAAAGGCTTGGACTTCTCAGCGAAGCCCAGGACAGAGTAACGTGGAACTGCCTACCGGCACGGGCGAACGGGCTCGCGGAGCAGGGAGACCCCTCGCGGAAGCTCACGGGCGCGGACGGCTCTCGCCCGGCGACCCAGTGCCGCCGCGGGTCCCCCGGCGCGGCCTCACTTCATCAGCAGCAGGCTCAGGGCCATGACGCCCATGCCGGCCACCAGCCCGAGGAGGCTGTCGTGGCCCTTGCCGTAGGCCCGGCTGGTCGGCAGCAGCTCGTCGAGGCTGATGTAGACCATGATGCCCGCCACGCCGCCGAAGAGCAGGCCCATCACCTGCGGCGGCACGACGCCCGACTCGCCGCCCAGGAAGAGCCGCAGCGCGAGGTACGCCAGGCCCGCGCCCACGGGCTCGGACACGCCGCTGAGCAGCGAGTAGACGAACGCCTTCTTGCGGCTGCCGGTGGCGTAGAAGATCGGCACGGACACGCTGATGCCCTCGGGGATGTTGTGCAGCGCGATGGCGACGGCGATGGCCAGGCCGACGCTCGGGTCGTCGAGCGCCGCCAGGAAGGTGGCCAGCCCCTCGGGGAAGTTGTGGATGGCGATGGCCAGCGCAGTGAACAGCCCCATGCGCAGGAGCTTCTTCTGCCGGATGCGATGGTCGTGCGCGCCCGGGGCGGCGCCGGCGGAATCGGCGGCGACGGCCGCGAAGTCCGGCAGCGGCGCCGAGGCGTCGTGGAGCGGCGCGGTCTCCTGCTCCGTGTGCGTCTCGTGAGGGTTCTCCGCCGACGGGATCAGGTTGTCGATCAGGCCGATCAGGGCGACCCCGCCGAAGAACGACGCCGCGTTGATCCAGTGGCTCCAGTACCCGCCGTACGCCTCCGCCAGCGCGTCGACGCCCTTGAAGAAGATCTCCACGAACGACACGTAGAGCATCACCCCGGCCGATAAGCCCGTCGCCACCGACAGGAACCGGTAGTTCGTCCGCTTGGCGAAGAACGCGATGGCGCTGCCGATGCCGGTCGCCATCCCGGCGAACACCGTCAGTCCCAGTGCGAGCCAGACGTCACCCATGTGATCAGCGTCTCCCGGCTGCCGTGACCCCCGCCCGGGGCGTGCGGCGCGCTGACAGCAATCGCTTCCGCCGGATGGATTGTACCGCCCGGAGGGCCCCCCGCCCAGAGCCGCGCCCGCGACAACCCGCCCGCCGGTCGGGCCCGGCCGGCCCGCGAGCGCGCCGGAGCGCGACACTTTTCGACACTTCCGGCGAAATCCTCGCGGGGCCTGCCGCCGTGCACCGCCCCCCGCGAAACGGCCGTAAGTCTTTATTGATTGTGTCAAAACTGTCCAATCCTGGGGCCCTCCCCAGGGCCCGAAATGCACGTAACTCCTTACTGGAAAAGCTGTTAACGTTGTACAGATTTTGGACATTCAGCCCCATTTTGGACAATCAGCTTCCCCGCCGCCCGCCTCGCCCACAAGAACGCTCGTAACACCTTTGCTGATAAGAGGTTTATCCCGTTTCCCGCCCCGGCCGGGCTCCGCCCCCCCTCGCGCCGTCCCCAAGCTCCTGAACGGGCGCGAGGCAGCGCCACGCGCACCGCGCGGCGCCGCCCGCTCGGCCTCCGCCAGCCCCCGAACGGGGGCGACTGTCGGTAGCCCCGGGCGCCAGCCCGGGGAACGGTCCCGCCGCCCCATCCTCCGAGCCCCCGAACGGGGGCGACTGAACGCCCGCGCATCCGCGCGCGCGGCCTTGCCGAATCGCCTCGGCCCCGCTACGATGACAGGTAGCCGCGATGCCCCGACGCCGCGGCGCATCGCCGGCACGGGAAGACAACCATGAGCCACGGGGACTTCACCCGCGCGGCCGCCAGGCCAAGCGCCTCCGTGGCCGGGCGCCGGCGTTCGCACGACGCACCGCCCTCGCCGACGCGCCCCGGCAGCGCGCGCCCGGCCCTGCACCGGCGGAGCCGGAAGATCGTCACGAACTGCGGCGACTGGAGCGCCAACGACGCCAACGGCATGACCTACTGCTACACCCCGGACCCGCCTTCGCGGCCGCCGCTTCCGGCTTCGCCAAGGCTACGCCGGACAAGTCGGC
>CAZXOC010000226.1:8048-12464 GCA_964642165.1 uncultured Planctomycetaceae bacterium | reverse complement strand
GAGGCGGCCGGGGTGTTCGACGTCAACGGCGACGGCGTGCCGGACATCGTCTCGGGGGCGTACTGGTACGAGGGCCCGGACTTCCGCACGGCCCACCGGATCGGCGACGTGCCGGCCCACGGGGAGTACTACGACGACTTCTCGACGATCCCCATGGACGTCAACGGCGACGGGCGGATCGACTTCATCACCGGCGGGTGGTTCGGCTGCACGCTGCGGTGGCGCGAGAACCCCGGCGACGCGGCCAAGGAGTGGCCCGAGCACGTCATCGCCGAGATGGGCAACATCGAGACGACCCGCGCGTGGGACGTCGACGGAGACGGCGAGCTGGAGGTCGTGCCCAACTGCCCCGGCGGGCCGCTCGTCGTCTACAAGCTCGCCCGGGACGACGCCGGCAAGCCGACGGGTCGCTTCGACGCCCGCACGATCTGGACCGGCAAGCAGGGCCACGGCTTCGGCTTCGGCGACATCACCGGCAGCGGGCGCGGGGACTTCGTCCTCGCCCGGGGCTGGCTCGAGGCCCCCGAGGACACGTTCGGCGGCGAGTGGACCTTCCACGAGGACTTCGACCTGGGCTCGGCCTCGTGCCCGATCCTGGTGGCGGACGTCGACGGCGACGGGCTGAATGACCTGATCGTCGGCCAGAGCCACGCCTACGGCCTGGACTGGTGGCAGCAGCGGCTGCGCGGCGGCAAGCGCACGTGGGTCCGCCACCCGATCGACCCGCACAACAGCCAGTACCACGACCTGGCGTGGGTGGACCTCGACGGCGACGGGGCCTGCGAGCTGGTGACCGGCAAGCGCTACCGCGCCCACTGCGGCCACGACCCCGGCGGCGGCGACGACGTGGGCATCTACTACTTCAAGTGGGACGGCGAGTCGTTCAGCAAGCAGGTGATCGACTTCGGCCCGCCGCGCGTCGCCACGGGGGTGGGCATCCAGTTCGCCGTCGCGGACCTCACCGGCGACGGCCGGGCCGACCTCGTCGCCCCCGGCAAGGACGGGCTGTACGTGTTCTACAACGAGGGATGAGCCATGTGGGCGTGCGGGGCTTGGCGACATGGGTCGCATGGCCGAGCGCCCGGTAACCGGCTACTATGCCGCGGGATCGCGCTGTGCGCCGATCTTGACCGCCTCTTGCGGATGTGCCGCTGACGGGGTAGATTGCAGGATGGCAGAGGCGCCGGGCGCGCGCGGTCCCGGGGCCCGGACCGCGGGATCCCCGCGACCCTGTCAGGAAGGTCCATTCGATGCGGAGCGACAAGAGGCGTCTGCTCTTCCTGATCGGCTTGGTGGCGCTCCTGGCTGTGGTGTACGTGGCGGTGCACGGCGTGCCGGCCTGGAGGGAATCCCGCAGCGCCGACGAGACGCCGGCCGGCGATGTCCCGGCCGCGCGCCCCCGCGCCGGCGATTCCGCCGATCTGCCCCGCTCCGCGCGCGAGAAGGCATCCGAGCGCTCCGAGGTCGCTGTCCGCCGTCGCGAGGTGGTTCGCATCGCGATCCAGAGGAAGCCCGAGCACCTCCCTCGCCTCAAGGAGGCGGCCGCCGACCCGGACTGGAAGGTGCGGCACGCCGCCGTGAACGGCGTCGGGCGCCTGGGGCGAGAAGGGGACCCGCAATTCCTGATCGACGTGCTGTCCAACCGCGACGAGCTGCCCGAAGTGCGCGCCGCGGCGGCCGAACGCCTCGGAGAAATGAGGTTCTGGGACGCCGGACCGGCCATCATCGAGGCCATGGAGGACTCCTCGACCCTCCTGCGGGCCCGCGCCGGGGTCGCCCTGAGAAGGATCATGGTCGTCGACTTCCGCTACCGGGCCGGCGACCCCCCCGCCCGTCGGCGCGAGGCCCTCCAGAGGATCCGCCAGTTGTGGCCGTGGTTCTACGAACGCTTCGCGCAGCCGGGAGACATAGGAGCCTGAAGAAATGGACCGGCCGAAGAGACATGCTTTCACGCTGGCGGAGCTCGTCACCGTGATCGCCGTCATCGGGCTGCTTGCGGCGACCGTCCTGCCGTTTTTCACGAGGGCCATCACGGTTCAGCGGCGGGTCGAGTGCGCCTCGCACCTGGAGAAGATCGGGCAGGCCTGCGCGACGCGGAGCGCGAGCCTGGCCGCCGGGTTAGGGCGCGGGCTGCCCCCGCTCGGCTGGCAGAACGCCCTGCGTTCGTTCGTGTCGAACGACACGAGCGTGTTCATCTGCCCGGAAGACCGCGACCCGGCGCCCGATCCCGGCGGGGGGCTGAAGGGCGTCTGCATCGAGTGTTTCCATGGGGGCAACTTCGTGTGGGACGTGTACCTGGACCAGGCGGACTCCGACCAATGGATCTGGAAGATGTCCAGGACGCAGTACAAGGAGTTCATGAAGGTCTCCGGAGAAGGGGTCACCACTTCCTACAAGGGCGTTTACACGAAGACAGGCTACGTCGAGGACGACGACCCCTACACCGTGTACTTCACCTTCGAGGACACCGCGCCGTGGGGCGGGGGAGACCAGGACTTCTACGACGTGATCCTCGAAGCGCACTACACCGCGACGCAGATCCAGTTCACCGTGATGGTTCGCGCGTCGGGCATGACCTTCAACGTCTGCAAGAAGGACCCCGACAGAAAGGTCCTCATCCCCAGCCCGAGGGTGGGGGCGAAGGCCTCCATCCCGTGCTACGGCGGCAACTCGAGCTACGGCATGAACTCCATGTCGGCCGAGATCGTCTCCGCCACGCGGAAGCTCCTGGCCCTGGACTACGAGCGAACGGTTGCCGTCGGCTCCACCTACGACGACGAGGGGACGGACCGTGCCCAACACCTGAGCTACTGGGACCCGGACCCGGAAGCCCCGAAGGCTCCGCCGACCTTTGCCAGGCACTTCGAGAAGTGCAACGTGCTCTTCGCCGACGGAGGCGTACGACTCATGAGCCCCGACACGATCAACCCCAACGACCCCGAGAACGCCCGGGAATACTGGGATCCGAAATAGCGGGCGGGCGGGTCCGCCGCGGCGGTCCTGCCCGAGGCCCCCGAGGACTACCGCGCCCACTGCGGCCACGACCCCGGCGGCGGCGACGACGTGGGCATCCACTACCTCAAGTGGGACGGCGAGTCGTTCAGCAAGCAGGTGATCGACTTCGCCCCGCCGCGCGTCTGCTCCAGGACGATGCGCTGCCCGAGCCGTTGACACTTCGCGGAAGGCCTCCGGGCGAGGGTGCGCCGCGCGTGCTCGTGAAGGCGGGGCGTGATATACTGGCTTCGTGAAGCCAAGCGTCTACATCGAGAGCAGTGTCATCAGCTACCTCGTCGCCAGGCCCAGCCAGAGCGTCGTCGTGGCGGGACACCAGGCGACCACGGCGGCGTGGTGGGAACGGAGCCTGCCGGAGTTCCAGCCATTCGTTTCTCTCCTGGTCGTGGAGGAGATCTCGGCGGGCGATCCGGCCGAGGCACACAAGCGTCTCCAGAGCATCGAGGGGTTCGCGGTCCTTCGCGTCCCCCAAGAAGCCCGCGCCCTGGCGTCGGAGTACTTCGACGCCTCGCCCCTGCCCGAGCGCGCGCGAGCCGACGCGGTGCACGTTGCCCTGGCTACTCACCACGGCATGGACTGCCTGGTGACCTGGAACTGCCGGCACATCGCCAACGAGAAGATCCGCGCGATCGTCCGCGGCATCAATGAGAGGCACGGCCTCGCAACACCCGAGATCTGCACGCCCGAAGAGCACCTGGAGCTTGCCGATGGATAGGGACCCGATCGTGGAGGAAGTTCGGAAGGCCCGACGCGAGATCGAGGCTCGTTGCGGAAACACGTGGGATGGGCTGTTCGAGCACTACCGCCAGTTCCAGCGCCGGCTCGAGGAGGAAGGACGGTTCCTGCTCGTAAGCGGCTCGCCCAAGCGGCTGGCGGAGGCCCCCCGTCGCGACTAGGCTGGCGCGGACGCCCATCGGGGGCTCTCACGCACCTCCTCAACAGCGGGGTCTATGCGCAGGGCAACCACTCCACGCACCTGATGCGGCTCAGCATACGCCGGAACTGCGGCGTCGGGCCAAGCGTCGGAGAGGTGGAGGCCGTCGCGGGGCGGCGGCAGGGATTGCGATGCGGGAGAGAAGCATGGCCGTCAAATTCGTGGCGTGGTGGATGGGTCTGGCGCTGCTTCTGCCGGCGGGGGCGTTCGCCCGGGACGCCGAAGAGGCGCGGCGACTCAAGGCCGAGAACGAACTGCTGCGCAAGGCCCTGGCCGACAGCCGGGCCGAGGCCGAGGCGTTGCGGGCCAAGCTGGCCGAGACCCGCGCCGAGATGGATCAGGCGCGGGCGCAGATGCAGGACCAGCTCCAGCAGATGCGGCAGCAGATGGCGGCCGCCGAGGCGGCGCGCCGCGCGGGCAAGTCCCCGGCCTCGCCCGAGCCGGCGCCCAAGGGCGAACCGCCGCCCAAG
>CAZXOC010000226.1:0-7948 GCA_964642165.1 uncultured Planctomycetaceae bacterium | reverse complement strand
GAAGGTCCTTCTCTCGGCCGCCGGCGAGCTGTGGAAGCACTTCCCGCGGCGGCGCCTGGCGCCCGTCATCGTCCGCCGCGGCAAGAGCGGGCCGATCACGCTCGACGCTCGCGGGCCGCGCGGCGAGTACGTCGTCAAGCTCGACGTGGACGGCCGCTACTGGTCCCAGTTCGCCTACCAGTTCGCCCACGAGTTCTGCCACGTCCTGACGAACTACGCCCGGCGGGTGACCAACAAGAACCAGTGGTTCGAGGAGTCGCTGGCGGAGGCGGCCAGCCTCTACGCCGTGGCCGAGATGGGCCGGTCGTGGCCGACCGCGCCGCCGTACCCGCACTGGAAGGACTACGCCGCCTCGCTGGCGAAGTACGCCGCCGCCGCCCGCCGCCGGGACAGCACCGCGCTGGCGCCGGGGCAGACGCTCGCGCAGTGGTACCGGCTGAACGAAGGCGTGCTGCGCCGGGACGCCTACGATCGCAGGAAGAACCGGCTGGTGGCCAAGCAGCTCCTGCCGCTTCTCGAGGCCGCCCCCGCCCGCTGGGAGGCCGTCGGCTTCCTGAACCTCGCCAGGCCCGATGCCGGGGCGAGCTTCGCCAGCTACCTGGCCGCCTGGCACGGCGCGGCGCCGGCGAAGCACAAGCCGTTCGTCGAGGACGTGGCGAAGCGCTTCGGCATCCGCCTGGCGGGGCGCCAGCGCGCCGCGGCCGGATAATCAGGGACGGAAACCGGATGCCGTCGCGGCGCTTGCGGAATACGTCCCGGCGCGGTAGGGTGTGGCGGACGTCAGGAAGGAGCTCATGAGGTTCGGCAGATTCAGCAAGATCGTTCTCCCGGCCGCTCTGGCCGCCGGCTGGGTCGCCGCCGGCGCCCGCGCCCGGCTCTTCGCGTGGATCGCGCCCGTGCCTCCGCCGCCGCCGCCAACTCGCTCCGGGCCGCCCCCGAAGCGCGGCAAGGCCGGCCTGCATATCACCGGCGGCAAGGTGACGAGCTTTCCGTACACCCGCAGCGACGGCGCCGGCTACCGGTGGGACATCCAGCCCTACGGCACGGTCGGCGTGGGAACCGACCGCGCCTACAGCGGCGGGCTGTACCTTTACGTCAACAGCTCGCGCCTGAGCTTCAGCGGGCAGGGACGTCTCAACGCCGCCGGTGACGAGGTCGAGCTGGGGCCGCGCGTTGCCGGCGGCCTCCGCGTCTCCCGGCGGATCAAGGTCTACTCCGACCGCGGCCTGGCACGCTGGCTGGACATCTTCGAGAACCCCACCTCGCAGAGCATCTCCGTCAAGATCCGGCTCTACTCGGACATGATCACCACCGTCGGCCGCACCATCTACAGCTCCGGGGGAGGCGGCTTCACGGACAAGGACACGGCGTTCGTGACCGTCACCCGGTACCCCAACGCCCCGGCGCTCATGCACTACGTCTGCACGAAGCGCAGCAAGGTTCGGCCCACCGTCACGGTCCAGAGCGACGACATCTACGTCTACTTCACCCTCACCGTGCCGGCGAAGAAGACCTTCGTGCTGTGCTCTTTCGAGTCGCAGAACCGCTCGGCCGCGGTGCTGACGAAGCAGATGGCCGAGTTCCGCCCGCGCGGGGCCCTGAGGGACCTGCCCTCGTGGGTGCGCAGGCTGGTGGTCAACATGCCGGGCGCCGGCAGCCTCGGCGACGTGGACCTCGAGCGGTCGGACGCCAGCGACGTGGTCCACAACGAGCACGGCGACCCCATCTTCGGGACGATCGCCAACGAGCACTTCCGCCTGGAGACGCTCTTCGGGCCGATGGACCTGCCGGCGGAGAAGGTGATCGGCTTGGCCGCGGGCGGGGGACAGGGCCGGCGGTTCCGAGTGCTGCTGGCGGGGGGGCAGGTCCTGGCCGGGCGGATGCCGCGGCAGGCCGCGGTCCACCTCGAGCTGCCCTCCGGCGATACGCTGAAGGTGCCGTTCCAAGCGGTCCGTCAGTGCGCGTATCGCGTCTCGAAGGCCAAGCCCGCCGAGGCCACCTTCGCCGGGCCCGTGGTCGTCCTGCGCACCGGCGACCGGGTGGCCTTCGAGCCGGACAGCGCGAAGCTCAAGCTCCGCACGCGCCACGACCTCGTCGACCTCGACCCCGAGGACCTCCTGGCGATCACGATGGACAACCCGGGCAACGCCGTCCACCGCGCGACCTTTCTCAACGGCTCCCGGCTGGCCGGCTTCCTCGAGCCCGAGCGGATCGCCCTGACCTTGACGCTCGGCCCGAAGCTCACCATCCCCCGGCACCTCGTCGCCGAGATGGTCTTCGCCGAGGAGGGGCGCCCGGACAAGACGCTCGACTCCGTCGTGCTGAGCAACGGGGACGAGCTGTTCGGCCGCCTCGCCCAGGAGAGCCTGACCGTCCGGACCAAGTACGGCCAGGTCAAGCTGCGCCCGACGAGCATCCGTGCGGTGTCCTTCAGCGACACCCACCTGGGGCGGGTGGCCCTGACGCTCTGGGACGGCTCGGTCCTGCGGGGCCAGTTCACCAGGCAGACGCTGACCTTCCAGATCCTCCCCGGGCCCGAGCTGGACCTCTACGTCGGCCAGTGCGCTCGGATCCGCCGCAGCCAGGCCCTGCCGCCGGAGAAGGTCCGCCAGCGGCTTCAGCGGCTCATCGGGCAACTCGGGGCGGAGAGCTACGAGGATCGGCAGGCCGCCACCGAGGCCCTCGTCAAGATGGGCAAGGGCATCGTTCCCATGCTGCGGAAGCACCTCGAATCGGGCGACCCGGAGGTCCGCCAGCGGATCGCGGACGTCATCGAGCGCCTGAAGGCCCAGCGCTCCCCGCCCCCGGCGCCCCCCGCGCCCCCGGTGCACCACTGGTAATCGGCATGCAGAACGCCCCCGCCCCGCGGCGTCACGGGCGCTTCGTCGCCAGGTCGGTGCTGAGGGACGGGCTCTGGTAGTAGCCCATGGCGGCGTGGGCGACGTCGATGCGGTAGATCGGGTCGCGCATGAGACAGACGCGGCGGTCCAGGGCGGGGATCGTCGTGAGGTGGATCCGCATCTCGCCCGCGACGGACGTGATGATCTCCTCCCGCCAGTCGCCGAGGACGTCGGCGATGGCGACGACGCGCCCGCTCAGCCTGGCGTGGGCCTTCCCGCCGTAGTCGCGGACGCTGCTTCGGTGCAGGACCTCGCGCTGCCGGTCGGCGTCCCAGTAGGCCACCAGCGGGCCGAAGCCCCACGACATGTCCTTGCTGAGCACCGTCCCGCGGCACGTCCGCAGCCGCGCCCAGGCGGCCTTCTTCTGCGCGTCGGTGTCCGCGCTGTAGCACTCGCTGCCGGGATGGTTCGCGTCGATGTCGCTGCACATGCCGCGGCTGTGGACGTGGCGGGTGAAGCCCTCGTGCCCCCAGAGGATCCTGCCCGTCCGCGCGCAGACCATGCACATGCCGTTGCGCTCCTTCTGGCGCGTCTCCATGCCGTAATACATCTCCAGCCCCGGGCGGTCGGGGATCAGGTCGCCCACGTAGCAGTGGTCGGGGTGCCCCAGGCCCGTCGTCCACAGGGCCTTGCCGTCGTCGTCGAGGACGGCCGAGCCCAGGATCACCTCGTCGCGCCCGTCGCCGTCCACGTCCGCGCAGTGCATCCAGTGGGCGCCCTGGCCCCAGTAGGTCCGCGGCTCGGACTTGTTGGACCATCGCCACAGGCGCCGGAGCTTGCCGTCGTGGAACTCGTAGGCGTCGACGAGGATGATGTTGTACGTCCCGCGCTCGACGAGGAGGCACGGCGTCTTGCCGTCGAGGTACGCCACGCCGAGCTGGTTGCGCGAGGCGTAGTTGTAGGCGTGGTTGCCGGTGAAGTGCGTCCGGGCGGGCCAGTCCGCCCGCGCGCGGAGCTTGCCGGTCCGCCCGTCGAGGATGCTGAGGTGCTCCGGGCCGGACTGGACCTTGCCCTCGGCGTCGCGCGGGTCGCCCTCGCCGGTCTTGACGGCCACCTCCGCCCGCCCGTCGCCGTCGAAGTCGTAGACCACGTACGGGCTGTACCAGATCCCCCGCTCGATGGCCCACCCCAGGTCGTGGCGCCACAGGAACGTGCCGTCGTGGCGGTAGGCCTCGAGCTTGTACGTCTCGGGGCTCTTCTTCCAGTACTTGTACCACGGGTCGATGTTGTCGGCCGGCTGCTTGATGACGAAGTCGTAGCGCCCGTCCCGGTCGAGGTCGGCGATGCCGGCCTTCTGGAACGTGTACTTGCCCCGCAGCTTGATCGTCCGGTACGCCGCCGGCTTGCCGCCCGGCGTGATCGTGACGGGCTTGCCGGCCGGGGCGATCTTGTCCACCGCCTTGATCTGCAGCCTGTACGTGCACTCCTTCCCCGCCGGGGCCGTGTCGTCCACGAAGTCCGTCGTCCCGCCGGCGGGCTTGACCGCCACCAGCGTCTCCTTCCCGCCGGCGACCGTTCGGTTGACGAGGAACTCGGCATGCCCGGGATCGATGGCCCGCAGCCGCCAGCTCAGGTACACCTTGCCGCCCGGCAGCGCCGTCACGACCAGCCCGCGCCCGAGCCGCTCGCGGATCCGCGGCCCCTCGAAGGCGTAGCCCCGGACCTTCGGCTTGATCCCCTCGCCCGCGCGGGCGGGCACCAGGCCCGAGACGACCACGACGGCGATTCCCACGGCGGTGTTTCGCATGACCAGACTCCCTCTTGCTGCAACGACGACCCGCCCGGGCCGACCGGTTCCTACCACACCAACTGTCCCGCGACGTTTCCTCCGCGCCGGGCCGTTCGCCCGCTATACTGCCGCGCGGCCACCTGCGGTGCCACGCCACCATACCAGAGGCGCCCCGGCCGCGAAACGATGGACTCGCGCCCGCCACTCTACGACGACGACGCGGCCGCTTCCCTCCGGAAGCGCGAGGTCGAACGACCCGGCGACGACGAGAAGTTCGCCCTGCTGATCGAGGCCCTGCGGGCGTGCCGCCCGTGCCGGCGGGTGGTGGACATCGGCTGCGGGTGGGGGCAGCTCCTGGGGAAGGTGGCCGCCGCCGGGCTGGGCGTCGAGGAGCTGTGGGGCGTCGACGAGAGCGCCGACCGCGCGCGAGGCGTCGCCGAGGCCTGCCCGCGCGCGAAGGTGGTTATCTGCCGGGCCGACCGGCTCGACCTGCCGGACGGCCACTTCGACGCCGCCGTGGCCGGCCAGGTGCTCCACGAGGTGAAGCTCTTCGGCTCCGCCGGCGAGCTGCGCGCCGTGTTGGGCGAGGTCCACCGCGTGCTCGCGCCCGGCGGGCGGCTGGTCGTGCTCGATCACCAGGACGCCGGCGAGGGCGAGGTGGTCGTCTCGCTGCCGCCAGCCGAGCGGCGGGCATTGGCCCGGTTCGAAGACAAGTTTCACTTCTACAACGTCTTGCACGAGGAGACGCCCGAGGGGGACGTTCGGATCTCCCGGCGCGGCCTGCAGGACTTCCTCACGAAGGCCTGGTCGCTCGGCGGCGGCATGGAGGCCATCGAGATGAGCGAGACCCACAACGTCTTCCGGCGCGGGGAACTGACGCAGCTCCTTGATTCAGTGGGCTTTACGATGCTTTCGTGGCGTGGCTTCGCCGACATCACCGCCGACCTAGCCCGCCGCCGCGGCCGCCTGCGGAAGGGCAGCCCCTGGCACCGCAAGTTCCTCTTGGTCGCCGAGAGACCCTGAGCGGTACTGCTTCAGCGTGAATGAGATAACTCCTGCGCTGCCGCACGCAGCGGACGTCGCCCCTGCGGAGGGCTCTGTCCCGGCCCTGGGCTCCCAGGTGCGGCCCCCCGCGGCCCGCTGGGTGACGTGGCGCGGCAGGCCCGGACAGACCACGCGTGCCCTTCGTCCCATGCCTCCGCCACGTCCACAGGCGGCAGCATGTCAAGAGTTCTGTAAGATGTCCCCGTAATCTCTTTTCTTTAGTGCGGCTCCATGCAGACCACACGGCCATCGGCGAGCGAAAGGAAGAGCAGGCCGTTCGCGGCGGCGAGACTGTCCCACGCCGGCGGGGCGTCCAGCGTGTAGCGGGCCAGCTTCTCTCCGGTCGATGCGGATGCCGCCCACAGGATGCCCCCCATTCGCCCCTCGTACGCTTTGGCCAGATCGCCCTCCGGGAACACGACCGGCGTGCCCGCGACGAACAGGACGTCGTTGGCCAGCGCGATCGCCTTGCCGGTGAGGGGAATGGAGCTGCTCCAGAGCTTCGTCGAAGGGGCAACATTGGACGGGCGTCGGTTCCTGGCTCGCGCCTTCCTGCCCTTTTTCTGCTTGCCAGTCGCCTGTTTGCCGGCCCGCTTGCCGGCCGCCGGCCTGGCAGCCCGCTTGCCGGTACGCGCTGCTGCCGCGCCTGCCGAAGCCTTCACCAACGCGTCGTACGTTCCCGCGTAGAGCGTGTACCCGCTGGTTCGGGGATCGAACCAGGCGGTGCGCCCGGGAGCATAGCCCCGGACCTCGTAGAAGCGCGTGCCGTCGATCACGAGGATGTCGCCATGCACGCCGCCCAGGCCCGTGGGGATGTCGTAGTGCAGCATCGTGTCGATGGTCCAGAACGAGCGATGCTGGGGAACCGCCGCGAGGAAACCGTGCGAGGGAATCAGGTGCCGGTGCTTGACATCCTGGAGCTTGACCGGCGAGAGGTCGCCCTGGAAGGCCTGATGCCGGAGATACAGCAGCTTGTCGTCGGCGAGGAAGACGTCGCCCTTGAATCCCTCGATGCTCATGCCCCTGACGACCTGCCGGTTATTGATGGGGAACCCGTCCTCGCCGTACGGGCCGTACATGCGCTTCTCATGGACGACCTTGCCGGACCGCGGCTTCAGCGCATACAGGAAGATGCCGCCGTCGGCAAAGGAGTTCCTCCCGGCGGCGAAGTAGGCCAGGCCCTTCCGGATCAGGATGCTGCCGCAGATGGGCCACGCCGACTCCGGCTGCCCGTACGCGCAGATCACCCGCCGCTCCAGCGGCAGGAATCGCCAGACGAGCGCCCCGTCGGCCGCACGCAGGCAGTAGACCGATCCGTCGCGCGAACCGAACAGGAGGAGGCCCTGGTAGTACGTCGGCGGCGAGTCCACGCGCCCGTCGGCGCAGAAACGCCAGGCGATCTTCCCGTCGGCCACGCGGATGGCGCAGACGGCGTGACCGTCCACGTCGGCCGCGAACACCATGCCGGCTGCGATCACCGGGGCGCTGGCGCGGCTGCCGACTTTGGCCTCCCAACGTTTCGCGAGCACGGGGGGGACCTTGCTCTTCGTCGTCCCCGTCCGGGCGTTGTCGTGACGGTAGGTCGGCCAATCCTCCGGGGAAGCCGCGGCCTTCGGCTTCGAGATCGCGGAGTAGGCCGGGCCTTTCTCGAGCCTGGACTCCGTGCCCACCTTGATGGGCTGGTCCGACCTGGTCAGGCCCGGCTCGGCGGCCATCGCGTTCATTCCGTTCAGCATGACGCTGTTGCAGCACGCGCAGGAGGGCGGCCCGCCGTAGTAGAGGCCGTTGCACGGGAGCGGGCCGATGCCGCACGTGCTGCGGATCCAGGGGTTGGGCAGTTCCGCCGAGGAGCTCAGGTCGAGGAAGTCGCTGCCGCCGGTCACGGTGTTGATGTAATACCGCGTCGTGATCCGGTTGCGGTAGCAGCGGTCATGGCCCATGGGCCCGAGCATGGTCTGATCGATCCGCTTGACCGGCTTCCCGGTTTCGCAATCGAAACCGCTGACGCCCATGCGGGCAAGCCCCAGCGCCGGCGCCGGCCGCCCGGTGGAGGCACTATATGCTGCCGCCCACACGAGGCCGTTTGCCACAAACACATCCGGCGGCTTGTGATGATTGATCGTGGCGGGTGTCTCCCAGAGCGCCCGGCCGTCGGCGAGCCGGAACGCCCTCAGCCGCTCGGAATCGGCGAGGTAGGCGGCGCGATCGGAGAGCACGAGCGAGACCGCGATGCCCGCCGGACCCTTGAGGACGATGGGAGCGGGCACGCGCCAGA
>CAZXOC010000225.1:0-12554 GCA_964642165.1 uncultured Planctomycetaceae bacterium | reverse complement strand
GGACCGTCGTCCTGCGCATGGAAGGCATCGTGAAGGGCTTCCCATGCGTTCGGGCACTGGACCATAACGACTTCGACGTGCGAGCGGGCGAGGTGCATGCGCTGATCGGGGAGAGCGGCGCAGGGCATCGACGTCGGCACCAAGGCCCGGACCTGCTGCCTCCTCGTGGACCTCGCGAGCGAGGGCCGCGGCATCCTGCTGATCTCGTCGGAGCTGATCGAGCTCGTCGAGCCGTGCGACCGCATCCCTATCCTCCGCGAGGGGCGCCTCGTGGGTGAGATGCCCGGTCCGGGCAACGATGCGGACGCTCTCTTCGAGGCGTGCATCGAGGGAGGCGGCACATGAGCACCAACGCCGGGGCACCGACGGAAGGCAGATCCTCCGGAACGATGCGCACGCCAACCGCTTCGACGGTCGCCGCCCCGCGGGCTGCAAGCGCTGTGCGGATCGAGCGGTCTTCCTGCTGGCCGACGCCGTCAAGCTGGCCTTGTCCGGGCTGCGCGCGGGCGATAGACTCGCGCTCGACGAGGAGCGGCCCGTCGGACGACTCGCCAGGAGAGGCAGGACCATGGCGTTTGCCTTCGAGAGATGCCCGGAGAACCCGATCGTGCGGCCCGGCGGGCTCGCCTGGCGAAAGGCCGTCGTGTTCAACCCGGGCGCGCTGTACGAGGACGGGAAGTTCTACCTGTACGAGCGTGCGGCGGGGTCGCTCCGGCCGTTCCACTGCTACATCGGCATGCTCGAGGGCGAAAACGGCGTGCACTTCCGCCAGGTGGGCGACCGGCCGGTCCTCACGCCGGAGATGGCCGGCAGCCAATACGGCAGCGTGCAGGACGCGCGCGTCGTTCGGATCGACGAGACGTACTACATGACCTACGCCTTCCGGCCGTACGCGTGGAGCTGCCACCCCACGGGCCTGGGCGTGCCGGAGTCCACGCAGGTCGCCTACCCGGGCTTCAGCGGCGAGCCGGAAGACAACCAGACGCGAAGCGGCATCGCCGTCTCGACCGATCGCGTGCACTGGGAGCACCACCGCTGGGCCACGCCGCCGGGGCTCGACGACCGCGACGTCATCCTGTTCCCAGAGAAGATCGGCGGGCGCTTCGCGCTGCTTCGCAGACCGGCGCAGTTCGTCGGCCCCGACTACGGCACGGACCGGCCGGGCATCTGGATCTCCTTCTCCGGGGACCTGGAGAGCTGGACGCAGCCGGAGCTGATCGCGCGGCCGGAGTTCGAGTGGGAGAGCGGCAGGATTGGCGGCTCGACGCCGCCGATCCGGACGGAGGAAGGCTGGCTGGTCTTCTACCACGGCGTCGAGGATGCGTATCCGCCGGACCGGCGGGTGATCTACCGGCTGGGTGCGATGCTGCTGGACCTGGACGACCCGCGGCGCGTGATCGCGCGGAGTCGCCGCTTCCTCATGGAGCCGGAGGCGTACTACGAGAAGTTCGGCCTCTACATCCCGAACGTGGTTTTTCCGACAGGCGCCGTGGTGAAGGACGCTCTGGTGTACCTGTACTACGGCGTGTGCGACACGGCGATCGCCCTGGCGACGGCGCCGCTGGCCGGCGTGGTGGACGCCGTCCTGGGCCGGTGACGTCGGCCCGCCGAGAGGGAAGGGGGGTCACTCCACGATGCGCCGCCAACTCTCGGGCACGACGTCGCCCTCGCCGGAGGTGTAGCCCGTCGGGGGCGTCTCGACGAGCTGCGGGTCGTGGACGATCTCGTTCACCCCGTCACAGGTGACCGTGCCTTCGCAGAGGATCGCCCCGTGCACGCGCGCGGTGGTCCGCAGCGCCACGTCGCCCTTGACGTGCACCAGGCCGCGGATCTCGCTGGGGTACTCGTCGGAGGTGTCGTGATCGCACCAGCCGTCGTAGGGCGCGCCGGGCGGATTGAGATTGAGGTTCAGCACCCACTCGCGCAGGGTGGCGTCCTTCGACCGGTAGGACAGGGCCACGTCGCCGTCGACGATCAGCGCCGGCTGGTCGGGGCGGGGGCTGTGGATCAGGAGCTCCTCCATCAGCATCAGCTTGGTGCACCGCACGATCAGCGTGCCTTCGATACGGACGTCCTTGATGCTCACCACCTTGCCCGGCGCGTCGAGGTAGTAGATGCCCCGGGCGTTCGGCGGGCCCCATGGATTCAGGCCGGACGACAGCACCTCCTTGCGAATCGTCGAACTGTACGGGATCGTCGTGGCCATTCCGCAGTACAGGGCGAAGACATCCTCCTGCGGCAGGGCCTTGGGGGGAGCGGGCACGGTGATCTCGCCGTGGATCGTGCCCGGCCCGGAGACCGACTGGGCCTCCACGTCCCCGGTCACGGTGCTGTGCTGCTGGAGAACGGTCAGCGGGCCGTTGCTGGAGACGGGCGCCCCCGCGGCGGTCAGCCTTCCGGTCGCTTCGACCGCGATGTTTGACCCGGCATGGAGGCACGTCCCCAAGGCCGGCAGCGCCCTGCCGCCCACCGAGCAGCGAAGCGCGACGGCATAGGCGGCCTGGTTGACCGTGCCCCGGGCGATGATGACGAACGGGTCGGTGGGGTCGTCGCCCAGCAGCCCGTCCTGCTCGTCCACGAGGCGCCAGTGGAAGCTGCCTCGCCCGAAGGGCACACTCACCTCGGTGCTGCCGATCGTGGTGCGCCAGTCCGCCGTGGACTCGATCCGCGACAGGGCGTGCTCGGTGCCGCTGAAGGCCAGGCGCTGGGCCTCGGCCCAGTCGTTGTCGGCGGCGAGGGCGCGGCTGTGGACGCGCGCGACGGTCGCGGCCGACAGGCCGATGATCAGCAGGATCAGGCTGACCGCAAGGATCACCACGTAGGCGGATCCGCGGCGGCGGGCGTCGCTCTGGCTTGGCGTCTGTCCCATCGCGCTGGGGTCTCCTGGGCGGGGGCCGGGCTCACGGCGAGACGGGCACCGGGCCGAGGAGGTTCGTCCCCGACGTCACCCGGGCCGCCTGCGACGGGCCGACCTGGACCTCCGCGCCGACCCGGGTCACGTAGGTCGTGGCCGTGGAGGGGCGCTGCTCGTACAGGCTGGCCTGGCTTCGCAGGGCGACGATCGTGGTCTTGAGGCCCGTCGGCCCGACGGCCGTCACCGTGATCCGCTTCAGCCCCAGGTCGGAGGCACCGGCATCCGTCGGGTCGCTCGGGCGGACGTACTCGACGGCGACGCTCCTCGTCCACCCGGCCGCGTGGTCGATGGGCGTGCCGTCGCTCGACTGGGGCGGGCAGGCGGACCAGCCGTGGTAGTCGTCCACGTCGTCCCACGCCGCGCGGCAGGCGGCATCCTCCGGCGCCTCGGGCCCGAGCTCGGCCGCGCCGTCGGGCTCGCGGTAGTGGGCCTGGAGGACCTCGGCCATCAGCGCCCGGGCGAGGTGAGGCCCGAGGCATCGCTCGGCGCGGCGCCGTCGGGTGCGGGCGGAGGAGCCCAGGGCGCTCAGCGCCGCGACGAGCATCAGGCCGACGACGAGCACGGCGATCACGGCCTCGACGAGCGTCATCCCCGCTCGCGAGGCGGTGCGCTGCGGCACTCGGGATCGGTCTCGGTCGTGCGTCGGCACGCGCGTCATGTCTCGCTCATCCTCTGTCACTCGGGGGCCACGGTCTTCACGTGGTAGCTCAGGCTGAAGTGCTGCACGTCCTCGGCGAGGACGGCGGCGGGCTCGCCGTTGACCTGACGGAGCAGTTGGCAATCGGGTGGGCCCGACCACCGGTAGCGGATCGTCTCGGGAACGGCGTCGCCGTTCCGGTCGGGGACGGTGAACGTCACGGCCGTCGGCGTCCGCTCGGCGAAGCCCGTCGCCGACGCGAGGTCGGCGTTGAGCTCCTCCAGGACGTCGGCGCCGGTGAGCATCTGTCCCGCCTGGGTGGCGCCGTCGTCGAGACTGCGGGACGCAATCACGATGGAGGAGACCATCGTCCCCATCAGGATCGCCAGGACCGCGACGCTGAGCGTCAGCTCCAGGAGCGTGAAGCCGACGGCGCCGGAGCCGCCTCGCCGGGCGCGGGAACGTGGCAACGCCGGGCGTCTCACTGGACCACCGCCTTCCCGCCGGCGGCCTGGAGAACGACCGTCCGTTGGGCCTCGCCGACCTGCACGGTGACGTACCCGTTGCTGTCGGCGGCACCGTAGGCGTCGAAGACGATCTCGCCGTCGCCTCCGAAGTCGACCGAGGCGATCCGTGCCGCGTACGGGCGGGCGGTCAGGGCGACGAGGTAGGGTCCGGCGGGGTCGTCCAGGCCGGGCAGATCGGAGATGGAGTACTCGTGGGCGGCCGGGTCGAACCGCACGGTCCGGCTGGCGCCGGCGTTTCGGGCGGACCGCCGGGCCAGGGCCAGGTCGGCGGCGATTCGCCGGGCGGCGGCCTCGGCGCGGTAGCGGGCCGCGGCGCGGGCGTACCGGGGCGCGGCCATCGTGGCGAGGACGACGAGCATGGTCACCACCAGCACGACCTCCAGCAGGCTGAAGGCCTCGCGCCGGGCGCGTGCGCTGTGGGCCCGGGGGTTCGTCACCCCGCACCTCCGTTCGGCGGCGCCGCTCGCGGTGGGGCGGTCCGTGCGGCGCCGGGAAACGAGACCAGCCGCTCGGCGCCGGCCCCGCGAACGGGGCGAGGCGCCGAGCGGCTCTCGCGGTCATGCTGCGACGGTGGCGGCCCAGCCGCACCGGTCACAGCGTCCCTCCCAGGACAGGCGGGCGATCAATAATCCTTGAAGAGCTCGCCGCGCGCGTCCTTCTCGGTATCCGTGCAGTTGGCGCTGATGTGGCCGGTGGTCTCGTTGTAGATCCAGCCCACGTCGTTGGCGTCGGCATCGGAGATCTTCGAGGCGTTCTTGCGGACGCCGACCGGCAGCGGGGGCACCTTGACCAGGTACGGCCCGTAGATGTAGGTCGTCGTCTTCGTGGCGTTGACGGTGCCCTGGTCGTTGGTGTACGTCGTGAGCTGGCCCTCGACCGTCGCCAGGGCCGGGAACGTCCCGTTGTGCTCGGCGGCGTACAGGTCCACCGCATTCCGCAGGACCGCCAGGTCGCCGCTGAGCGCCGTTTCGGCAGCCCCTGCCGCCCCCCGGCTCAACCGCGGGATGGCCACGGCGGCAATGATGCCGATAATGACGACCACGACCACGAGCTCCAGAAGACTGAAGCCTCGGTTCCTCTGGGTTCTTCGCATCATCTCTGTGATTCCTCCCAACCAGACTCGGTCCACGGTTGATCTGTGTCGTACCCAACGGCTTGTGGTCTACTTCGACAGGCGGCCATCGCGACTTAACTTAGGATTCTCGTTTTGCATAGCTTCAGGCCGGCCTTCCCGTGCCTGGATCGATCCGGGGGATGGGCGGCTGCCGGGCGTCTCTTCAGGTGGCGGTCCCCTGGGCGAGGGCGAGCCGTACCCGGACCTTGTTGCGGAGGAAGGTGGCCGAGCTGCGATCGACGGCAACCAGCTTGAAGCCGTCCAGTTCCTGCCCCACGGCAAGGCACTGGCCGTTGATGATCGCGATGCCCCCTCCGCCCGTAACTGCTGTTGCAGAGAGCTTGTATCGCTCACGGAAGCGCCGGGCCCGCAGCTCGTCGGAGTTGGGCTTCGCCACCGCGGGAGTCGGCTTGGCGATCCAGCTCGCCGGGGCGCGGAAGGCGTCCCGGACGGTCTGGGCGTCCCACTCGTGCCGTGCGGCGAGCTCCTCGAGCCTGTCTGCCAGTCCGGGTCCCGCGTCGAGGCTGAGCCCGGCACCGGCTCCCTGCGGAGACCGGCCGGAAGTGGACGGCCCGGGGCTGGGGGTCTGCGGTGCGGCAGAGGACGCGGTCTCGCCGGCACTGGAGGGGCTCAGGCCGAGAAAGACCCGGTCCGCGACGAACACCGCAAGCGCGAGGCCCAGCAGGACCGCTAGCACCGTTTTCCTCTTCGGAAGCGCCATACAAAGGGCAGTAGAGGATACGGATCGGCCCGGGGCGAACGGGCGGGGGCTATTTCTGGGGCTCGGGTGCTGCGGCGAGGTGCCAGCGGAGGTCCACCTGGAGCTTGGCCGGCCGCGCGGGGTGCTGGGGATACCCGGTCAGCTCGAACGACCCGACCGACGTGTCGGGGAAGGCCTCGGTGAGATTGGCGAGGAACACGACGCAGGTCGGGTAGCTGCCGCTGGCGGTCAGCTTGACGGGAACGGTCCGCGCGCGCCCGGTCCGAGCCGGGACGCCGGGCAGGATCTCGTCCACCTCCAGCCCGGTGGTGACGGCCAACTCCGTCAGCTTCGCGATCCGGCGATTGAGGTTGCCCGCCGAGAGGGACCGCGACGTGTGCTTGTCCACCTCCGCGCGGAGGGCCTCGAGCCGCTTCCTCTGCGCGACCAGCGACCGGTCGGCGCGTCCGGCCTGCCTCCGGAGAGTCGCCAGTTGGGCCTTCCGCTGCGAGGCGTCGTCTCCGGAACGGAGGAGGGGATTGACGCTGGCGAAGCACAGCGGCAGCGCCGCCGCCAGGCACACGCCCGCGGCCAGCGCGTCGACGCGGCGAAGAGACAACCGTCCTTTCCGGTCCGACCGGCTCACGGCGTCCTCTCTCGTTCTCCGCTCAGCGAGCACTCCACACGGAACCCCACGACCTTGGCGTTCCGGAACTCCCGGCGGTGGGTCTTCACCAGCCGGACTTCCCGGAACACGCCGCTCTTCTCCAGACGCAGGACGAACTGCGAGACGGCGGTCTGAGACCTGGCCAGGCCCGTCAGCTCGAGGACGTATCTCTCGACCTGCCCGCCCGGGGCCGTCCCGCCGGGCGCGGGCGTGCGGCCTGCGTCCTGCGAGCCGGGCTTGACCGGACGCAGACAACACCGCTCCAGGATGAGCTCATCGCTGACGTGGCCGGCCAGCATGGCCAACAGCAGGCTCCAGTCCGGGTGCTTGGCGCGCATCCGCGCGGCGGCGAGCTTCCGCCGCGCGTCGGAGATCTGGCGGCGCAGCGACCTCATCTCCTCGTGCGCCATGCCGAGCCGCTCGACCTCGCCGCGGGCCTCCCCCAGCAGCCGCGAGCCCTCCCCGTCGTCGAGGGCGTAGCAGGCGACGTAGCCGCCCAACACCGCCGCGGCGCAGACCGCCACAACCGCGCCGAGCCGGCGCAGATGACGCCGCCGGGCTCGCGCCTCGCGCCGACCGGCCGGGATGAGGTTCACGCACTTCACGCTATCCGGCTTCCTCGAACTGCCCCAGGCCCATGGCCACCGCCAGCGCCGGGCCGTGTTCCGAGTCGAACGACTCCGGGCACGGCGCCAGGTCCGTCGGGCCGGCCACCTGCACCGGCACGCCCAACCCGGCCGACAGGTACTCCTTCAGCCCGGGAATCGTCGCGCCGCCGCCGACCAGGACCAGCCGCTCCATGGACACGTCGGGGTACTGGTTGGCGAGGTAGGACAAGGGGATTCGCATTTCGTCGATCATGGCCGAGAAGCACGCGTCGGCGGCGAAGCCACCGGCGCCTCGGCCTTCGCCGGGCGCTTGGCCCGTGCCGTTCGACAGCCCACCGTCGCGCAGCAGTCGCTCCGCCGCGTCGGTGCTCAGCCCCAACTCCTGCCCGAGACTGCGCAGGAGCCCGTCGAGGCCGCCCTTCGCCAGCCGCCGCTCGTAGACAATCACGCCCCGGTACACGAGCACCAGGCGCGCCGAGGCCCATCCCACGTCCAGGATGCCGGCCAGGCCGGAGGTCTCCGCGATCAGGCCCCGGCAGGCCCGCGCGACGGCACAGGCGTGGACCTCCAGCGCCTCGACGTGGAGGCCCTGCTCCTCGAAGAGGTCCATCAGGCCGTTGGCGTCGTCGTGGCGGCAGCCGACGGCCATTACGAAGGTCGTGTTGGCCGCCCGGGCGGGGGCGGGCAGGTCCCAGCAGGCCACCTCGATCGAGTCGGGATCGCCGTTGTGCATCCGGGCCAGCTCCTGCCCGGCAAGCCGATCGATGGGGGCCCCGGAATCGCGTGGAGGCAGCTCCAGGATGCCGGTCAGGACCATCTCCGCCGGCAGGGCGAGCACGACGGCGTCGCCGCGGAGGCCGCGGCTGCCCAGAAGCTGGCGCACCTGGCGGGCGTCCTCGGCAACGAGGGTCCCGTCGGCGGCGTCGCGCCGCGCGACGGCAACGGACGGCGCGCGCCAGGCGGCGCCGCCGCGGTTGAACTGCGCCGCCTTGATGTGCCGCCGCCCGACGTCCACGCCGACCGGCCTGCGCGATGTACGCTGCAGCCAACTCATCAGCCGGCCCCCACCAGGCCCGCGGCGTCGAACAGGGGCGTGAAAATGCTCAACGCCACGACGGCCACCACCAGGCCCATCAGGATCAACAGCGACGGCTCCAGCACGCTGATCAGCCCCTTCAGGGCGATCTCGTTCTCCTCGTCGAGCAGGTCGGCCAGGTCCAGCAGCAGGGCGCTGACCTGCCCGCTCTGCTCGCCGCTGCGCGTCGCCTCGTAGACCGATGGGCTGATCAGGTCGGTGTCACGAAAGGCCGTGCTGATGGGCTGGCCATGGGTGACCGCCTCCTGGGCCCGCCCCAGCAGCTCGGCGTAGTGGACGTTCCAGACGACGTTCCGCGTCAGGTACAGCGCCTCCAGGACGGGCAGGTGGCTGTCCAGCAGGACGCCGAGAAGGCGGGTGATCTGCGCGGTGGCGAAGCTGCGGACGAGCCGGCCGACGTACGGCACCTTCAGGGCCAGCGTGTCGCGCAGGCGGTTGCCCGTCTCGGCGCGGCCGATGACGACCACGGCCCCGACGATGGCCGCCACGCCGCCGAGCACCGCCCACCAGTACGAGCGAAGTCCGTTGCTGATGGCGATCAGCGCGGCGGTGGTGGGGGGCAGCGGAACGTCCAGCGACTGGAACAGGATCGCGAAGCGAGGGATCACCATGGTGAGCATCACGACCAGCACGCCGACGGTGATCGTGATCAGGAGGCAGGGGTAGATCATCGCGCTGAGGACCGTGCGCCGAACGTGAAGGCGTCTGCGGATCAGCCGGGTCAGGCGGTCCAGCACGGCGGGGAGCTTCCCGCTGGACTCGCCCGCGGCGATCATGTTCCGGTAGACCGTGTCGAACGCCTGCGGGCGGCTGGCCATGGCGCTGGAGAGAGGCTGCCCCTGCTCCAGACGCTTGCGGACCTCGGCGACCACCTCGCGCCAGGAGGCGCTCTGAGTCTGGCGCTCCAGCGCGCGGAGGCCCTCGACCAGCGGCGTCCCGGCGCGCAGCAGGACATACAACTGGCGGGTGAAGACGGCCAGCTCCTTCAGCCGGTGCGTGCCCCCCCGGACGCGCTGTCGGGCGGCCGGCTGCGCGGGACCGTCCGGCGCCGCCGAGATGTCCGTGACGAACAGCTCCTGCCGGCGGAGCGTCTCCGCGGCCTCGGCGGGGCCCGGGGCGTCAATGACGTCGGTCACCTCTCGCCCGGATTTCTCGTACGCGCGATAGGCCAGCCTCATGGGTCCTCCTTACCCGGCACCCGAGGGCTGTGGGGCGAGCTTCCGGCCGAGCGACTCCGGAAGCGATTCGCCCTCCCCGTGAGTAGCGCTCACCACCTCTTCCAGGCTGGTCCGGCCTTCCAGGGCGGTGAGCAGGCCTTCCTGGCGGAGGGTCAGCCCTCCGGCCTTCATCCAGACCTGGCGCAGTTCCTGTGTGGAGATACCGCTTCGGACGGCGCGGCGGAGATCGGCGGTGATTTCCATCACCTCGTAGACGCCGGTGCGCCCGAGGAAGCCCGACTCGTGGCAGCTCGGGCAGCCCGCGCCGCGCGTGAAGGCCCGGCGCTCGTCGGCGCCGAGCCCGCTGCGGATCAGCACGTCCTCGTCGGGCTGGTACTGCTCGGCGCAGTTCGGGCAGACCGTGCGGACGAGGCGCTGGGCGGCCACGCCGGCCAGGGCGCCGGAGAGCAGGTACGGCTCGACGCCCATGTCGATCAGGCGGGCCACCGCGCCGGGCGCGTCGTTGGTGTGGAGGGTGGCCAGCACGAGGTGGCCGGTGAGGGCGGCCTGGACCGCCACCCGCGCGGTCTCCTCGTCGCGGACCTCGCCCACCATGATCACGTCCGGGTCCTGGCGGAGGATGCTCCGCAGCGCCCGGGCGAAGGTCATGCCGATCGACTCGTGGACCTGGATCTGGTTGACCAGCTCCAACTGGTACTCCACGGGGTCCTCGACCGTGACGATGTTCTGCTCCGGGCTGCGGAGCAGGTTCAGCGCCGAGTACAGCGTGGTGGTCTTGCCGCTGCCGGTCGGGCCGGTGACCAGCACCAGGCCGTGCGGCTGGCGCAGCATGCGGAGGAAGGTCTCGTACGCCCCCGGGCGGAAGCCGAGGCCCTCCAGCGGGATCTGGAGCTTGGCCTTGTCCAGGATCCGCAGGACGATCTTCTCGCCCAGGACGGTGGGCATGCTGGAGATGCGCAGGTCGATCTCCCGTCCCTCGGCGTTGATGCGGACGCGCCCTTCCTGGGGGAGGCGCTTCTCGGCGATGTCCATCCGCCCGGTCACCTTCACCCGCGAGACGATCGCCGCGTGCATGGTCGCCGGCGGCTTCATCAGGTCCCGCAGGATCCCGTCCAGGCGGTAGCGGATGCGGGTCATGTTGCGGTCCGGCTCGACGTGGATGTCGCTGGCGCCGTCCTTGACCGCGCGGAGCAGCACCATGTTGACCAGGTTCACCACCGGGCTGCCGTCGACGTGCTGGTCCAGGTCGGCCACCGGCGCCCCGTCGGCGTCGTCGCCGTCGATGAACTCCACGTCCGCCTCGGTCAGCGACGCCAGGACGCGGTTGAACCCCGCCGCCGGGCCGGCGCAGCTCTTGATCCACTGGGCGATCTGGTCCTCCAGGGCCAGCACCGGCCGGATGTGACAGCCGGTGAGCTGCCGCAACCGGTCGATGCTCGGCAGCGACTGCGGCTCGGCCATCGCCACGGTCAGCGTGTCGCGGACCTTGAACATCGGCAGGGCCTTGAGGCGCAGGGCCTCCTCCTCGCCGACCAGGTTCAGCAGGGACGGATCGACCATCCCACTGCGGAGTTGACAGGCGCGGACGCCCAGACGCTTGGCCAGCGCCTGGAGGAGCTCCTCGCCCGTCACCAGGCCCCGCTCGATGAGCATCTGCCCGAGGAACTTGCCGCTGGACTTCTGCTCGGCCAGCGCGTGGTCGAGCTGGGCCCGGTTGAGGATGCCCTCCTCCACCAGGACCTCGCCGATGCGGACTCTCTTGGCCGGCGCGGTCATGCCAAGCTCCCCAGAGCCGCCTCGACGTCCTCGAACTGCTGGAAGAGGGAGGAGAGCTCCGTCAGCTCCAGGACCTCGCGCAGCCTGTCGTTCGCGCCGGACAGCTTCAGCGCCTCGCCGGAGCGGATCAACTGCTCGGTGGCGTCCAGGAGGATCTCGAGCCCCCGGCTGTCGACGAAAGGCACAGCCGAGGCGTCCAGGACCACGGCGCGGCACTGCTCGCGCAGGACCCGTGCCAGGCGCCCACCGAGCGAATCGGCATCGTCCCCCGCGATCGGGCCGCGGGGCTTGACGATCACCACGTCGCCCTGTCGCTGTTCGATGACCTCCACGCCACCGTCCTCCCTGCCATCAGCCGGGGCGACTGCCGCCGACCTGCCACGACGTGTGGACCGGTGCCATCCGATTGTCGTAGGCCGAAGGCCCCGCACCCGTTGACGGCCACATTGGCTGTCACCGCAGCCCTCCCACACGATGTCCGTCAAGACTCTTGTTCCCAAACATCGGCCATCGACGGCGGAACTTGAGCAACGACAAGCCTCAAGAGCGCTCCCCCGCCGCGCGGCATTGGCTCGCCGTGGAGCTGAATCGTAGCCTCCACGGGGACGCTGGCATCTCGCCCATAGGTCGATGTCACAGGAGGGAGTGCATGCTTTCCAGGGGCAAGAAGGCCTTGCTTGCGCTCGTGGCCGTCGTCATGCTGGCCGCGATGGGCTTCATCGCCTACACGTCGAAGCAGGCGGCCGAGGCAACGGAGAACCCCAACACCCACGCCGGGAGGATCAACCGGGCGATCGAGCAGGCGCAGCGGACGATGGACCGATAGGTCGGCCGCCGTCACGGCCGGTCGCGCGTCCAGGGGAATCGCCGGGCGGACCATCGCGCCGTCTGGGGCGGCGGGTCCGCGCCGTCGGTCGGGGGGCTGCCTAAATGGCCGCCGGGGTCCCGGCAGGGGCATTCTGACAGGCGTTCTGCCAACAACAGTACGCAGATAATGAGCTTACGTCTCCGGCACGGCTGTTGCACTTCCCGGCGCAGGGAGGTGGTACCATGCGTCTGGACAAGTGGACGGTCAAGGCTCAGGAGGCGTTGGCCACCGCCCAGGGCGCGGCGATGGACGTCGGCCACGCCGCCGTTACCCCCCTGCATATCCTCCACGCGCTGCTCAGGCAGGAGGGCGGCTTGGCGGGACCGCTGCTGGCGAAGGTCGGCGTCCCGATCGATCGCATTGTCTCCATCGTCGAATCGGAGCTGAAGCGCCTGCCGTCGCAGTCCAACCAGGCCGGCATGGGCATGGACCCCCAGCTCAACCAGGTCATCATCCGGGCGGCCAAGGA
>CAZXOC010000224.1:0-12618 GCA_964642165.1 uncultured Planctomycetaceae bacterium | reverse complement strand
GGGCGCGGAAGCGGGGCCGCGGATGTCGGCGACCTCCGGCGGCAGGCTCTTCAGCGGCAGGGCGGCCTCGGACGCCGGCGTCACCGCGAAGGCGTGCTCGACGGCGTGCTCGAGCTGCCGGACGTTGCCCGGCCAGTCGAAGCGCGTCAGGCGGTCCATCGCCTCGGGCGAGAAGCCCCGGACCTGCCGGCCGTACTTGCCGTTCAGCCGCGCCACAAAGTGGCCCACCAGGTCCGGGATGTCCTCGCGCCGCTCGCGGAGGGGCGGGACCCGCAGCGGCACGACGCGGAGGCGGTAGAACAGGTCCTCGCGGAACTCGCCGCGGGCGGCCAGGTCGGCCAGGTCGCGGTTCGTCGCGGCGACGATCCGCACGTCCACGCGGCGCGGGCGGCTCTCCCCCAGGCGGGTGATCTCGCCCTCCTGGACCGCGCGAAGCAGCTTGACCTGGCTGGCGGGGGCCAGCTCGGCCACCTCGTCGAGGAAGAGCGTGCCGCCGGAGGCCTCCTCGAAACGTCCGGCGCGGTCGGCCGCGGCGCCGGTGAAGGCCCCCTTGATGTGGCCGAACAGCTCCGCGTCCAGCAGCGTCTCGGGCAGGGCGCCGCAGTTGACGGCCAGGAACACGCCCTCGTGCCGGCGGCTCCGCGCGTGCAGCGTGCGGGCGACGAGCTCCTTGCCCGTGCCCGTCTCGCCCTCGATGACCACGCTGGCGTCCGTCTCGGCGACCATCTCGATGGCCTCGTAGAGCGCCTGCATCTTCGCCGACGCGCCGACCATCTCGCCGAAGCGCCCGGCCCGGCCGATCTCGTGCTCCAGGCGCCGGATCTCGCTCCGCGCCCGCTTGATCACGCTGACGTCCACCAGCGCGACGATCGCGCCGAGGTGGCGCTGCGAGTCGTCCCGGACCGCCATCGCCCGCCGCACCACGGGCACGACGCCCCCGTCCTTCGTGCGGATCTCGCACTCCGTGGTGGACTTGTCCGTCGCGGCGTGGTGGCAGACGGCCGCGACCACCTCCCCGTCCGGCGCGTCGGACTCGCTGATGCGCAGCCGCTCGCACGTCTCCCCGATCATCTCGGCGGCGGTGTAGCCCGTCAGCTCCTCCGCCGAGCGGTTCCAGTAGACGATCCGCCCGTCGGCGCCCACGATGAACACCGAGCAGGGAATCGTCTCCAGCAGCGCCCGGCGGAACGGCTCGTCGATGGCGGCGGCGTCGTTCATCGCGGCCCCGTCAATGCAGGTCGAGCCCGTGGGCGGTCAGGAGCACGTGCTCGAAGGTCTTGAGGATCTCGCCGGTGTACTCCTCGACGGCGCGGACGCTTCCGGGCAGCGCGTAGAGCTGCATCGTGCCGGCCAGCCCCGCGACGGAGCGGCTGAGCAGGGCGTTGGGCTTCTCGCGCCCGAACGTCACCCGGATGTGCTCCATGATGCCGGGGACGAGCCGGTCGCAGAACGCCGTCACCACCTCCGGCGTGACGTCGCGCGGGGCGACGCCCGTGCCGCCGGTGGTAAAGACGGCGTCGGCGCCGGCGTCGCGCGCGGCAGCCAACTCGGCGCGGAGGCGGTCGGCGTCGTCCGGCAGGAGCACGCGGTCGACCTCGAGCCGCCACGGCGTGGCGCGGAAGTACGCCTCCAGCAGCTCGCGGAGGCGCGGCCCGGCGCGGTCCTCGTACTCGCCGGCGGCCGCCCGGTCGCTCAGCGTGATCGCGCGGATGCGAAGCGTCTTGGGCAGGTGCCCGCCCTCGTCGCCGTCGCGGATCGTCCCGCCCGACAGCACGCGGCAGAAGACGCCCTCGGTGGGCATGACGCAGCGCCCGACCTCGCGGAAGATCGCGCACGTCTCGCCGTGGCACTCCTTGCCGATCTGCGTCAGCTCCAGCTCGACCTCGCCGAAGCGGAAGCGGTCCAGCAGGGACGCGCGGCGAAGGTCCACGCCGTCGATCGTGAGGTTCTCGGCGAACTCCCCCGGCGCGACGGCCCGGCCGGTCTCGGCGGCGAAGCGATCGATGCTCCCCTTGGCCAGCAGGCTGACCTGCCGGTGCCACGTGCCGGCGTGGGCGTCGCCGACGACGCCGCGCGCGTCGACGGTGATCTCGCCGACCGGCTTCTTGATCGTGCCGGTCCGCTCGGACAGGTTGACGGAGAGGACCCTAACCGGCGGCATGGTCCTTCACCTTCTCGATCAGGCGGATCTCGCCGATCCGCATGGTCGCATCGACGGCCTTGCACATGTCGTAGACGCACAGCAGGGCGACGCTGACGGCCGTCAGGGCCTCCATCTCGACGCCCGTCTTGCCCGTGCAGCGGACCTCGCTCTCGGCGCGGACGCCGCCGGCGACGATCTCCACCCGCACGGCGACCTTCTCCAGCGTCAGCGTGTGGCACAGGGGGATCAGCTCGGCGGTCCGCTTGGCGGCCTGGATGCCCGCGAGCTGCGCGACGGTCAGCACGTCGCCCTTCTTCATGCGGTCCTCGCGGATCAGGCGGACGGTCTCGGGCGCCAGGGCGATGCAGCCCTCGGCGCGGGCGCGGCGGCGCTGCGGGGGCTTCTCGCCGACGTCCACCATGCGGGCCCGCCCGGCGTCGTCGGTGTGGGTCAGCTCGGGCATCTCAGCCTCCAATCCGGGGCATCGGCGTGGACGTGCAGCGCAGGCCCGCGGCGGGCTTCTCGTCCAGGGCGCGGCGCAGCGCCTCCGCCGCGCCCAGCTCGCGCACCGAGAAGCTCAGGTCCGCGAAGAGGCACGGGCGGACGTGCCCGTCGCTGGTCAGCCGCAGGCGATTGCACGACGGGCAGTCGCCGCCGCGCCCGCCCTCGACCACCGTGAAGCGCCCGCTCGGCAGGTCCATCCGGTGAATGAAGCGGACCGCCAACCCGCGCCCGGCGGCGAGGGCGGCCACGTCCCGCGCGTCCGGCTCGCCGGACGATTCGGCCACCACGCAGTTGAGCTTGACGGGCGTAAGCCCCGCGGCGAGCGCCGCGTCGATCCCGGCGAGGGCGTCGGCCACGCGCCCGCCGCGCGTGATCTCCGCGTAGCGCGCGGGGTCGGTCGCGTCCAGGCTGACGTTGACGCGCATGAGCCCCGCCGCCTTCAGCTCGCCCGCCAGCGGCGCCAGCAGCGTGCCGTTGGTGGACATCGCCAGGTCGGCGACGCCCTCGACGGCGGCGAGCATGCCGACCAGCTCGACCACGCCGCGGCGGACCAGCGGCTCGCCGCCGGTCAGGCGGACCTTTCGCACGCCCATTCCGGCGGCCTCCGTCACCACGTCGCGGATCTCCTCGAAGCTCAGGATGTCCTCGTGGCGCAGGGGCTCGACGCCCTCGGGGCCCATGCAGTAGCGGCAGCGCAGGTTGCAGCGGTCGGTCACGGAGACGCGCAGGTAATCGATGCGCCGGCCGAAGCGGTCGATCATGCCCGGGCCCTCCGGATGGGCAGGAAGCCCGCGACGTCGCCGGCGGCCAACTCGACCACGCCGATCGGCACGCGGAGGAACCCGTCGGCCTCCCGCATGGCCAGCAGGTGCGCCGAGCCGTGGTACTCGAGCGGCTCCATCGCGCCGTCCGCCGTCCGCCGCGCCGGGACGAACTGCTCGCGGTTCGCCTTGCGGCGCCGGTAGCCCGCCGCCAGGGGCAGGTGAACGGTCCGCAGCGGCGGCGACGCCCCGCACAGCCGCGCCGCGGCCCGCAGCACGAACAGGTGGAACATCACGCAGACGCTCACCGGGTTGCCCGGCAGGCCGAACACCACCCGCCCGCCGGACGTGGCGAACACCGTCGGCTTGCCCGGCTTGACGGCGATCCGCGCGAAGTGCACGTCGAGCCCGGCCTGCTCGAACGCCGCCAGGACGTAATCGTATTCGCCGACCGACACGCCGCCCGACAGGACCACGATGTCGGCCGCCTCCAGGGCGCCGCGCAGCGCCGCGACGGTCGGCTCGGGGGCGTCCGGGACGGATTGCTCGGCCACCACCGTCAGCCCGTGCGCCGCCGCCAGGCCCGCCAGCATCGGGCCGTTGGCGTTCATGATTCGCCCGGGGCGCAGAGCGGCCGGGTCGTCCACGATCTCGTCGCCCGTCGAGAGGATGGCCATCCGCAGCCGCGCCGCGACGGGGACCTCGGTGATGCCGCAGGAGACGAGGTTGGCGGCGTCGAGGGCGTCGAGGGCGCGTCCGGCCTGGAGGACGGGATCGCCGGCGCGGATGTCCTCGCCCTGGCGGCAGATGTTGTCGCTGGCGTCGTGGCGCCTAACGCGGACGGTCTCGCCCGCCTCCTCGGTGACCTCGCGGATGATGACCTTGCCCGCCCCGTCGGGCACGGGCGCGCCGGTCATGACCTTGACCGCCGTGCCCGGCTCGAGCCTGGCCGTGGGCGTCTGCCCGGCGGCGACCGTCTCGAGCAAGCGGTACTCGTCGCGCTCGTCGCCGGGGAGGACGGCGTAGCCGTCCATGGCCGACTTGTCGAACGGCGGCAGGTCCAGGCGCGAGTGCTGGTCCGCCGCCAGGACGCGCCCGAGGGCCTCGCGCACGGGGACGGTCTCCGCCGCGGGCGCGGCCCCCGTGAGCGCCGCGTCCACGGCCGCGAGCGCCTCGTCCAGCAAGATCACCGGGCGGGCCTCATCCACGGGCGGTGGCCTTTCCGTAGAGCCGGGCGAAGCGCTCGGCGGCGAACTCGCCGACGTCCTCCTCGAGCTGGCGGAAGACGTCCATCAGCCGGCGCCCGTCGAGCGAGAGGACCGACCCTCCGCCGCCGCGGCCGCCGGGGCGGGCGAGGATGAGCGGGCGCCCGAGGTGGCCCTCCGCCGAGTGGATGAGTCTCCAGCCGTAGCGGTAGCTCATGCCCGCCGATGCCGCCGCCTTGCGCAGCGAACCGGCGCGGTCGATCTCCGCGAGCAGGTCGGCCAGCCCGCGCCCGAAGGCATGCTCGCCGTCGGCCGCCAGCCAGACCTTCGCGCCGACGACCAGTCGAGACCGCGACAGGAACGCCGCCTGCCCGGCCAGGATGTCCATCACCTTCCGGCGGCGCTTCGCGTTGCGGACCACGCGGGCCAGGACGCGCCGCCACTGGCGCCGGCGAGCGCCGGGGCCGACGCGGATGTCCGCGGACTTGCGCAACGCGGCGGCGTCCTGGCGGACGTCGGCCCGGTCGGCCGGGGCGCCCACGAAGACCGTCACGTCGCCCGCGCCCTCTCGCGCCAGGGCGTTCGACTCCACGACGAGGTGCTCGCAGCGACCCCGGTGCGCCTCGACGAAGGACCTCACCTGCGCGGGCGAGCGAAAGAAGTTCGGGCTCTTGCCGCGCTTGGCCCGGCCGTGGCCCTGCTTGGCGTAGACGCTCCCCGGCAGCACCTCGCAGAGGCGCGTCGCGAGGTGCGTCTTGCCGACGCGGCGTCCGGCGCCGCAGATGATCCACACCACGCTCACGAGCGGGTCTTCCTTCCGAGCCACCCGGCGATGTCCGACGGCAGGTCGTTATGCGCCACTGTGCATCACGATTGCAAGGGCCAACCTCCGGCATGCGCCCCCGGCCGGCGGGGACCTCAGCGGGCGGGGCGCGTGGGCTGCCGGGCCGGCGGCGGCGGGAACTGCGGGCGGAGCCGCGGGCGCCCGATGGCGTAGGCGTGCCGCAGGATGCGGAGCTGCCAGCGCGCCAGGTCGTCGCCGGCCGCGGCGTCCACCCGAGGCAGCGCGGGCAGACAGGTGGCCAGGACCTCGCCGATCTCCTCGTCCACCAGCAGGAACAGCGCGTCCTCGGCGTCGATCTGGGGGTTCCACAGCAGCCAGTCCAGCCCGTCGAGGCTCCCGGCGAGCGTCAGGGCGGTGATGGCGCGGCGCTGGGAGAACTGGCCGGTCTCGAGCAGCTCCGCGACGCGGCGAAGCCGGGGTCGGTCGCCCAGGACGACCAGGGCGCACTCGTAGGCGCCGCGGACGTGGAAGTCGTCCTCGGGGCCGCGGTCGCCGCCGACGAGGCGGCTGCGCACGCGTTCGGCTCCCGCCGCCCGCCGCGCGCCGCCGCGCGCCGAGATCGCCAGCAGCATCGCGCCCGTGCTCCGCACGTCGTCGTTGTATTCCCGCTCGCCGGGCGGCGCGTCGGCGGGCGGCAGGAACGTCAGGGCCAGCTCGAACGCCCGCGGCTCGCCGCGGAGCCCCAGGTGCCACGCGATGTGGTCGCCCGGCAGCGTGACGGGCTCGCCCGCGGAGTTGCGCAGGTACTCCTCGCTGACGGGGGTCCCCAGGCGCCACAGGGCCACGGCCGCCGCCGCGGACGGAAGCGGCGACTTGCGCAGCTCCGCCCGGCTGCCCGCCGGCGCCGTCGCGGGCTGGTAGTCGTACACCGCCGCCTGGCGAAGGGTCCGAATGCACTGGGCGGTGGCGGGCCCGGCGTTCGGGTCGCCCTGCGGCCGGTGCGCCTGCTCGCCCAGCAGCCGCGCCCCCCTCACCAGCAGCAGCCGGAAGCCCGGGCGGAACGTCCAGAGCTGTCGGCAGATCGCCTCCGTCTCGCGCCGGACGGGCAGGTCGAGCGCTTCGGCGGCTTGGAGGGCGGCGAGCACCTGCCGAACGGCCAGGCCGCTTCCCGGCCGGACCGCGTCGGCCAAGGCCCGGCGGACGTCGGGCGCGGCGGCATCGAGTCCGAGCCGGCCGACCGCCGCGAGCACCGTCGCCGGCGGGTGCCGCCCCGCCGCCCGGGCGCGGCGGAGGACCCCCAGGACGCCCTCGCCGGCCGCCGGCCCGCCGCATTCGCAGACGACGTGCAGCATCCGGTCGCGGAGGGCCTCGTCGCCGGCGCGGTCGGCGTCGGCGAGCATCTCGGCCAGCGTCGCGGCGGCGGCGTTGGGGTCGATGCGGGCCAGGGCGCAGGCGGCCGCCGAGCGGCGTTCCAGGTCGCCCGCGGCCCGCGCCATCTCGCGGAGCCTGCCGGCATGGGTCCGGCGGCGCGCGATGCCGGCGTCGAGGGCCGCCGCGGCGGCCACGTTCGGGTCCTCATCCTCCAGCAGCGCCGCCAGCGTGGGATCGTCGCCGAGCCTCGCCGCCAACGCCGCCGAGAGGGCGCGGACCTCGGCCGCCTCGTCGCCGGCCGCGGTGGCGAGGCCCCGGCGAACGTGCCGGTTGCCCCGCCCGGCGAGCAGCATCTCCCCGAGGAACTGCTCGCGCATCGCCGCGGAGGGGTTGCTCGCCAGCTCCAGGGCCCAGACGCGGTCGACGTGGAGCGGGCTGCGGGAGGGCGTGGCGAACTTCCCGAGCCGTCTCAGCGCCGAGACGATCGCGGCGAACTGGGCGTCGCCGGCGTCGTCGAGGGCCTCGTTGAGCCGGCGCAGCGTCCGGGGCGACCGGCCGGCCATGCGGACGGCCCGCGAGACGGCCTCGGCACGCGTGCGCGGATCCGTGCCGGCCAGGTCGCGGAGCAGCAGGTAGTCCCGCACGTGGGGCAGGGCGACCAGGGCGGTGACGCTGCCGAGCACCAGCATCACCGAGCCGGTCAGCAGCCGGCGCTGCCAGGGATGGCTTCGGAGATACGACCACCAGGCGGGCATACCTCGCTACGATACGCGCCCGGTCGCCGGCGCGCCAAGCTCGGCGCGGGCGGGCTCGCATTGCCAGCGCGCCGCCGCCGGACCTATAATCGCCCCGCCTCGATCGCCAAGGAGCCGCATCATGACCGCCACGCGGAAGGAACGGGACTCGCTGGGCGAGGTGGGCGTGCCCGCCGACGCGCTGTACGGCGCCCAGACCCTTCGGGCCGTCGAGAACTTCCCCATCTCCGGCTGGACCATGCCGCGGGAGTTCGTCGCGGCGATGGGGATGATCAAGGCCGCCGCCGCCGCGGTGCACCACGAGGCCGGGCGCCTCGAGCCGGCGGTGGCCGCCGCGATCATCCAGGCCGCCGGCGAGGTCGCCGAAAACCGCCTCGACGAGCACTTCCCCGTGGACGTCTTCCAGACCGGCAGCGGCACCAGCACGAACATGAACGCCAACGAGGTGATCGCCAACCGGGCCGTCCAGCTCCTGGGCGAGCGGCTGGCGGACGCCGACGCGGCCCGGCCCCGGCGCGTGCACCCCAACGACCACGTCAACATGGGCCAGTCCTCCAACGACGTGATCCCGACGGCGCTGCACGTCTCGGCGGCCGCGGCGATCCGCGCCGAGCTGCTGCCCGCCCTCGAAGCGCTCCGCGACGCCTTCAGGGACAAGGCGCGGGAGCTGGACGGGGTGGTGAAGATCGGCCGGACGCACCTGATGGACGCCGTGCCCATCCGCCTGGGGCAGGAGCTGCTCGGCTACGCCGGGCAGATCGACGGCGCCGCGGCGGAGGTGCGGCAGGCGTTGGAGCGGCTCTGCGAGCTGCCGCTGGGCGGCACGGCCGTCGGGACGGGGCTCAACGCGCCGGAGGGTTTCGCGGCAGCGGTCTGCGCGCACCTGGCCGAGAGCATGCACCTGCCGTTCCGGGAGGCGGCGAACCACTTCGAGGCGGCCGGGGCGCGCGCCGCGGCGCTGTCCGCCTCGGCGGCGCTGCGTTCGGCGGCCGTCGCGATGGGCAAGGTCGCCGGCGACATCCGCCTGCTGGCCTCCGGGCCGCGCTGCGGGCTGGGCGAGCTGATCCTGCCGGCGGTCCAGCCGGGAAGCTCCATCATGCCCGGCAAGGTCAATCCGGTGATCTGCGAGTCGGTCATCCAGGTCGCCTGCCAGGTGATCGGCCACGACGCGGCCATCACCGCGGGCGCCAGCGGCGGCGTCGGGAGCCTCCTGGAGCTGAACGTCGCGATGCCCATGATCGCGTGGAACCTGCTGGGCTCGATCCGGCTGATCGCCAAGGCCGCACGCGTCTTCGCCGAGCGGTGCATCCGCGGGCTGGCCGCCGACGAGGCTCGCTGCCGCGAGCTCGTCGAGCGGTCGTTGGCGATGGTGACGGCCCTGGCGCCGGAGATCGGCTACGACGCGGCGGCCGAAATCGCCAAGGAGGCCCACCGCAGCGGCCGCACCGTCCGCGAGGTCTGCCGGGAGCGGGCCGTCCTGCCCGAGGCGGAGCTCGAGCGGCTCCTCGACGCCGGGCGGCAGACCGGCCGGTAACCCCCGCGGGCCCGCGCGCGAGCGTCGCGAGGGCCCCCTGGCATCGGGCCCCGGGGGGCGTATAATGTTCGCTTCGCCGCGCGGGCGAGCCGGATGCGTGCCGGCCTGGCGCGGTGCCTGCCGCACAAGAGAGACGCGCATGGACTCACGGGAAGCGCTTCAGGACCGGTTTCAGGGCAACGTCGTCTTTCGCCTGATCGTGCGCCTCCCCGGCGGCACGGAGGCGCTGGGCAGCGCGATCTCGGCGATCGCGGGGGCCGGCGCGGCGGTCGGCGACGCGTCGCTGGCCGACGTGCAGGACCGGGGCATGGTCTACGCGCTTCAGGTCTTCGCCACGGACGACGCCCAGATGGCGGCGGCGCATTCGGCCGTGGAGGCCCTCGACGGCACCGAGGTGCTCGACCTGCTGGACCTGGCGATGGAGGCGCATCGCGGCGGGGCGTGCGAGATGCGCAGCCGCACGCCGATCCGCTCCAACACCGACCTGCGGATCGTCTACACGCCCGGCGTGGCGCGGGTGTGCCGGGCGATCGAGGCCGACCCGGCCAAGGCCCGCGACTTCACGAGCCTGCCCAACAAGGTGGCGATCGTCACCAACGGCACGGCGGTGCTGGGCCTGGGGGACATCGGCGTGGTGCCGGGCCTGCCCGTCATGGAGGGCAAGAGCGCGATCTTCTGGGAGTTTGCCCGCCTCAGCGCCGAGCCGATCCTCATCGACACGCACGACCCGAAGGAGTTCATCCACGTTTGCGAGAAGATCGCCCCGACGTTCGGCGCCATCCAGATCGAGGACGTCAAGGCGCCGGAGTGCTTCGAGATCACGCGGACCCTGGACGAGCGCCTGAACGTGCCCGTCTTCCACGACGACCAGCACGGCACGGCGACGATCGTCCTGGCGAGCCTCTACAGCGCCCTGAGGCAGACGGGCAAGCGCATCGAGAACATGACGACGGTGATCAGCGGGGCGGGCGCGGCCGGGACGGCCATCACCGACCTGCTCACGCGAGCCGGCGTGCCCGACGTGGTGCTCTGCGACTCGCGCGGCGTGCTGTATCGCGGGCGCAACGAGAATATGAACCCCGAGAAAGCGGCGCTGGCCGAACGGAGCAACCGGGACAACATCCGGGGCACGCTGGCCGAGGCGATGGAGGGACGCGAGCTGTTCGTCGGCGTCAGCCGCCCGAACCTGGTCAGCCCGGAGATGGTCCGCTCCATGGCGCCCGACCCGATCGTCTTCGCCCTGGCCAACCCGGTCAGTGAGATCAGCGTGTCCGAGGCGTACGAGGCCGGCGCGTCCCTGGCGGCCGACGGACGCATGATGAACAACGCCCTGGCGTATCCGGGGATCTTCCGCGGCGCGCTGGACGCCGCGGCGGAGGCGATCACCATCGACATGATGATGGCCGCCGCCGAGGCCCTCGCGGAGATCGTGCCCGCCGGCGAGTTCCTGCCGGAGATGATGGACCCGGCGACGCACCGCGCCGTCGCCCAGGCCGTGCAGGCCGCGGCGGGCAAGTAGGAATCCGCCCGGCCGGCGGAACAGAACGGGAAGACAGAGATGAAAGCACGGATCGTGTACGGCGGCTGGGAGGGCCACGAGCCCGGCCCGGTGAGCGAGGTCCTGGCCAAGGCACTGGGCGACGAGGGCGTGGAGGTCGAGCGGCTTGACACGCTGGACTGCCTCAACGAGCTGGAGCCCCTGCTCGCCCTCGACCTGATCGTGCCGATCTGGACGATGGGCAAGATCGGCGGCGACCAGTGCAAGAACCTCTGCGAGGCGGTCCGCCAGGGCGTGGGCCTCGCCGGGTGCCACGGCGGGATGGGCGACGCCTTCCGCGAGGCGACGGAGTACCAGTTCATGGTCGGCGGGCAGTGGGTCGCCCACCCGGGCGGCATCGTCGACTACCGCGTGCACGTCGTGGATCACGCCGACCCGATCACGGCCGGTCTGAATCACTTCGCCGTGCACAGCGAGCAGTACTACATGCACGTCGACCCGTCGAACCACGTGCTGGCGACGACCACGTTCGAGTGCAACGGCTGCACCCTGCCCGTCGTGTGGAAGCGCATGTGGGGCCGGGGGCGCGTGTTCTACTCGTCGCTCGGCCACGTCGCCAAGGACTTCGACGTGCCCGAGGTGCTGGCGATCACCACGCGCGGCATGCTCTGGGCGGGCGAGGGGCGCCGGGCGTCGACGTGACGCCGCAATGGTGCTTGCCGTCGCATTTATCCATGTCATTGCAGGCCGCGACGGCCAGGCCCGCGGGTCCCGCGGAAGGGACCTGCCACGCCGGGTCCTCGGGCCCGGGGAGGGCGCGGATTTCGCTTGCAACCGCCGCGCAGGGGCCGGTAGGCTCTGGGTTTGGTGAGATACGGAAGGGCAAAGGACGCTGACGGCGTCCTTTGTTGGTATATCCAGCCGGCGGCCAACCGGACGGTTGGCGCGCAATGGCGAGAGCCGGTCGTCATGGCAAGGCAGAGCCAGTCCGCTTCCGAGAACGGGTACTTCCTGCCCTTCGAGAAGCCCATCGTACGCTTGCAGCGGCAGGTGGGCGACCTCGAGGCCGAACAGGTCAAGGCCGGACGCGACTACAGCGCCGAGATCCGCCAGCTCCGCGCCCAGTACGTCTCGCTGCTGCGCAAGACGTACGCGAGCCTGACGGCCTGGGAGACGGTGCAGGTCGCGCGGCATCCCCAGCGGCCGATCGCCGGCGACTACATCGAGCGGATCGTCAAGAACTTCGTGCCCGTGCACGGCGACCGGCGGTTCGGGGACGACAAGGCCGTCCGCTGCGGGCTGGGGCGGATCGCGACCGAGAAGGTCGCCGTCATCGCCCAGCACAAGGGGCGCGACACGAAGGAGAAGATCGCCTGCAACTTCGGCTGCCTCCACCCGGAGGGCTACCGCAAGGCCCTTCGCGTGATGAAGCTGGCCGAGAAGTTCTCCCTGCCGGTGGTGGTGCTTTTGGACACGGCCGGGGCGTATCCGGGCATCGGCTCGGAGGAGCGCGGCGTCGCCGAGGCGATCGCGCTGAACCTTCGCGAGATGAGCCGCCTGCGGACGCCGATCGTGGTGGTGGTCATCGGCGAGGGCGGCAGCGGCGGGGCGCTCGGCCTCGGCGTCGGCGACCGGATGGCCATGATGGAGTTCGCCTGGTACTCGGTCATCAGCCCGGAGGGCTGTGCGGCCATCCTGTGGCGCACCGGCGAGAAGGCCCCCGAGGCCGCCGCCGCCATGAAGGTCACCGCCCGCGACCTCCAGGCCCTGGACGTCATCGACGACATCATCCCCGAGCCGCTCGGGGGCGCCCACCGCGACCACGCCGAGGCCGCCCACAATCTCGAACGCCACATCGTCCGCACGCTGAGGCAGCTCGACCGCGTGCCGATCGACAACCTCCTCAAGCACCGCTACGGGCGCTGGCGGCGGATGGGCAAGGTCCTCCGCCAGCAGCAGGCCGACGACGAGGCCCCCCCGGACGGCGAGTAGCCTCCCGCCGGCCCCGCGACCGTCCCGGTCAGCTCATGAGCCCCCAGAGCCAGCGGCTGAGCCTGCCCGGA
>CAZXOC010000223.1:0-12711 GCA_964642165.1 uncultured Planctomycetaceae bacterium | reverse complement strand
GCCTGGAGCCGGCGGGTGAGGATGGCGTCCCTGGCGATCGTGGCAGCGTGTGGCCATCGCGGCCCACTCGGTCAAAGGAGCAGGAGACCGAGGAGCCTTCTTTGGGAGGGGTCAGACGGCCCTCGAAGGGAGCCGTGCCCACCGTATCCTGAGGAGACCCCCGAATGCCTATTGCGCATTTCGCTTGACGTGATCCCACCCGAAACGTGTTTGACATTCGGCGGGGCCGGGCGTATTTTCCGCCGTTGGCTCTACCGATCAGCGCATCCCGGCCGGTCGGAGCAGCAGGCGTGTGGCCTCTGCGCCCAGGCCGAGGACAACTGGGGACATGCCGTGAACGCGTCAATGACAAGAGTCGTGGCTGGCACCATCATCGCGGCCGCGATGGCGGCCTGGGCCCCCTCGGCCCCCGCTCAGGAAGCGCCGCAGACCGTCCGGGTCGCGGAGGTCCGCGTCCAGGGCAACCAGCAGATGTCCGACGAGGCGGTGCTCATCCACGTCAAGACCCGCGCGGACCAGGCGTACAACGAGCAGGTGGTCAAGGCCGACGAGCGCCGCCTGCTGGAGACCGGGCGGTTCGAGAGCGTCGTGGCCACCCGGACGCAGACGCCCCAGGGCGCGGTGGTGACGTTCACGGTGGTGGAGCGCCCGCTCGTCGCCGCCCTGGTCTTCGAGGGCAACAAGGCCTTCGCCGGCGACGAGCTGGCCAAGGAGCTGACCTTCGGCGTGCGGGACCCGCTCAACGCCTTCACCGTGGAGGCCGGACGCCTCGCCATCGCCAACAAGTACAAGTCCGACGGCTATCACTACGTCAACGTCACCACCGACAAGGCCGCCCTGGCGCAGAAGCGCCAGGTCATCTACAAGATCGTCGAGGGCCCCAAGGTCCGCGTTCGGAAGATCCGCTTCGAGGGCAACGAGTTTTACAGCACGTTCCGGCTGAAGCAGAAGGTCGGCACGCAGCAGCGGCTCTGGCCGCTGATCGAGGGCTTCCTCGACGCCGAGCAGATCGCCCAGGACGTGCTGGTCATCCGCAACCTCTACGTGTCGGAGGGCTACCTGGACGTGGAGGTCGGCCGGCGGCTGGACTTCTCCGAGGATCGCCGGGACGCCACCGTCACGTTCCTGATCAAGGAGGGCCAGCGCTACCGCGTCAACCGGGTGATCTTCGAGGGCAACACGGTCTTCGGCAACGAGCAGCTCGCCGAGCGGATCAAGCTCGGCCAGGGGCGGTTCTTCACCGAGCTGGACCTGCGGCGGGACCTGGATGCCCTGCGGGACACGTACGGGCGCCTGGGCTACATCGAGGCGGAGGTGGTGTCGCGCCGGCAGTTCCTGGACCCGACGGCCAAGCCGCCGGCGTGGGCGAGCCATCTCGGCAAGCCGGCGCTGCTGAACGTCATCTTCCAGGTCAAGGAGTCCGACCAGTTCACGGTCGGGCGCGTCGACATCCGGGGCAACACGATCACGCAGGCGCGGGTCATCCGCCGCAACCTGCGGGTCTTCCCGGAGCAGTTGTTCGACTCGGTGGCGCTGGAGGAGTCGCGCCGGAGCCTGCTGGAGTCGCGCCTGTTCGACGAGGTGGTCATCACCCCCACGGGCCAGGCCGCGAAGGTCCGCGACGTCATGGTCCGCGTCAGCGAGGGGCGGACGGCCGAGTTCCTCGTCGGCGCCGGCGTCAGCACCAACAGCGGGCTGCTGGGCACGGTCTCCTTCACGCAGCGGAACTTCGACATCCTCGCCTGGCCGAAGGGCTGGCGGCAGTTCATCAAGGGCCAGGCCTTCAAGGGCGCGGGGCAGACGTTCCGCATCGTCGCCGAGCCGGGCACGGAGCTGATGCGCTTCCACGTCGAGTGGTTCGAGCCGGCGCTGTTCGACCTGCCCTACTCGCTCGGCGTGCGGGGCTTCCTGTTCAACCGGGGGCGCGAGAGCTACGACGAGACCCGCTACGGCGGGGTGGTGAGCTTCGGCCACCGCTTCAAGAACCGCTGGTACGGCGAGATCGCCACGCGCCTGGAGGGCGTGACGATCGACGACCTGGACGACGACGCCCCGCCGGAGGTCGTCGCCGACCAGGGCGATCACTTCCTCGCCGGGCTGAAGGGCACGCTCGTCCGCGACCGGACCGACAGCCGCTGGATGCCCTCCGCGGGCGACCGCATCATGGTGAGCGCCGAGCAGGTGATGGGCAGCTACGAGTTCCTCCGCGCCAACGCCGAGTACCGCATCTACCACACGGTCTACATGGACGCCATGGACCGCAAGCACATCGTGGCCGGTCGGGTGGCCGCCGGAAACATCTTCGGCGACGCGCCGGTCTTCGAGCGCTTCTACGGCGGGGGCATCGGCTCGGTCCGGGGCTTCCGGTACCGCGGCATCAGCCCGCGGAGCGCGGGCACCGACGAGCAGATCGGCGGCGAGTTCATGGTCTTCGTCGGGGGAGAGTACTCCTTCCCCATCTTCGGGGTCGAGGGCCAGCAGCTCCGCGGCGTCGTCTTCCTGGACACCGGTACCGTCGAGGAGGAGTTCGGCATCGAGACCTACCGCATTTCGGCGGGCGTCGGCCTGCGGTGGGTCATCCCCATGTTCGGGCCCGTGCCGATGTCGTTCGACTTCGGCTTCCCCCTCAGCAAGGACGACGCGGACGACACGCAGGTCTTCAGTTTCTCCGTGGGCTGGTCCTTCTGATCCGGTATGCTGACCCGGGCGAGCGTCCGGACGGGCGGCCCCCAACGGGCCGGCGGCTCGGGCCCGCCTGAACGCGGACGGCCCCGCGCTCCCACAGCGGCCCGAACGGCAACAACGCAAGGAAGAACACCATGAAAGCCTCCCGAACCTTCGCCGCGGTGATCGTCGCCCTCGTCGGCGGCGCGATCGTGTTGACCAGCTCGCGGGCCCAGCCCGCGGCGGGCCGACCCGCCGGACCCGTCGCCGTCTGCGACATCGTGGAGATCTTCAACAACTACCTTCGCGCGAAGGACCTCGGCCGCCAGCTCGACGAGCGCCGGCAGGCCATCCGCGCCGAAGGCAAAAAACGCGAGGACGCCGTCAAGGCCCTGGGCCTCGAGCTGGAGAACTACAAGAAGGGCTCCCCGCAATACGAGAAGACCCGCAACGAGATCACCCGCCTGTCCATCGAGGGCAAGGCGTATCTCGAGTACCAGGACGCCCTCGCGCTGCGCGAGCACATGAACCTCACCAAGGGCATGTACACGGAGATCAAGGCGATGATCGCCAAGATCGCCAAGCAGCACGGTATGGTCGTCGTCCTCCAGCGCGAGCCCGACACGCTCGAGACCGACAACACCACCCAGATGCTGCGCCTGATCTACAGCCGCAAGGTCCACTACTACGCCGAGACGCTGGACCTCACCGAGCAGGTCCTCCTGGCGCTCAACCAGGCGTACCAGGCCCGCACGCCCGCGGCCCCGAAGCGCGCCTCGACCAGCCCCTAACCGCCGCCGGGCGAGGTGCCCACTCGCGCGCGGAACGTCTGCGTTGTCCGGCGGGCGCCCTTGCCCGCCCCTGATCCACGCCGCGCCGCGCCCGCGGCGTTGACTCCCCCCTGGGGGCGAACTACCATCGGCGCCCACGCGGGAAGGAGAACGCTCATGGACGCGAAGAAGCGCCGAGGCGGCTCCCGGGCACGCGCCCCGCGCGCGGCGACGCGCGGGCGGTCGAGCAAGTCGTGGCAGGGGCGCCTGGCGGCCGACGCCGACGCCGTCACCGCCGAGTTCGTCGCCTCGCTCGACGTGGACCGGGCCCTGTGGCGCTACGACGTGGTCGGCTCGATCACCCACGCCCAAATGCTCCGCGAGGTCGGGCTGCTCACCGGCGCGGAGCTGGCGAAGATCCGGCGCGGGCTGCTCGCCCTCGCCGACGAGATCGAGCGCGGGCGCCTGCCCATGCCCGTCGAGCTCGAAGACATCCACATGGTCATCGAGAAGGCCCTGATCGACCGGATCGGCGAGGCCGGCGCGAAGCTGCACACCGGGCGCAGCCGGAACGACCAGGTCGCGCTGGACCTGCGCCTCTGGGCGCGGGACGCGGCCGAGGACCTCCTCGACGCCATCGCCGACGTGCAGCGGGCGCTGGTCGCCCTGGCCGAACGCCAGGGGCGGGTCGTGATGAGCGCCTACACGCACCTCCAGCGGGCCCAGCCGGTGCTGGCGGGCCACGCCGTGCTGGCCTACGCCGAGATGCTCCAGCGCGACGCCGAGCGCCTGGCGTCGTGCCGCCGGCGGATCAACGTCTGCCCGCTGGGCTGCGGGGCCGTCGCGGGAACCTCGCTGCCGCTGGACCGGGCGCGGACGGCCGAGCTGCTCGGCTTCGACCGCATCGCCCGCAACAGCATCGACGCCACCAGCGACCGCGACTTCCTCGCCGAGCTGTGCTTCTGCTGCGCGATGCTCGGCGTGCACCTGTCCCGCTGGGCCGAGGACTGGATCATCTACGCCTCCACCGAGTTCGGGCTCGTCGAGCTGCACGACGCCTACTGCACCTCCAGCAGCATGATGCCGCAGAAGAAGAACCCCGACACGCTGGAGCTGATCCGCGGCAAGTCGGCCGGGGCGATCGCCCAGCTCGTCGGCATGCTCACGCTGCTGAAGGGCCTGCCGCTGGCCTACAACCGCGACCTCCAGGACGACAAGCGGTTCGCCTTCGCGGCGGTGCGGTCGGTCCGCCAGGCCCTGACGGTCGCGGCGGGGATCGTCGCCACGACGCGCCTGAACGAGCAGCGCATCGCCGCGTCGCTCGACGCCGGCTTCCTGGACGCGACGTCTCTGGCGGAGTACCTCGTCGGCAAGGGCGTGCCGTTCCGCCGCGCCCACCAGGCCGTCGGGCGGCTCGTCGCGCGCGCCGTCGAGGTGGGCAAGCCGCTGGCGGAGATGCCCCTGGAGCAGCTTCGCGAGGCGAGCGGCCGCATCGGCGACGACGTCTACAAGCACCTCGGCGCCGAGAACGTCGTGAAGCGCTACGCCCCCGACGGCGCCGGCGGCGCCCGCCAGCTCCGCAAGCAGCTCGCCTTCTGGCGGCGCAAGCTGGGATGAGCCACCCGATGAGGCCGGTCCCCGCCAATCCGAGGATCTACCACATCACTCACCTGGAGAACCTCGGGCGGATCGCAGGCTCGGGCTGCCTGTGGTCGGATGCCGAGAGGCTTGCCCGCGGATTCGACAGCAAGGTGGTGGGCATGTCGAGCATCAAGCGCCGGCGTCTGCGGGAACTCGACGTGCCCTGCCATCCTGGAACAACGGTCGGCCAGTACATCCCCTTCTACTTCTGTCCCCGCTCGATCATGCTGTACCTGCTGCACAAAGGGAACCATCCGGACCTGGAGTAGGCGGGCGGACAGCGACCGATCGTTCATCTCGTCGCCGACCTTCGCGCTGCGGTCGAATGGGCGGACGCGGGAGGCCGGCCATGGGCGTTCAGCAACTGCAATGCGGGAGCAAGGTACGCGCGGTTCTTTGACAGCCTGGACCATCTGGGGGAGATCGACTGGGAGGCCGTCGAGGCCAGGGATTTCCGGGATCCGCTCACCAAGGACGGCAAGCAGGCGGAGTTCCTGGTCTATGAGTCCTTCCCATGGCAGCTCGTCGAGCAGATTGGCGTCTGTGATTCGCAGGTCCGGGCATCCGTGAGTCGGATCGTGACGTCGGGGGGTCACCAACCTGTCGTCAGCGTGGAGCGAAGTTGGTACTATTGAGCAAGAGGGCGGCAGCAGATGATCGAGTTGACCCGCGGCGACATTCTCGAGGCAGACGTCGAGGCCTTGGTCAACACCGTCAACTGCGTTGGCGTGATGGGGAGGGGGATCGCGCTGCAATTCCGCAAGGCCTTCCCCGGGAATTTCAGAGCATACAAGGGCGCGTGTGAGCGCAAGGAAGTCCAGCCCGGGAAGGTGCTCCTCTACGACCTGAATCGCTTGGAGAATCCCCGCTATGTCATCAATGTCGTCACGAAACGCCACTGGCGCAGCAAGAGCCGCCTGGAGGACATCGAGGCCGGGCTGGTAGCCCTCGTGCGCGAGGTCCGAATGAGGCGCATCCGCTCGATCGCAGTGCCGCCGCTGGGATGCGGCCTGGGCGGGCTCCCGTGGGGCGAGGTTCGTCCGCGAATCGAGCGAGCCCTCGAGGCCTTGCCGGAGGTCCGCGTCCTGCTGTTCGAGCCTGCCGGCGCGCCGCCGGCAAGGGAGATGGTCGAGGCCGCGAAGCGCCCGAACATGACGGTCGGCCGGGCGGCGCTGCTGGGCCTCATGCGCCGCTACCTGGCGGCTCTGATGGACGTGGCCGTCTCGCTCCTTGAGATCCACAAGCTGATGTACTTCATGCAGGAAGCGGGCGAGCCGCTGCGCCTGACGTACCGCAAGGCGCACTACGGGCCCTATGCCGAGAACCTGCGCCACGTCCTCAGCCATATCGAGGGACACTTCATCACGGGCTGCCGCGACGCGGACGACGACCCCACCAGACAGATCGAACTCCAGCCCCATGCGGCGGCGCGCGCCGAGGGATTCCTCCAGAGCCACCCGGAGACCCGTGCCAGGTTCGACAGGGTCGCCGACCTGATCGACGGGTTTGAGACGCCCCTCGGCATGGAGCTGCTGTCCACCGTCCACTGGGTTGCTGTCCGCGAGGGTGCCGCCACGGTGGACGAGGCCGCAGCCAGGACCTTCGCCTGGAGCGCCAGGAAGCGAGTATTCAGCGAGGAACAGATCCGAATCGCCTGGGACGTCCTGGCCCGGAAGGGATGGCTGCCCGACCGGTAGGGCTGGTGGGCTGCGGCCTCAAGCCAGCGCGGCGCCCTCCGCTGCTGCGCCCCCGACGGGACCGTCGGCGCAAGCTGGGGTAGGACAGGGGCCGCAGTATGCTTGACACTCGTTCCCGTTCGACGTCTCAACGATGACTGTGATCGACATGACCCGGGACACCTTCAGCGGGAAGCAGGCAAGCGATCTGGCGGGAGTGACACGCAAGCAGCTCATCTACTGGGACAAACGGGGCCTGGTGAAGCCGTCGATCAGCCCGGCGACGGGGCGGGGATCCCGTCGCCTCTACTCCTGCCCGGACCTCTTGGCGCTCAAGACGGTCAGCACGCTGTGAGAGCAGGGCGTCAGCCTCCAGAAGATCCGCCGCTGTGTCCTGTATCTGCGGCAGCACCTCCAGGACGTCTCGGAGCCGTTGGGCTTCTGCTCGCTGATCACCGACGGAGAGACCGTCTTCCTCGTCGAGGACGAGAACGCCCTCGTCGACATCGTCAGACGGCAGGGACAGAGGGCGTTCCTCCAGCTCAGCATCGCCGCCATTGACAGGGAGCTTCGTAAGAAGGTCGTCGAGCTGTCCGCGAAGCGCGTGCACGCCGTGACGGTCGGCGACTACGCGTACCAGGTCGAGATCGAGCCGGATGCCGAATGCGGCGGCTACGTGGCGGAAGTGGCCGGCCTGCCCGGATGCATCACCCAAGGGGACACCCTCGGGAAGACGCTCGCGAACGCCAAAGACGCCATCCGGACCTACCTGGAGGCCGTGGAGGCTCCGGCCCGGCGTGGCGTGCGGCTGCCGGTCAAGTCGGGCCGCAAGCGACGAAAGGTCGTCGGGTAGGGGCAGGCCTTGCCGAGGCGGACGGAACTGCCACCCCGGCGCGTCCTGAATGCCCTGCGCCGGGCGGGCTGGGAGGTAACGGAGGGGGCCAAAGACCACAAGCTCCTCCACCTGACGAAGCCCGGCGCGCTGACGGTGCCCCGCGCTCGACGCTTGAAGACGGGGACTCTCCGGGCCATCATCAGGCATGCGGGGCTGTCGGTTGACGAGTTCTTCGAGCTCTACCGATGACGGCGGCCCCGCCTGGAGCGCCAGATGATTGCCCAGGCCTACTGCTTCGGCACCGGCGGCACGGTCCCGCAGAGGCAGTTCGCCGCGATGGCGTTGGCGACGGGGCTCCTTCTCACGTCGCCGGTTGCATCGGCGCGGGCCGCAGACCCGATCGCCCCGGCCGCGAGGCGGCTCGTCGAGGCCGACTGGCTCAGGCAGGCCGACCCGCCGACGCGCCCGCCCGGGCCCGGCACGCACGTGCCCACGTGGGCCGACGCCGCCGGCGCGGTCGACGGCGTCCGGAACGGCCGCTATGCCTTCCATACCAACGCCGAGAAGCAGCCCTTCTGGCAGGTGGACCTGGGCAAGCCCCAGCCGGTGGCCCGGATCGTCGTCTACAACCGCCTGGACTACGCCCCGGGGCTCCACAACGCCGACAACCTGATCATCCTCCGGTCGGACGACGGGCGGACGTGGACGCCCTGCCACGACACGGGGGGGCGGCACTTCGGCGGCGTCCGCGGCGCCAAGCCCCTGGACGTCCGCTTCCCGCCCGGGCGGCTGGGGGCGCGGTTCCTCCGCCTCCAGGTCCGAAGCCCCCGGCCGGTCTTCTTCCACCTCGACGAGGTGGAGGTGTACGGCCCGGCGGACCCGAACCGGAACCTCGCGTTGAGGAGGCCGGCCGACCAGAGCAGCGTCAGCCAGTGGTCCACGGCCAAGGTGCCGCTGCGGGGAGATCCCCGCCCGGTCCGCTATCGCACGCGGAGGGTGATCGCCCGCGGGCGCCTCCTGGCCGCGCACCTGCGCCGAGCCGGCCTGGACACCGGCCCGCACGAGCGCGAGCTGGACGCGGCGGCCGCCCGGCTGGCGGCGCTGGCGCCCGACGCGGCGCCCGCCGAAGCGCGGAGGCTGTACCTCGCCGCCCGCTGGGCGGTGCGGCGGCTGGCCTTCGCCAACCCGCTGCTGGGCTTCGACAAGCTCCTCTTCGTCAAGCGCTTCACCCAGGAGACCTACCCGGACGTCTGCCTGAACCACATGCCGTGGGTGTCGCGCCCCGGGGGGGACCTCTGCGTCCTCTCCCCGGTCTCGCCCGACGGGCGCGTACGGGCCCTGCTGAACGGCGCCCTGGGGCCCGGCCACGTCCATGGGATGGACCTCTGGTGGGACGCCACGCGCGTGGTGTTCGGCTACGCGAGGAAGAAGGCCCCCCAGCCGCCCGACGGGTGGCGCGACCGCCGGACGAACTACGACCTTCGCCGCACGGTGGAGCCCACGCACCTCTTCGAGATCGGGATCGACGGGCGCCACCTGCGCCAACTGACGCGCGGCGAGTGGAGCGACCTGGACCCGACCTACCTGCCGAACGGCGACGTCGCGTTCGTCTCCGAGCGATGCGGCTACTCCCTCCAGTGCAACGAGTACGACAAGGACGAGACCTCGTGCAACCTCTACGTCCTGCGCGGCGACGGCAGCGGCATCCGCCGGCTGAGCGCGACGAAGGACGGCGACTACCTGCCCCACACGCTCGACGACGGCACGATCGGCTACACGCGATGGGAGTACCAGGAGCGCGGATGGGCGCACATCCAGAGCCTCTGGACGATCCGCCCCGACGGCACCCGCGCCGACGCCCTCTTCAAGCAGCACCTCAACGAGCCGTGGGCGCTGGAGGACGCGCGGTCCATTCCCGGCAGCCGAAAGCTCGTCGCCGTCGCCACCGGCCACCACACGCTCCCCGCCGGGCCGGTCGTGATCATCGACCCCCAGGTCGGCATGAACACCCCCGCGGGGATCCGGATCGTCACGCCCGGCGTGCGCCCGCCCGAAGGCGGCATGTCCGGCAAGCCCGTCCCCGCCGGCGGGGTGCCGGACCGGGGCGGCTTCTACATGACGCCCTGGCCGCTGTCGGAGAGCTTCTTCCTGGTCTCCTACACCTACGGCAAGCAGACCGACCCCACCGGCTACGCCCTCTACCTTCTCGACGTGTTCGGCACGAAGGAGCTGATCTACCGCGACGCGGGGATCTCGTGCTTCGCGCCGATCCCGCTGAGGCCCCGCCGGCGGCCGCCCGTCCTGTCCGATGCCACCGACCCCAACGACGACCACGCCGTCTGCGTCGTCCGCCAAGCCGCCCACGGCGCGGATGGGCTCGACCCCCGGCGCGTGCGCTACGTCCGCGTCTCCAGCCGCCTGCCGTGGCCGTACGACAACACGCACGGGGGCCGCCGCTACGAGACCGACGCCAAGGCCCGGGGCGTCAACTGGACGCCCGCGCGGGTCATCGGCACGGTGCCCGTCGAACCCGACGGCAGCGCGTGCTTCCGCGTGCCGCCGGACACGGCCGTCTACTTCCAGCTCCTCGACGGCGACCACATGGAGCTGCGGCGGATGCGGTCGTTCGTCAGCTTCCAGCGCGGGGAGGTCCGCGGCTGCGTCGGCTGCCACGAGACCCGGGCCAAGGCCCCGCCCGCCGGCGGCGGACAGGGCCCGCCCGTGCGGGCGCCGCGCCGGCCCGTCCCCCCGCCGTGGGGCACCGGGGCCATGAGCTTCCTGCGCGACGTCCAGCCGGTCCTCGACCGCCACTGCGCCCGCTGCCACTCGGGGCTCAAGCCCGCCGCCGAGCTCGACCTCTCCGGCGGACTCACCCCGCAGCACAACCGCGCCTACGACACACTGGTCGCCACACGACGCCCCCGCCTGGTGTCCTGCGCGAACAAGAACGACTCCGCGGCCGTCACGCCCCCGCTGGCGTTCGGGTCCCACAAGAGCAGGCTCGTCCACGTGCTCCGCGGGGAGCGGCACGGGAAGCGCGTCCGCCTCGGCCGCGAGGACTGGCTGCGGCTGGTGACCTGGATCGACCTCAACGCCCCGTACCACGATCGGTTCCTCAACAAGCGCCCGGCGGCCCCGCCGTACGACATGCCGAACGACCGCGCGCTGGCGGGGAAGATCGCGGCAATCCACGGCAAGCGATGCTCGTCCTGCCACAAGTCCGCGGACGTCTCGCGCCTGGACTGGCTCGACATCCACCGGCCGCGGCGGAGCCTCTTCCTCGCCGCGCCGCTGGCCGGGGCCGCCGGCGGGACGGGCAAGTGCGGCAGCGCCGTCTACCGGGACCGGGCCGACCCCGACTACCAGGCGGCGCTCCAGGTGGTGCAGGCCGCCGTGGAGCGCGTCTGGGCCCGGCCGCGACGCGACGTTCGGGCGCTGCGGCGCGAACACGCCCAGCGCGCGAGCACCCCCGAAGCGCCGGAGGGCAGCGACTGATGCGAGAGTCCTCCTTCATCGAGTGGATTCGCTCGCAGAGCGCGTTCGACCCGGCGCGCGTGCCCGTCGGGCCGGGCGACGACATGGCCGTCGTCACGTGCGGCGGCGAGCGCGTGCTGGTGACCACCGACCAGGTGCTGGACGGCGTGCACTTCGTGCTCTCGGAGCACGGCCCGCGAGCGGCGGGGCGCAAGGCGATGGCGCGGGGCCTGTCCGACGTGGCGGCGATGGCGGCCGAGCCGCTGGCGGCCGTCGCCACCGTCGCGCTGCCCAAGGGCTTCGCCCGCGAAGACGCCGAGGCGATCTACGCCGGGATGCGCCGGCTCGCCGACGAGCTGGCCTGCCCGCTGGTGGGCGGCGACGTGGGCAGTTGGTCGGGCCCGCTGGCCGTCACGGTGACGGCCTTCGCCCGGCCGGGGCCGAGCGGGGCCATCCTCCGGAGCGGCGCCCGCGCCGGCGACGCCATCTGCGTGACCGGCTCGCTCGGCGGGGCCTGGCGCACGAAGCGACACCTGACCTTCACGCCGCGGATCGCCGAGGCGCGCGCCCTGGCCCGCACGTGCCGGCTCCACGCCATGATCGACCTGTCCGACGGGCTGTCGACCGACCTCGGGCACGTCTGCGCGGCCTCGGGCACGGGCGCGGACGTGATCGCCGCCGCCGTGCCGATCCACCCGGACGCCCGGGCGGCCCAAGATCCCCTCGCGGCCGCGATTGGCGACGGCGAGGACTACGAGCTCCTGTTCGCCCTGCCGCCGGACGAGGCGGACCGCCTGGTGGCGAGCCAGCCGATCGGCGTGCCCGTCGCCCGGGTGGGAACCGTCGTGAAAGGCGGCGAGCTCGTGCTCGTTCGGCCGGACGGCCGGCGCGATCCGCTCGACCCCACGGGATGGGAACACCGCACGTGATGGACGCGGAGGTCTTCGACACGCGGAGCCCGGCCGGCACGAAGGCCCTGGGCCGGCGGCTCGCCGGACGGCTCGGTGCCGGCGACTGCGTGGGGCTCATCGGCCCGCTCGGCGCGGGCAAGACCGTCCTGGTTCGCGGGATCGCGATCGGCCTGGGGCTCGACGACGAGCGCCTGGTCGCCAGCCCCACGTTCGTCCTGGAGCGCGAGTACCCCGGGCGCGTCACCATCCACCACCTCGACCTCTACCGCATGGCCGACCCCTCGGCGGAGCTGGCCGAGCTGGGCATGGGCGAGATGCTCGCCGACGGCGTCGTCCTGATCGAGTGGGCCGACCGCGCCGGCGACACCCTGCCCCGCCCGCGATGGCGACTGGACATCGAGATCACCGGCGAGCGCAGCAGGCGATTCGCGCTTCGGCGTATCCCGTAGGACGGCGCCCGCGCCCGGGGACCGGCGAGCCCATCCTCTGCTTCGTGTGCCGGGGGCGCGACTGAGCGGTGCGGCCGGAGGGAAACGCAGCAGGCCGGTCGGTCGGCGGCATTCCCCTCGCCGAGACCCGGCGCCGCGATGCCTACAGCATCTTCGCGGCGTTCTCGCCGCCGTTGATCAGGTGCAGCAGGGGCATGGGGCGGTCCACGCCGACCGTGTAGGCCGGGCGCTCCATCCACGGCGCGACGCTCAGGACGTTCGTCAGGTCCATCCAGTGCTGCAGGCGCGCGG